>JADLAZ010000037.1 GCA_020849725.1 Chloroflexota bacterium
CGCGCCGCCGTCTCGGCCTGGTCGTAGGGGTCGTAGATGTCGCGCCCGCCATTGGCGCGGAACGTGTTCGGGTGGAACTGGAAGAGGCCGATGTACGGCCCACCCGGATTGAGCGCCCGCGGGTTCAGGTTCGACTCGCACCGGGCTACCCGCAGGAAGAAGTCCGGGTCAAGACCGTGACGCAGTGCCGCGTCGATGATGATCTGAGCGATGCTGCCTGGCGCAGCCACCGGCACGGGCGGCCCCGGCGGGGCAGCTTTGGCGATCAGGATGACGTAGACACGCCGCCCGCGGCCCTCTCTGACACCGACACCCAGCCGATCGTTTGGTCCAACGATGATCGCGCGCTGGGTGGCGTCGTTGAGGATGTTGCTGATCACCTGCCAGGCGGCCTTGTCCTGCCGCCGGCCGCTGGCGTCCTCGACGCGGAACTCGAACCACTGCTCGTAGCGGGCGCCGTCCTGGCGCATGTAGGCGCCGGCGTCAAGCCCCTCGGGCGTGGCGGCCGCCAGGTAGCGCCGCTGGTGCATGTCGCGCGCCCGCTCGTGGGCGAGGCCCCAGAGATACTCGTCGGCGGCCAGCAGCGGTAGACCGGCGTCGGCCCGCGTATCGTTCAACCGCCGTTGACTGATGCCGTACCAGTTCAGTTCGTCAGGCTGCCAGCTGGTGCCGGAGCCCGCCTGTGCCGTGCCTGGCATTCCTCCCGCGATCACCACGGCGGCGAGGAGGCCGAGGAGCGAACGCAGCGCGGGACGAATCATGGGGACATCCTTTCACGGGTGGCGTCGGCCCGGCACACCCTGCCCTCGACCCGCCACACCGGTCCGGCCTGCCACAGGCGGACGCGGCGGCGTCGAGTCCCAGCGACCGATCGCCATGCTCTTCACGGTGCCAGTCACCCTTGCACTCACGGTCGGCCCGCCAGATGACTGGGCCGACTCCGGGAGAGGGCACTGGTTGTCGGGCCGGCCTGGGGAACCGGCGCCCGGCTGTTATATCACACGCGACACACAACTGTCTATAGCGTGCGACTGGCTACTGCTACAGCATCAGCAGTACGTGGCTGGATGTGCCGGCGCCGGTGGGCACCGGGCGCTGGCCTACAGCGCCAGCGCCGACCGGCCGGCGAATGTCGCCGCCGCGCCGAGTTGCTCCTCGATGCGCAGCAACTGGTTGTACTTGGCCAGCCGCTCCGAGCGCACGATTGAGCCGATCTTGATCTGCCCGCCGGCGCACCCGACCGCCAGGTCGGCCAGGAAGTCGTCCTCGGTCTCGCCCGAGCGGGCCGAGATGACCGTCCGGTAGCCCGCCTGGCGGCACAGCGCCACTACATCCAGCGTCTCGGTCAGCGTGCCGATCTGGTTCATCTTCACGAGCACAGCGTTGGCCGCACCGGCGGCGATGCCCCTCTCGACGCGCGCCCGGTTCGTCGTGAAAAAGTCGTCGCCGATGATCTGCGCCCGCGCGCCCAGCCGCGCCGTCAGCGCCGGCCAGTGCGCCCAGTCATCCTCGGCCAGCCCATCCTCGATCGACACAACCGGGTAGCGGCCGACCCAGTCGGCCAGCAGGTCGATCAGCTCGGCCGGCGTTAGCGTGCGCCCCTCCGACAGCAGCGCGTAGCCACCGTCAGCAGTGTGGAAGTGCGTCGACGCGACGTCGATAGCGATCGCGACCTGCTCGCCCGGTCGGTAGCCGGCGCGAACGATGGCGGTGGTGACGACCTCCAGCGCCGCCTCGTTGCTCGCCAGCGGCGGGCCATAGCCGCCTTCATCGCCGACCAGCGTCGTGATGCCCCGCTCGCGCAGGATCGCGCCGGTGGCCCGATACACGGCGACCGTCATCGCCAGCGCCTCAACCATGCTGCCGGCGCCGACCGGAATCATCAGAAAGTCCTGCAGATCGATGTTGCCGCCAGCGTGCAGACCGCCAGAGATGATGTTGACCATCGGCAGCGGCAGCGGCGTTCGGTCCACCCCGGCCAACGCGGCGATGTGACGGTAGAGCGGCACGCCCGCCACCAGTGCGGCCGCTCGCGCCACCGCCAACGAGCAGCCCAGGATCGCGTTCGCACCCAGTCGTCCCTTATTGGACGTGCCGTCCAGTTCGATTAGCAGCGCGTCTAACGCACGCTGATCGGTTGGGTCGCGCCCGATCAGCGCCGGGCCGAGCGTGTCGACGACATTAGCCACCGCGCGGCGCACACCCTTGCCACCGTAGCGCGCCGCATCGCCGTCGCGCAACTCGACCGCCTCGTGAGTGCCGGTCGACGCGCCCGAGGGCACGCTGGCCCGCCCCACCTGGCCGCCATCAAGCGTGACATCGACCTCGACGGTCGGGTTGCCGCGCGAGTCGAGCACCTCGCGGGCCAGGACGGTTGCAATGCGCGCCACGGACCTCTCCTCCTCACACCCCGGCACGAATCCGCCGCCGCCAGTGTCGCCGACCGGCTGGGTGAGCCGCAACCGGTGTGCCGCGAATGGGCGCCTGGCAGAGGATGGTGTCGCTGCCGACGACCGGCAACTGACGTCGCCAGCTTGTCCTCCGCCCCTGCTCAGGCGGTCTCGATGTGCTCCTTGGTGCTCGGCAGGCGCTCACCCAGGCGCGGGTCGCGCTGCGTGGCCTCATCCAGCGCCCGCGCGAAGCCCTTGATCGCCGCCTCGGCCTGGTGGTGCGTGTTGCTGCCGTAGTGGAGCAGCACGTGCAGATTGAGCCGCGCCTCGCGCGCCAGCGAGTCGAAGAAGTGCCGGACCAGATCGCACTCGATGCCGCCGACGGTCGGCCCGGCCCACTCGCCGCTGACGACGCAGAAGGAGCGGCCGCCTAGATCGACCGCGACCGTCACCAGCGCCTCGTCCATCGGCATGGTCCGGCTGGCGGTACGACGCAGCCCGCGCCCATCGCCGAGCGCTGCCTTCAGCGCCTGGCCCAGGCAGATGGCGACGTCCTCGACCGTGTGATGGCTATCGACGTGCAGGTCGCCGGTCGCCCGCACCGTCAGATCGAACAACCCATGCCGGGCGAACAGCGTCAGGAAGTGGTCGAGGATGCCGACGCCGGTGGCGATGTCGGCCTGGCCATCGCCATCGACCGTCAGACTAAGGGCGATGCTCGTCTCCGCCGTCGCGCGCTCGATGCGGCCACGGCGGGGCTGGGGGAGCGGTTCCATGCCTTCTCCTGGGATGCGCGCCGGTCGTCACCCGCGCGCCATGCGTCGCGGTGCAGCCATCAGTATGCCGCACCATGCCGCCGCGTGAACGCGCCGTCTCGCCGGTCGTCGCACCCACCGTCCGCGCCAGCCGTCATCAGTCAGCCCGCATCGCCGCGGACCCTGGGCGCCGGCCAGGCGCTCGGCCGCGCCGGCACGGCCAACACCCAGCGCCGTCGTGCCAGCCAGCCCGCCAACCCAGCCAGAACCTGCCGCGCGGCACCCTCTCCGGCCGACGGGAGCAGCGCCAGCCGCGCGGCGTGCACTGCCCAGGCAAGCCGCTCGGCCTGCTGTAGACGCGCCAACTCATCGTCCATCAGGGTCATCACGGGCCAACTCCTTTCCCTGCCTGCCGAAGCGCGTTGGCAGCGACCGCCAGCACTCAGCGGAGCATGTCCCGGCCGGTCAGCGGCGTGCCGCCCCGCGCCCACTGCCACCGCCGCTCCCATTCGGCGCTGTCAGGGCCGTCGGTGCTATCCACGCCCCAGCGCAGCGCCGCGACCGCCAGCCCCACCAGCCCCGCCACGATCAGGATCAGGTCCATCGCCACCCTCCTATCCCAGTACCGCCAGCTCGTCCGTAACTCTCAAAGTCGGCTTTGAGAGTTACATGATAGCAGAGAGGTGCTAACCTGTCAATCCGATTTTGGTAGTTATGCGTATAGTGAGATGAGGCACAGGCCGTGGCGCATCGTGCCCGCGCCTCCAGCATCCAGCCCTCAGGAGACGACGTGATATCCCCGCAAACAGCACCCGCGGCCCAGGAGTTGCCAGAACCGCGCGTGTGCCTCGATTTCGCCAACACTGTCTCCGGCACCCGCGAGCAGCCGCATGAGGCGCTGTTCGGCTATGCCGATCTGCTCACCTGGTGCGGCGCAGCCGGCGTGATGACCAATGCCGACACGGCCCGGCTGGCTGCGGCGGCCGCTTCAGCGCCGGGCGCGGCCGCGACCGCGTTCGCACGCGCCATCGCGCTGCGCGAGGCGATCTATCGCCTGTTCTCCGCCATCGCCGCTAGCCGGCCGATCCCACCCGTCGAACTGGCGCTGCTGAACGACGAACTAGCGACGGCGCAAGCCGCTCTGCGCCTCGTCGCCCGTCCCGACGGTTTCACCTGGGTCTGGCCCACCCCCCCGGGCAAACCACGGCTCGACCGACCGCTCTGGCCACTGGCGCACGCCGCCGCCGCCCTCTTGACCGGCGACGACCTGGCCCGCGTGCGCGAGTGCGATGGCGCCACCTGCGCCTGGCTCTTCATCGACCACAGCCGCAACCGCAGCCGCCGCTGGTGCGATATGGCCGACTGCGGCAACCGCGCCAAGGCCCAGCGCCACCGCCAGCGCCAGCGCGCCACCAGCGCCTGATCCACGGCACGGGCGGCTACCCGGCAGCGCGCGGTTGCCAGGACCGGACCGTGGCGGTTGCCTCGGCTCAGCGCTGTCCCTGGCCATGTGGCCAGGCGTCGGCTCGGCCCCTCGTCCGCCTGGCCCTGCCCCCTCGACCGACGAGATGGGGCCTCAGCGCGCCTATCGTCGAGATGGGCAGCGGTGCCCGGTGATGGTCAACACACAGCAGCGGAGGTTAGTTCCATGGAGCGCCAGCACAGCGTCAGCCATCCCATCAGGCGGTCCATCGTCGGCGGCCTGGCCGCGCTCGTCGTCGGCGGCGCGCTCCTGGGAGCGCCGGTCGCACCGGCCGCTGCCAGCGGCGTCCTGCCGGGCGCAGCGCGCATCGCCACCGCCCAGAACCAGTTCGTCGTCGGCTTCACGCTCACCGGCGGCAAGATCGTCGATGTGCACGCACTCATCGGTGAACCGTTCGAGCAGGTCGTGCGGCGCAACGGCGGCGCGCGCTGGGAGTTCGGCTACGACGGCTCCTTCCGGTTCGTTCCGGCCGACGATAGCCCCGTGATGGTCGGCTATTGGGACGTGCGTCAGAAGCAGCAGACAGTCGAGATCGAGGCGGCTGCCATCTTCGAGGGTGAGGCCGGCCTGCGCTATCAGGTGGGCATGCGCGGTCAGATCGATCTCAAGGACGGGTTGGCACGCATCGAACAGGGCCGCCAGGTGATCCAGGGCGGCAACGGCGCCATGTCCTACACCGAGTTCACGATCGCCCTCTACTGAGCCACTGGCCGGCCGGTCCTGCTCCGCGATGGGGTGGCATGGACCGGCCGGCGTGCCTGGCAAAGAGCGCGCGTGCTTGTGCCGCCGGCCCGGCCGTCAGTGCGTCGGATCGGCGACGACCGGCGTCAACGTGGCGGTGTGGGCCAGCAGCGCCGCCATCAGCGTATCGGTATCCTCGGGACGACCGACACTGATGCGCACGTAGCCGCGCAGGTCAGCACTGGCATAGTGGCGGATGAAGATCCCCTGCGCCGCCAGCGCCTCGCGCAGCGCGCCAGCCTGGCCGAGGCGCACTTTGCACAGCAGGAAGTTGGCCTCGCTCTCGTAGGGCTGGAGCAGCAGCAGCTTGCGCAATTGGCGGTAGAGCCGGCCGCGCTCGGCACGGATGCGCTTGATCGTCGCCTCAACCGCCGCGCGGTCCTCCAGCGTCGCCAGAGCCGCCACCTGCGCGGCGACATTAACGTTGTAGGGCTGCTTGACCTTCCACAGGTGACGGATGATGCCGGCCGGCACGATGCCGTAGCCAAGGCGCAGTCCGGCCAATCCAGCCCACTTGCTGAACGTGCGCAGCACCACCAGATTGTCGAACTCGCTCACCAGCGGTGCGACCGTCTGCCCGTAGAATTCGTAGTAGGCCTCGTCGACGACGACGATGACACCGGTCCGCAGCAGCCGCACGATGTGCTGGTGACTGACCGGGTTGCCGGTTGGGTTGTTGGGTGAGGCCAGGAAGAGCAGCTTCGTGCGCGGCGTGACGGCGGCGACGATGGCGTCCGGGTCGATGGCAAAGCCGGCCTGGCGCGACACGGTCACGACCCGGCCGCCGAAGATCTCTGCACGCGTCTGGTACATGCCAAACGTCGGCGGGCAGATGATAACCTCGTCACCGGGATCGACGAAGGCGGCGATCAACAGATCGATCAGCTCGTCAGCGCCAGCGCCCGGAATGATGCGGTCAGGCGGCGCGCCGGTGTAGTGGGCCAGCGCCTCGCGCAGCGCGCCCTGGTTCGGGTCGGGATAGAGCTGGTAGCGGTCGAAGCTAGCCAGCGCCTCCTGCACCCGCAGCGAGCAGCCGTACGGGTTCTCGTTGGCGTCGAGCTTGACGATCCGCGCCATCGGCAGGCCCAGCCGCCGCGCCAGCACATCGACCGGCAGGATCGGCGTGTACGCCTCCAGCGCGGCCACGGCCGGGCGCACCAGTCGATCGATCGGGTCGTGGCTCATGGCAGTCTCCAGGTCGGCTGAGCAAACGCGAAGGCACGCGCGCGCCGCCGGGGCGCGCGCGGCATCATACCCCGTCCGGCGCGCGCGCCTCGACGGCGGCGGCGTGGCCGTCCAACCCCTCGGCGCGCGCCAGACGCGCGGCGGCGGGTCCGAGCCGGCCCAGGCCGCGCCGGTTGAGCGCGACTACGCTGGTGATCTTCAGAAACTCGCCGACATGCACCGGCGACGAGAAGCGGGCGGTGCCGCCGGTCGGCATGATGTGCGACGGGCCGGCGATGTAGTCGCCCATCACCTCAAACGAATCATCGCCAACGAAGACGCCGCCGGCGTTGACAACCTGATCCAGCCACTGCCAGGGGTTAGCCATCAGCAGGCACAGATGCTCCGGCGCGTACTCGTTGGCCAGCGCCAGCGCCGCCGGGATGTCGTCGACGACGACGGCGCCGCCATTGGCGGTCAGCGATGCCCCAGCAATCTCCCGCCGTGGCAGCGCCGCCAGTTGGCGCTCGACCGCGCCGGCGACCGCCTCGGCCAGCGCCCGCGACGGCGTCAGCAGGATGGCGCTCGCCATCGGGTCATGCTCGGCCTGGGCCAGCAGGTCGGCGGCGACAGTCGCCGGCGCGGCGCTGTCGTCGGCGATTACCATCGTCTCAGTCGGCCCGGCCAGCTGGTCGATCGCCACCTGCCCGAAGACCTGGCGCTTGGCCAGCGCCACGAAGATGTTGCCCGGCCCGAGAACCTTGTCGACGCGCGGCACGGTTGCCGTGCCGTAGGCCAGCGCCGCAATCGCCTGCGCGCCACCGATGCGAAATACCCGGTCGACGCCGCACAGCCCCGCCACCGCCAGAATGCGCGGGCTGCCGTCAGGTCGCGGCGGCGTGCAGACGATGACCTCGCCGACGCCGGCCACCCGCGCTGGCGCTGCCGCCATCAGCAACGACGACGGGTAGGCATTGCGCCCACCCGGCGCGTACAGCCCGACCTTCGCCAGCGGCCGCACGATCTGGCCGAGCGCGCCGTCCGGTCCCATGTCGAGCCAGCCAGAGCGGGCCTGGTGACGGTGAAACACCTCAACCTGCTCGACCGCCAGCCGCCAGGCATCCAGCTCGGCCGGGTCGAGCGCGGCCGTCGCTGCCGCGATCTCGTCCGGCGTTACCTCCAGCGCCGCCGGCTCTGCGCCGTCGAACAGCGCCGTGTAGCGCCGCACGGCGGCGTCGCCCTCGTGACGCACATCATCCAGGATCGTCCGCACCGCCTCGTCGGCGCTCAGATCGCGCCCAAAGACGCGCCGCAGCCCTGCCCGCGCCTCATCTGACAGCGCGGTCTCGTCCGGTGGTCGGCGCCGCAGGATTCCGGCAAGCGCCGTCGCCGTGTCGTAGATGGGGAAGCTCATGAGCCGTCCCTCTCAGCGCATGTCCGGGCTGGCGCCCAGCGTCGCGAGCGGGCAACCCGAGCCGAACCCAGCCGGCAGCGCGCTCACTGGTCACGCTCCTGCTCTAGCGCCCGCAGCGTCGCCTTGTAGGTCCACGACTCGGCCTCGAACAGGTACTCCGGTGTCAGCACCGAGATGCCCGAGGCGCCAGTGCGGCGCAGGTGGTCGACGGCCTTCTGCAACAACTCCTTGTGCACCAGCACCGTCACCGCGAACCAGGTTTCGGCGAGCGGCGCCTGCTTCGGGTAGACGCGGGCGATGGTCGGCCCCTGCGCGCCGGCCGTCTCCATCTGCGCCACGACGTGACGGGCAACCTCCTCGGGCGTGTCGCCGCGGATGTTGGCGGTGATGCTGCGGAACTGCCGTGCCCGCAGCCGGGCCTCGATCAGCTCCAGCAGGCCGCGCAGCGTCTGGCGCTTCTCAGCGCTGGCCACCAGCGCCCGCCGGTTGCCGATCAGGCAGGCCTGCGAGCGGAGGATGCGGCCGTCGTCCAGCAGCTTCAGCCGGTTGTCACTCAGCGTCGTGCCAGTCTCGGTGATCTCGACGACGAGATCGGCATAGCCCATGGCCGGCGCCGCTTCCAGCGCGCCGTGCGCGCCGGTCAACACGAAGTAGTTGACGCCGTGCCGATAGAGGAAGGCGCGCGCCAGGTTGGGATAGGGGGTGGCGATGCGCAACTCGCGCCCGCTCGCCTTGAACTCGACCGCCAGATCGGCCAGGTCGGCCATGCTGGCGACATCCAGCCAGCCCTCCGGCACCGCCACCACGATCTGGGCCTTCGAGTAGCCGAGATCGTCCAGCAGCACGATCAGGTTGTCGTCATCGTAGCGGTACTCGCACACGACATCGTAGCCGGTGATGCCGATGTCCAGGCTGCCCTCGTCGACCTTGGCGACGATGTCGGTGGCGCGCTGGAAGACGGCCGCGACTTCGGGAAAGCTGTCGATGCGCCCAACGTACTGGCGTGGGTTCGGCCGGTAGACGGCCAGGCCGGCCGCGTCGAGGAAGCGCAGCGTCACCTCCTCCATGCGGCCCTTGCTCGGCACACCGACCCGGAGCATGACCGGCGCCGGCGGCGCGGTCGGAACCGGCTCGGGCTGCGCCGGCGTCGCCGGTCGCGTGCGTCCGCTCATGACGGCTGCTCCAGGGCGACGCCGGCCAGGGCGCGCTGCTCTTCGGCCCGCGCCGCCATGTCGCGCCAGACATAGGTCGCATCGCGCCGCTCGGCCTCACCGACGATGGCGACGTAGGGAATGGCGCGCCGGTTGGCCGTCTCCAGGTTGGCACGCACGCCGCGCTGGCGCACATCTAACTCCACGCGCCGGCCACGCTGCCGCAGCGTGTGCGCCACGCGAATGGCATAGGCGCTCTCGGCCGGGCTGACGGCGCAGACCAGCACCTCCGGCCCATCGGTCGGCAGGGTGGGAGTCAGCCCGCGCGCCTGCAGCACCTCGACGATCCGCTCCAGCCCGTAGGCGAAGCCGCAGGCCGGCGTGCGCTCGCGCGCGCCCAGCACCGTCGCCAGGTCATCGTAGCGGCCACCGCCAGCCAGTTGCGATGCGCCCTCGTAGATCTCGAAGATGATGCCGGTGTAGAAATGCAGCCCCCGTCCCAGCCCGGCGTCGAGCGTGATCCGCTCGCGCGACAGGCCGTAGGCATCCAGATCCTCCAGCAGCGCCTCAACCTGGCGCACGGCATCATCGGCCAGCCGCTCCTCGGCCAGCAGCGCCCGCAGGTCGGCCAGCACCGCATCGGGCGCGCCGCGCAACCGGGCCAGCCGCCGCAGGAAGCCGAGTGCCCGCTCCACGTCGGCATTGCCGCGCCGCTGGGTCAGCTTGCCGACCAGTCGCCGCGCGATCTCCTCCGGCGTGCGCCGGCTGCCGGACAGGTCGAACCCCGCGCCGCGCAGCACGCGCAACACCACCCGCTCGGCCTCGTCCGGCGGCAGCGCGCCCCAGCCGGTCACCTCGCCGGCCGCCGCCAACGCCTCGTCGAGCGCCGGCGCCGCGCCGTTGGCCGCCGGCAGCACCGCATCGAGCGCGTGGTGCAGGTGCTCCTCGTCGTGCTGGCGCAGGTCCTCCATGCTCCAGGTCAGCCAGTCGCGCACGCGGTCGTCCAGCGTCAGCCCAGCCAGGAACGCCTGGGCGATGCCGATGTGACCGATGACGACGCGATAGTCGCGCAGCCCCAGCCGCTCCAACCCGTCCGCCGCGATGTGGATCACCTCGGCATCAGCCGCCGGCAGCCCCGCGCCGAGCAACTCGACGCCGACCTCGGTGAACTGGCGGTAGCGCCCTTTGCCCGGCGCTTCGTAGCGGAAGACCGGGCCGGCGTAGGCCAGCCGCAGTGGCAGTCCGGCATTCTGGTAGTAGGCGACGTAGGCGCGCACGACCGAGGCGGTCAACTCCGGGCGCAAGCACAGGTCGCGGTTGTGGTGCCGGAAGGCGTAGAGCTTGGCGACCATCTCCTGGCCGACCTTGCGCAAGTAAAGCTCCGTCCGTTCCAACACTGGCAGATCGAGGGCGCGGTAGCCATAGGCGGCGATGTGCGCCGCCAGCGTCTCGCCGACCGCCACCTGCACCCGCCGCTCGTCGGGCAGCAGATCGAGCATGCCGCGCACCTTGTCGATCGGCTGGTTCTCCATCACCCGTCCCGGCCAGTCGCCAATAGCTAGGGGCAGCACACCGCGCCCGCACCGCCACGTGGTCTCCCTGCTGGTCGCCTCAGTCGGCGCACCGGCCGGCCCTCCGGATGGGGATTGTACGGGAGCGCCGCGCGGCTGGGCAAACGCGCCTGGCACGCTGGTGCTACTATGACGGCCACAGGTGCGGCGTCGTGACGCGGAAAGAGGGGCAATAGTCGATGCTGCCGGCAACACTGCGAATCGGGTTAGCGTCACCGCGGGTAGCCGCGACGCGCGCGGACGGGTTGGCCACGGTGGAGCGTTTCCTGGCCGAGGCCGCGGCGCGGGGCGTGGCCATCGTCTGCTTCCCGGAAACCTACCTGCCCGGTTATCGCGGCCTCGATTTCACGACCCCGCCACCCGACCAGGCCGCGCAGGAGCAGGCGCTGCGCGACGTCTGCGAGCTAGCACGCCGGCACCGGATCGCCACGATCATGCCGATGGAGTGGGCCAGCCCGGCCGGGCTGCTCAATCTGGCCTGGGTCGTTGACGCGGACGGCACGGTGCAAGGCTGCCAGACCAAGAACCAGATCGCGCCGGAGGAGGAGGCCGACTACGTGCCCGGCGACGCGCGCCGCCTCTTCACCGTTCACGACGTGCCGTTCGGCATCGCCATCTGCCACGAGGGCTGGCGCTACCCGGAGAC
>JADLAZ010000038.1 GCA_020849725.1 Chloroflexota bacterium
GGCGGCTGGCTGACGGGCGCCTGGCTGGGCGAGCGCGAGCCGCGCGCCTGGGCTGGCCTGGCGCTGGTGACTGCCGGCCTGTCGGCGCCGCTGCTGCTGCTGCTGAACGCCTCACTCGGCGCGACCGGGCCGGCGAGCCGCTACGCACCACCTGGCCTGGCGCCTGAGAGCCTCTGGCTGGTGGCGCCGGCGGTCGTGTTGGCCGGGCTGGCCTGCGGTGGGTTGTTGGGGGCCTGGTGGGTGGGCATCGTGCCGCCAGCACGGTGACCTACCCGACGAAGGTTGCGAAATAGTAGGTCGTCGGCAGCGTAAAGAGCAGGCTGTCGATGCGGTCCAGCACCCCGCCATGCCCGGGAATAGCCGTGCCGGCGTCCTTGACTCCGGTCTGCCGCTTGATCAGCGACTCGGCCAAGTCGCCCACCTGGGCCAGCATGCCCAGGCACGTGCCAAAGATGATCGCCACGGCGACGCCAACCGGCAGGGCCAGCACCACGGTGCAGGCGACGAAGGCGACCACGGCGGCGATCAGCCCGCCAGCGGCGCCTTCCCAGGTCTTCTTCGGACTGAGGACGGGTATCAGCAGGTGGCGGCCCCAGGTGCGACCAACGAAGAAGGCCGTGGTATCCGTGGCCCAGGTCGTCAGCACCGCCGCCAGTGTCCACCGTAACCCAAGCGAGAGCTGTCCGGTCGCCGGGATCGTCACGAGATCGGTCTGCAGGAACTCACCCAGCGAGGGCGGCTGCGGCAGCGTGCGCAGCAGGACGGCGTGGGCCGCCAGCCAGCCGATGTAGAGGATGCCGGCGACCGACACCGCCCAGTCCTGCATCGTGCCGGTCAGGCTGCGGCGCAGCATGACTGTCAGCAGCGGGCCAATGACAGCCAGCAAGACCGTCTCGCCGAGGAGGCGGCCGGGCGCGCCGAGTTGCGCCACCAGCATGAAGGCGATGACGAGCACGAACCCGAGCAGTCGCGCTGGCGCGTAGCCGGCCTTGCTGACCATGGCCATGAACTCGTCGAGCGCCGCCAGGGTGGTGACGAGCGCTGCGGCCAGGAAGATCCAGCCGCCGGCGGCGATGGCCGCCAACGTGCCAATGACGATCAGCGTGGCGCTGATCGTCCGTTGCCGCAACACCTACACCTCCGCCAGACGGCCAAACTTGCGCTCGCGATTGACGAACGCCGCCACGGCCTCCTCCAGGTCGGTCGGGCCGAAATCCGGCCAGAGTACCGGCGTGAACCAGTACTCCGCATAGGCGGCCTGCCAGATAAGGAAATTCGAGAGCCGCTGCTCGCCGGCGGTGCGAATGATCAGGTCGGGATCGGGCAGGTCGGCACTGTCGAGATAGCCAGATACCAGTTGCTCCGAGATCTCATCGTGCGGGAGGCCGTCGATCACCAGCCGTCGCACCGCGCGCACCAATTCGTCGCGCCCGCCATAGTTGAAGGCCAGCGTCACGTTTAGACCCGTGTTGCCGCCGGTCAAATCGATGGCGTCGACGATGGCCGCGCGCAGATCGGCCGATAGGCCCTCCAGGCGTCCGATGTGCCGCAGGCGCACGTTGTTGCGGTGCAACTCCGCCGTCTCGCGCTGGATCACCTGACTCAGGATCTGCATCAGTGCCTGCACCTCCTCCTCCGGCCGGGACCAGTTCTCGGTGGAGAAGGCGTAGAGCGTCAGGTGGGAAACCCCGAGCGGAGGGCAGGCCCGGATGATCGGTCGAATGTTCTCGGTGCCGGCGGCGTGACCCTCCGCGCGCGGCAGTCCGCGGCGCGTGGCCCAGCGGCCGTTGCCATCCATGATGATCGCGATGTGCCGTGGCGGCTCGATTCGCCCGTTGCCCATCTCGTCCGCTACCTTCATCGGCGCCGGCGTGGCGCTGGAACCGGCGTGCATGGGCGCCTGTCGCCGCGTCGGGCGCGGTCACGCCTAGACACTCATGACCTCCTGCTCTTTGATCTTGCCGATCTCGTCCACCTGCTTGATGTGACGGTCCGTGATGTCTTGCACGCGGTCCTGGCCGCGCTTCAAGTCGTCCTCAGAGATCAGTTTCTCATGCTCCAGATCGACGAGGTCCTTGATCGCGTCGCGCCGGATATTGCGCACGGCAACGCGGGCATCCTCACCGTAGCGGTGAACGAGTTTGACCATCTCGCGGCGTCGCTCCTCGGTCAGGGCCGGCACGGCGATGCGCAGCACCGTGCCGTCGTTCGAGGGGTTGAAGCCCAGATCGGCCTTGCGCAGCGCTTTGTCGATGGCGCCGATCGTCGAGCGATCGTAGGGCTGGACGACCAGCAGCCGCGCCTCCGGCGCGTTGATGCCGGCCAGTTGCTGCAATGGCACCTGTGTGCCGTAAGCGTCGACCATGACTCGCTCAACCAGGCTCGGCGAGGCACGCCCGGTGCGGATCGTCATCAGGTCGCGGTGCAGCGCCTCGATCGTCTTGTCCATGCGCTCGGACGATTCTTTAGCCACGTCGTCGATCATGGTCCATCCTCTTGGCTGGGGGCGGGGCGACCCGACACGTGACGGCCGCGTGGCCACGGGCACCGGGAGAGCGTGGATAGTGAAACGCATTGGGTGACGCTTGGCAAGAGGCCATTAGCGCCGCCATCGACCGCGCCGCAGGGCCGGCACGACGCCGAAGAGCGCTACCAGCGCGATGCCGAGCGCCCCGAAGCCCATCACCATCGGCGGCAGCGGCCCGATCGCCAGGTTGGCGACCTCCATGCCCAGGTAGCCGATCGCAGCGCTGACCAGCCCGCTCTTCAGGTCGGCCTCATCACGGAAATGGGCCAGCCAGCCGCGCCCGGCGCGCCCATGGGGGCGATCGGTCGGGTCAAGCTGGGGCTGGGTCGGTTCGGTGGTGTCGGGTGGTTGCAGCACAGCCCTTCTCCCTGGCGCGACGGAGGCGCACGTCGTGCCACGCTAGCTGTCGAGTATCACGAACGGCTGCTCGGCCAGACCCTGGGCGCGCACGAAAGCGTAGGCGGCAAAGGCGTCTGGATGGAACGCCTGTTGCCGCCCGCCCTGGTGTGTTTCGACAAAGGTAAGCCACTGGTCGCCCAAGTGGGTGTATCCGACGCGCAGGCCGTTGGCGAACGCCACCAGGCGCTCGCTGCCGTCGAGTGCGGCGATGGCCGCTAGCAGCGCCTGGCTCACCGGTCGGCGACCGGCTGGGCGGCCGGCGTGTCGAGGCGGCGGAGCGAGTGTCCCTCAACCGGCCGCACTACCAGCAGGCCGGGGTGACACTGGAGCCAGAGGACGCCAGCGCGCCACTGCCAGGGCAGGCCAAGGTCGCCGGTCGTGCGGTGCGACACTGCCGCCTGAATGGGGACGCGCCGGCCGTCGACTGGCACGGCCAGGGGGCCGCCATCACCCGCCACGCCGGCGACAAACCGATAGGCGGCGCGGGCCGGCCCGTCGAGGGGCACGAGATAGTCGTCCGCGGTCGGCGCGGGGTCATAGGACGCGGCCGCCTCATCCTGCGCGATCGGCTGGGCCGTGCCGGCGACCAGTGCGCGCGCCGCCTGGATCAGCAAGTGGCCACCCAGCCGGCCGGCCCGCTCGTCAAAGCCGCCGGCAGTCAGACCCACCGGCAGGGCGATGGGCGCCTGGCGCACGATTGGGCCGGCGTCCAGTGCGGACGTCATCACATGCACGGTCACGCCCGAGCGCGTCAGGCCGTGGCGGAACGCCCAGAAGCGCGGCGCCGGCCCGCGCCCGCGCGGCAAAAGCGACGGATGGACATTCAGGCCGCCGCACCGAGCGCACGCCAGCAGGCGAGGCGGCAACCGGTGCGGGAAGCAGGCGACGCCCAGCAGATCGGGATGATAGCCGCCGATGACGGTGACGGTCAGCGGGTCGTCCATCACCGCGACGGCAAGTGCGGGAATACCCCGCTGCCGAGCCTGCTCGACCACGGTCGGCTCGTGATCCTGGCCGAGGAGCGGCAGCGACCGGCGTAGGGCGCCACGCGGGGCGAGCGCGGTCACGGGTGGCGCACCCGCCGTCGGCAGCGCCGGCACGACGACCGCAGCGACATCGATGTCCGTGGCGAGCAGGGCGGCAAGCACCAGCGATGAGAAACGGCCGGTCATGCCAAAGAACACGACGCGGGGCGCGGTCAGGTGCGGTAATGGCGGGGGCGACGATGGTGCCATACAATCGAGTCTACCACGCAGCCGATCGCGCTCGGCGGCGGCGCCGCAGTCTGGCAGAGTGGGGAAGCGAGGAGCCTGGATGGCGCGGATGGTGCAGTGCGTCAAGCTGGGACGCGAGTTGCCTGGCCTCGAGCGGCCGCCCGTGCCGGGTGAGCTTGGCCAGCGCATTTTTGATGAGGTGTCGGCCGAGGCCTGGCAACTGTGGCAGCGACACGCGACGCTGCTGATGAACCACTATGGCCTGAACATGGCGGATCCGCGCACGCGCCAGTCGCTGCAGGAGGAGATGGAGGAGTTCTTCTTCGGCGAGAACGCACGCGTCCCCGAGGGCTGGGTGGACCCGAGCCAGGCTGGGTCGGCCAAGGGTGGTGGCGCGCCAGCAGCCAAGGGCGGTGGTGCACCGGCGGCCAAGGGCGGCGGCGCGCCGCGCAAGGGTTGACATGGCCCCGGCTAGCGGGTTGACTGCCGCGATGCAGGGCCGGTGTCTCCAGCCGACGTTGGCGGCGCCGGCCTCGACCGCGGCTGGCGCGGTGCTCCTGATCGCGTGCTACGAGCTGGGTCGGCAGCCGCTGAGTCTGGCCTGGCCGCTGGCCTACCTCGAGCGCGCCGGCGTCCAGGCTACCGTCATCGACAGCGCGGTTGAGCCGCTGACCGACACCGCCCTGCGCGGCGCCCGGCTTATTGCCATCGCCACGCCGATGCACACCGCGTTGCGGTTGGCTGTGCCGATCCTCGAGCGCGCCCGGCAACTGAATCCGACCGCACATCGACTGGCGTTCGGCCTGTATGCCGTGCTGAATGCCGACTATCTGCTGCGGTCGGGCCTGGTCGACTCGGTCCTTGGCGGCGAGGTAGAGCAAGATCTCCTGGACCTTGTCGAGCAGGTGATCGGCGCCGGTCCAGGCTCGCCGCCAGCGGCGCTGCTGGCCACCGAGGTGGTAGGCGATCGTGCAGCTGTGCCCGCGCTGCGCCGCCTCGAACTCGGTGTGCCGCAGCGTGCCGCGCTGCCACCGGCCACGCGCTACGCGCGCCTGCTGTGGCGCGGCGAGGAGGTTCTGGCCGGGTCGGCCGAGAGTACGCGCGGTTGTCGCCACACCTGCCGTCATTGCCCGCTGACCCCGGTCTACCGCGGTCGATTCTTTGCCGTGCCGGTCCCAGTCGTCATCGCCGATGTGCGCCAGCAGGTAGAGCAGGGTATCAGCCACATCAGCTTCGGTGACCCCGACTTCCTCAACGGCCCGACTCACGCGCTTCGGGTGGCGCGCGCCCTCCACGCCGCGTTCCCAGGCGTCACCTTCGATGCCACGGTGAAGATCGAGCACATCATCCGCCACCGCGCAGCGGTCAGCGAGCTGGCGCGGCTCGGCTGTCTCTTCATCGTGTCGGCCGTCGAATCGCGCAGCGACGAGGTGCTGCGCCGGCTGGACAAGGGCCACACACGCGCCGACATCGACGCTGCGCTGGCCATCCTCGATGGCGCGGGTATCGCGCTGCGGCCGTCACTGCTGGCCTTCACCCCCTGGACGACGCCAGATGACTACCTGGAGTTGCTGGACTGGGTGCTGGCCGAGGGTCTTGACGAGCATGTCGACCCGGTTCATTTCGCCATTCGGCTGCTCGTGCCGCCTGGCTCGGCCCTGCTGGACGACCCGGACACCGCGCGCTTTTTCGGCGAGCTGGACGCGGCGAACTTCACCCATGTCTGGCGGCATCCCGACCCGCGCATGGACGAGTTGCATCGGACGGTCCTGGCCCTGGTGGAAGCCGCCACGCGCCGGCGTCGACCGGCGGCTGAGACGCTGGTGACGCTGCGGACGGTGGCCGCGGCGCTGGTCGCGCATCCCGCGCCAGCGCCGGCGGCGCGTGTGTTGCGGCCGTTGCCGCCGCGACTGACCGAGACCTGGTTCTGTTGAGCGGAGCCAACCGCGGATCAGGTTGATCCGCTCCGATCAGCGCACTGAGCCACGGTCACCGTGGGCCACCCTCCAATCGATGTCGGTCCGGAGCGCCGCCCCATGCAACGGGAGGGCGGCGCGCGACGTTAATACAGTAGTCGCGCTGTGCGGCAGAGTCATCCGTGTTGGTGGCGCGTGCGTACAGTAGATAGGTAGCGGACCGCCGTGACCGACGTCGGCATGGAGGCGGTGAGAGAATGGTCCCGGTTCGGGCGGTGACGCCGGCCCATCAGGGAGCCAGGCTTGACCAAAACGGGCTATTGTCGTATACTATCGTTGGAAAAATAGCGCCCTGTGCTTGTGAGAACGCCCGGCACGATCACGATGTGACCGGGCGTTTGCCACCTCTCTCGCGGCTCTGAGCGCGACCCTGACGGGAATTGAGGGGACAGATGGCTGTTGAGACGCTTGAGGATCTGAAGTTGGATACCGTGGAGCTGCTCGAGATGGAGCCGGTCTCCTTCGATGCTGAGGCGGATGTGCCGGATGCGCCGCTGCGGGCGCTGGCGACACACCCACTGCTGTCGGCTGAGGAGGAGGTCGCGCTGGCCCGTGCCCTGGCGGCTGGCCGACGGGGGGCGACGCGGTTGCGCGAGGAGCTGGATCTGTCAGCCACCGAGCGGCGCCGGCTTGAGCGCGAGATCTACAAGGGCGATGAGGCGCGCGAGCGCCTGGTCCGCTTCAACCTGCGCCTGGCGCTCTCGATTGCGCGGCGCTATGCCGGTCGGGGTCTGCCGCTGGAAGACCTGATGCAGGAAGGCACACTCGGCCTGCTGCGCGCCGCTGAGCGCTATGATCCGGACCTGGGCTACCGGTTCTCGACCTACGCGACCTGGTGGATCCGCCAGGCCGTCCGGCGGGCGCTGGTAGAGCAGGGGCGCAGCGTGCGGCTGCCCGAGCACCTGGTCGGCTTGCTGGGTCGGCTGCAGCGGGCGGCGCTGGTGATCGAGCAGCAGCATGGCCGACCGGCGACGGCGGCCGAGTTGGCGCAGGCGCTGGAGACGACGGTCGACAAGGTCGAGGCGGCGCTTAAGGCGAGCCTGATGCCGGCGAGCCTGGATGCGCCGGTCACTGAGGACGGCGCGACGCTGGCCGAAGTGGTCGCTGACGAGGGTCCGACCGCCGGCGAAGTCGCCGAGGATCGTGCCTTGCGGACGGCCGTGCGCGACGCGCTCAACAAGCTCACCGACCGGGAACGGCTGGTGATCGAGTTGCGGCACGGGCTGGACGGCAAGCCGCCGCGAACGCTGGCCGAAGTTGGTGAGGCGCTGCACATCAGCCGCGAGCGGGCACGCCAGCTCGAGGCTCAGGCGCTGCGCAAGCTCCGGCTCGATGGTCGCGACCTGCGCACGTTCGCCGCTTGACTGCCCGCGGCTAGCGTCTGACAACCGATCGACCAGGAAAACGGGGAGCTGGCGAGCGCCGGCTCCCCGTTGTTGTGCCCGGCGCTCGTTCGGTGACGGACCTGTCACCTGCCGCCGCCGGCCCGTCATCTGGCTGTCACGCCAGCGGCGTACGCTATCAGCAGACCCGGATGAGGCCGTGGGCGGTCACGGTTCCGGGCACCGCCGAGGAGGCCGACATGACCACCGATGATCGCTCGCTGGCGCGCCAGTTGCAGGCCGTAGGTCACATCCTCGATGAGCGGGGCGCGTTCAAGGAAGTCCTGGTCCACCAGGCCGACGATGGCTTCATCGTGCATGCTCTTGAGATCCAATGGGGACATGAGCAGTCGGTCTGGACCCCGGTCACGATCCTGATTGAGGCGAGTGAGGTGAGGGAGACGATTGAGGGCATAGCGTTGCCCGCCGTGCCGGTGGCTAAGGCCGAGCGACGGTGGTGGCGCTAGGCGTCGCTGTGGATGGCGTGGATGGACGGTCGGGAGGATGGATATGAACCTATTTCGAGGCTTGCCGGGCACGGATTACCAGGATGTGCTGCGGGCGCTGGGGCACTTCCTCGATGAGCGCGGCTTTCGCCATGTGCGGGTGATCGAGCATGAAGAGGGTCTGCTCATTCAGGCCATGCCGGTGGTCGAAGGCAAAGTCAGCAACAAGTACGAGACGTTCTTGCTGACCGATGCGGCCATCCAGCGGCTGCTCACGCTAGCCTACGAGCGGCGGCAGCCCGGCGTCGGTGTGGCGTCGCCCGGGCCAGCGACCGGTCTCACCGGCCTGCTCCCCCGCCAGCGGGTGCTGGTCGAATAGCCCGGTTCCGGCGTCACTGCCGCGTGCCACGAGCGCCGGACCACGATGCTGTGGTCCGGCGTCCGCTCGCTTGGCTGGCCGGCGTTACGCACCACCGGCGGCGATGGCGTCGTAGACGGCCAGCCGCTCGCCGTCATCGCCCGCCGGCATCACCTTCTTGATGAAGATGCCGCCCAGATTGCGCCCACCATCGAGCTGGGCGCGCGGCCCAAAGGCATCGACCGTGTCGGCTGCCGCGATCACCTGACCACCGGCCAGCGCGACGATGCGGCCGCCGTAGCCAGGACGGTAGCTCTCGGCATCCGCACGGTACCGGAGCGCCTGCATGGCGACTTCCTGGCGTGTGCGTCGGGTGTCGTCCAGGTTGTTACGGTCAACCGTGAAGGGTTTGCGCAGCGCGGCCAACCCATCGCCAACCAGTTCGATGTCGTCGCGCCGGTTCGGTCCCAGGCCGCGCGCGGCCGCCAGCGCCAGGGGATTGTTGTCGAATAGGAACGGGTAGTCGCCATAGTCCCCTTCGGGATCGAGGCCCTGGACGAGCATGGCGGCTGCGTCGACGGCGATGGTGTTCGTGCCGACGATCAGCAGGCCCGTCTCGACCGGCGGTCCGTGCCACTCGCGTTCGCTCTGCCCGACCAGTCCATCGATCACGCACAGCACCGGCGGGAACGTCAGGCCGAGATCGGCGATCGTGCGGGGCAGCCGGATCGGCGCGTGGAGATAGCGGCGCGGACTGCCATAGTGCAGTGTCGGTGTCATGCCGAAGAGATTCTTGAGGGTGCCGGTCGAGCCTGTCGACACGTGCGACTTCAACTTGGCGACGGAGACAATGGCGTCGGCATCGGCGAACTCATGGTTCATCCAGTAGCGATCGAACATGATGCCGCCGCCGGGCACGGCACACTCGACCCAGGGACCATCCTTGAAGTCGACCACTCGAACGTCGAGATCGCGCAGCGCGCGGTCGTGTCCAACCTGCCGCCAGACGTCGTGGCAAGATGAGCCGGTCGTCGCGTCGCCGATGACGATATCACCGTCATGAAAGCGCCGGATCAAGCGCACCGTCGCCGCCAGGACAGTCGGGTCGGTCAGCGCCACTTGCCGGCCCTGATGGAGTCTGACATCGTTGGTGCCCAGATTGGGCTTGATCAGCACCTTCTTCTTGTTGCGCAAGCCCCGACCGATGTCGCCGACCAGGTCAGCGCCGCGCAGCAGCGCCGTCTCCACCGCTGCGTCCGATTCGGTCGCCGCGCACCGCACCAGCGCCACTCGCTCGCCCATCGCGCCTGCCCTCCATCGTTTATCTGGGAGATCGCCGCCGCATCCGGCAGCTATCGTAGCATGGCCAGGCCTGCGCCATGGTGGGCGCCATGGCCGAGCCATGACCAAACCGGCGGGGTCCGGTTCGGTATGCTAGACTGCCGATTGATCGAGGGCAGGACCGGCTCTGTCAGCCGGATGAGGATGAGTGCGGGGAGGAAGTCACGGGCATGTTCGAAGCGATCGTCTACACGGTGCCGAACTGCGAGTTCTGTGAGCGCACGAAAACCTTCCTGGCACGCCGGCAGGTGCCGTTCCTGGAAAAGAACATCAACGTCGATCGTGCGGCCGTTCGAGAGTTGGAGCAAATGGCGGTCCAGGCGGTGCCGGTCACGGTCTACGGCGCCGAGGTGATCGTCGGGTTCAACCAGACCCGGCTGCTGGCCCTCTTCGGCAGGGACGAGGTCGCCGTCGTCGCGCACGGGTAAGGCGGGCAGGCTAGCGGCAGGACGCCAGCAGCCACGACCACTCCCGACGGGATAGGCCAGCCAGCGCCACCGGCGCGGCCAGGTGTCGGCCCGATACTGGACACCGGTGGCGCCGGTGGCCGGTCATACATCCGTGCCCGGTGTCCGTCGTTCTACCAGTGTGCCGAAGACGGGCCAACCTCGACAGGAACATCTGGCGCGTGGTTGGATGCGTACACTCAGCATAGGCGGCATCGAACCGGCCCACGATGAGGCGAAGCCCATGGGCGATGTCCGCCGGCCTTCCTGCCTACTCCTTCCTCCTCCCTCCGCGTACCTCCCCCGGTCGGGCTTGCCCGGTCGGGGGAGGTACTTTTCTGACTCGCCCAGCGGTCGCACGGAACCGGGGTGCACTGGGGCGCCACCGGTGAGAGCAGAGTACTATGCCGGGCGTGGCTGGCCGGCCGGGGGGCGCTGCTATACTGGTCGTGCGGATGGCAGCAGCTATCGGCGTACCATGCGGCTGAGAAAATGGCACTGACGGGGCGCCATGGTGTCCTGGTCACGTGCGGAGGGGCGGGAGCAATGTCACGTGGCGGTCGCCAATGGCTCCTGATTCTGGTTGCGATCGTGATCGCGGCTGGTCCGCTGTGGCTGCCGCCAGCGCCGGTGGCTCAGGCCCAGGCGGTCAGCTCACCGTTCGGCGTCAATACACATGTTGGCACCCGCTTCGGGCAGTTCGGGCGGATGCACGTGCCGCTCGATCTGGTGGCTCGCCACAACGTCAGCTGGGTGCGCGAGGAGTTCCGCTGGGACGTCATCCAGCACCGGCCGGGGCGGTGGGATTGGGGCTTCTCGGATGAGCTGGTGGACACGGCCACCGCGCGCGGGCTGAGCATTCTGGGATTGCTCGTGTACAGCGTGGGCTGGGCCAATCCCGGAGCGGGCGCCGGCAGCAACCAGCCCGTGTGGGCGATGCCCGCCAACTTGGATGCCTATCGCGAGTACGTCAGCACGGTCGTCAGCCGCTATCGCGGCCGGGTGCGCGCCTGGGAGGTCTGGAACGAGCCGAACCATGCGTACTTCTGGCAGCCGGAACCGAAACCGGAGGCCTATGCCGCCTTGCTGCGGGTGGCCTCCGACGCCATCCGCGCCGCCGACCCCGGCGCGCGCGTCGTCCTGGGTGGCGTCTCAGGCAGCGACATTGCCTTCCTGGAGCGCGTCGTCGCGGCTGCTGGCTGGGATGCGTTTGACGTCGTGGCCGCCCACCCCTACGTCGCTCCGAAAAGCCCGGAGCGCGGCGCGCTGGCCGACGGCGAGATTGCCAAGCTGCGGGCTTTCGTTGACCGGCACGGCGGCAACAAGCCGATCTGGCTGACGGAGTTCGGCTGGCCGACCTCGACGCCGGGTCACTGGGGCGTGGGCGACGGCGATGCGCAGGCAAACTACCTCGTGCGGGGATTTGTGCAGGCGACGACTAGCCCGGGCGTGGAGCGCGCGTTCTGGTACAACTGGCGCAACGATGGCTCGGATCCGGGCAATGATGAGAATAACTTCGGCCTGGTCGCCAATGACTGGCGCACGCCGAAGCCGGCCGCCACGGCGCTGCGGACCCTCACGCGCCGGCTCGACAATGCGTCGTTCGTGCGCCGGCTGGACCTCCAGGTGGCCGGGCGCACGATCGTGAACGATTTTGAGGATGAGCAGGGCTGGCACGCCTGGGGCGATGGCGCGACGGCCCAGGTGGAGCGAACCAGCGACGAGCGTGCTGGCGGCAGTTTTGGCGGTCGCGTGCGCTACGCCTTCACTAATGGTGGCAAAGCTTACGTCGACCTGCAGCGGATAGTCGGCGTGCCTGGCGAGCCACAGCGTCTGGGCGTCTGGGTCCGTGGCGACAGCTCGGGCCATCTCCTGTGGGCTACGTTCCGGGATGCATCGGACGAGTACTTCCGGGTCTTCCTGTGCGCGATCGCCGGCGGTTGGCAGCAGTGCGAGGCGCCCTTTGACAGCTTTGCCCACAGCGATGGCGACGGCGTGATCCAGTACCCGGTGCGGTTTCAGTCGCTGGTCCTGGACAACGAGCCGGACGGTGTGAGCGGCGAGGGGACGATCGTCCTGGATGATCTGTATGTGGAGGACGGCCCGGAGGTGTTCGGCTACCGCTACGATCGGGCTGGCCGCCATGTCGATGTCCTGTGGACCGTCGGCGCCGGTGCGCAGCTCAATCTGCCGACCTGGTCGCCCGACGCGGTTGTCACGCAGCGTGACGGCCAGAGCCAGGTGATCGCGGCGCAGGATGGAGGGCTGCCGCTGCTGGTGGGTGAGGCGCCGATCTACGTCGAGCATGTCGGCCACGAGCCGCTCCCGGCGCCACCACCGGACAGCCCGTAGCCCGCGCCCGGCTCAGCGGCGCCGGCTTCATACCAGCCTGTCGCCATTCCTACGGGGCTGGTGGTCAGTGTGTAAGAGAACTGTCATCCACCAGCGCGATCGAGGCGCTACAGTAGCCATAGGCCCGAGCGCGGCCGGACCCGGTCGCGCGTGGCTCTGTCGCGTCGTCGCTCGCACTAAGGTGAGGTGATGGGTTCGCTAGAATTACAGCTCATGCGGGAACTGGCGATCGATCTCGTCCGCCAGTGCGCCGAGCGCGTGCTGCGCGAGGGATCGGAGGCGCCGGCCGATCTGGCCTGGTACCGGCAATGGTTCGCTGACCAGTACGAGCGCTGGCTTGTCACACCTCGGCCGGCGTTGAGCGGGCGCACGCCGCTCAACGCCATCGCCGACGAGCGGCATCGGCTTGGCATCGGCCCGGCTGATCTCAGCGACGTGCCGCAACAGATCGAATTGTACACCGACCTCCCGCAGATCGAGCATTGGGGCGAGCCGGCGGCCACCGCCGGCGCGGCGAGTTCGTCGCTGGCGCCGGGTGATGCCCTGCCAGCCCGCTGGACCGCTGACCCGGCCGAGCATCTGGCCGACCGAGGGGCAGCCTCCTCGGCCGACGACGCGCGCTGGCAGCGCTTCTGCGAGCAGCACCTGGCCGGTTGGCTCGAGGACTGACGCCGGCAGCGCTCAGTCGGTCATCAGGCCGCCATCGACGGTGAGCGTCTCGCCGTGGATGTAGCTGGCCGCATCCGACAGCAGGAAAACCGCCGCCGCCGCGATCTCCGGCGGCCGGCCCAGGCGGCCGAGCGGGATGGTTGCCAGTACGCGGGCGCGGCGCTCACCCTCCAGGCCGGCGACCATGGCTGTCTCGGTCGGCCCCGGTGCGATGGCATTGACGGCGATGCCGCGAGCACCGAACTCCCGCGCCAGCGCCCGTGTCAGGCCGATAACACCGGCCTTGGCCGTCGCGTAGGCGACTGTCCCGGACAGGCCGCCGCCGCGCTTGCCGGCGACGGAGGCGATGTTCACGATGCGGCCGCCACCCTGCGCTAGCATCTGCGGGACGGCGGCGCGGGCGCCGTAGTAGGCGCTCCACAACGTCACATGCTGAACGCGCGCCCAGCGCTCCGGGTCGATGTCAAGGAACGGCTGAGTGTCGACGATACCGGCGTTGCAGACCAGGCCGTCGAGTCGTCCCCAGCGCTCGACCACGGCGGCCACGAGCGCGACCGACGTCGCCGGGTCGGCGACATCGCCGGGCAGAGCCATGGCACAGTCGCCAAGCGCGGTCACTGTCGCTGCGGCTGTGTCCGGGTTGAGGTCGTTGACGGCCACGCGCGCGCCAGCCGCGATGGCCGCCTCGGCAATAGCCCGACCGATCCCCTGGCCGGCGCCGGTCACCAGCACGATCTTGCCCGTCAGGTCCATGGCGTGTCCCTTCCTAGCCTGCAGCGCTGCGGTGGCCTGTCGGCGTCGATTGTAGCCAGCCGCGCCTGGCCTCGCCACACACCATGCCAGCCACCCTATGCTAGGATGGCCGCACAGCCGTACGAATGGGGCGGAGGGCGCGAGGAGGAGAGCGATGCGAGCCGCAGTGCTACACGAGCAAGGCAAGCCGATCGTCGCCGAAGAGGTTGAGCTGGAGGATCCGAAGGCGGGCGAAGTGCGCGTCCGAATGACCGCCAGTGGCGTCTGCCACTCGTGTCTCCACGCCGCCGATGGCTCGTGGCCGGGCGTGCCGGTGCCGATGGCGCTTGGTGACGAAGGGGCCGGCACCGTCACCGCCGTCGGGGCGGGCGTCACCAACCTGCGTGTGGGTGACCCGGTGGTCTTGTCGTGGGCGCCGTCGTGCCGCCAGTGTCGCTACTGCGTCAGCGGGCGGCCGGTGCTGTGCGAGCGGCGGCCGCCGCGCGGCTGCCTCTACGATGGCACGACCCGCATGCGGCTGCGCGGCCAGACGGTCTACCAGTACGGCACCGTCGCCAGCTTCAGCTCGGAGACGGTGGTGCCAGAGAGTTGCGCCGTTCCGATCACGCCGGCCATGCCGCTCGATCGGGCGGCGCTGATCGGCTGTTCGGTCATGACCGGCGTCGGCGCGGTCATCAACACAGCGCAAGTGCCGGCCGGCGCGAGTATGGCCGTCTGGGGCGCCGGCGGCATTGGCCTCAACGTCGTCCAGGGCGGTGTGCTGGCCAACGCGCATCCCATCATTGCCGTCGATGTCATGGCCACCAAACTGGCCTACGCCGAGGGCATGGGCGCCAGCCACGTCATCGACGCCAGCCGTGAAGACCCGGTGGCGGCCATCCAACGCCTAACGGGGCGGGGCGCCGACTACACCTTCGTCGCCGTCGGGCACACGGCTGCGGTCGAGCAGGCCTGGGCGGCGACTGCGCCGGGCGGCGCCTGCACCGTGATCGGCCTGCCGCCGGCCGGCTCGGTGATCCAGATCCCGCCCGGCACGCTCGTCGGCAGCGAGCGCCGCTTGATCGGGTCGTCCTACGGCTCAGCGCGCACCTTCATCGACTTTCCGCGCCTGGTCGAACTGTACTTGGCCGGCAAACTCCGCATCGACGAGTTGATCAGTCGGCGCTACGAGATTGGCCAGGTCAATGAAGCGTTCCGGGCGATGGTCGCCGGCGAAGTCGCCCGCGGCCTGATCGTGTTCTAGTTCGGGCCGGCGGGCCTGGTCGCTCTGCGTGCCCCGTGATCAGTTGACGGAATACAGGTTGACGATGATCGCGTTCGATGTGCCGCCGCCGGGCGCCGGATTGACGACGGTGACCTGATGGCGGCCGCCGACGGATGTCTGCGCCGCGGCGAGTTGGACCTGCAGTGTGGTGGCATTGACATAGGTCGTTGGCCGGGCCTGACCGTTCCAGCGCCCGACGGACTGTGGCACGAACCCGGAGCCGGTGATCGTCAGCGTATAGCCGGTGCGGCTGATCGGGCCGTAGTAGTCGCCATCCTGGTTCAGGCCGCCGCCGGCCAGCACGGTGATGCGCGGCGTGGGGTACGGAATCGTCAAGTCGAAGATATTCGACTTGCCGCACAGCTTGCTGACGACATAGACGCTGTGCGTGCCGGGCGTGCGGTCTTCCGGAGCGGATTGCGCCCGGACTTCCTCGGCATTGACGAACTGCGTCATCTGGCGCTGCTTACCGTTGTAGAAGACCGTCATGCTGTCGTCCAGGTGGCCGCCCAGGATGACCAAATTGTAGGTGAGGGGCGTCGTACCGCGCAGGGCGACATGGTCAGCGTCACGAATGAACGGTGGAGGGCACGGCGTGGCCGTCGAGGTTGGCGTGCGTGTCGGCATAGGCGTCCAGGTGGCGGTCGCCGTCGCCGCTATGGTCGGCGTGGCGGTGCGAGTAGGCGTGTGGGTCGCCGTTGCCGTGACGGTCACCGTGGCCGTGACCGTCGCTGTCGCGGTCTCGGTCGCGGTGACGGTTGCCGTAGGGGTGGCGATCGGGGTTGGTGTCGGGGTTGGGGCGGTGGTCGCCGTCGCATTGGGCGGGACCGTCGCGGTCACGGTCGGTGTGGTCGTCACGGTTGGTGTTGCGGTGATGGTTGGCGTGCCGGTGGCCGTGCCGGTTGCCGTTGGCGTTGGCTCGCCGGGCTGGAGGACCGTCAGCGACACTTCGCCGGCCGGTGCACCGTTGGCCAGCACCTTCAGGGTCACACTTGGCCCTGGTCCGGTGCCCAGTTTCGCGCGATCGACCTGGACCGCGATGGCGGCGGGTGGGTCACTCGGCGCCAACTGACCGGCGCGCGCGCTGAGTGTCAACCAGGGCAGATCACCGCCGCCTTCCACTGACCAGGCAATGGGCGCGCCAGTCGCGGTCAGAGTAAAGGAGGCGGTCGCCTCCGTCGCCGCGACCGTGAGCGCCCTGGGGTTCACCACCAGCGCTGGCGCGGGTGTCGCGGTCGGTGTCGGTGTCGTGGGTGGGCCGATCGGCGCCCCCTGGGCGGTCACGCGCAGCGTCAGCGTCAGGGGAGGCTGCCCAGTGCTGGGTCGGGTGAGCGTGATCTGGATCTCCTCGTCCTGGCGATCGTCGAACAACTCGTCCTCGTCCAGCGCGAACTCCAGCAAGAGCTCGGTCTGCGGAGGGGCGATATCAACCAGTGTCTCGGGTGGCAGCTCGCCGCCTGCCGGAGGGGGCTGCACGACCGTTGTGCCAGTGACCACTGGCGTGCGCACGGTCGTCGGCGTGGCTGTGACTGCCTGGAAGACGACGGCGCGCAACACCGGCCCGCCATCGGTGAGCAAACCGGCGATCCGGCGGTCGCCGGGGGGCGCCACTGTGCCCGGCGGCAGCACCTGGCCCGACGTTCGAGATGGTCGCTTGTTCTTCGTGCGCTTCTTGGGCGGCGGCGCGGGGCGCGTGGACGCCTTGGCGACACGCGGCGCCGTGCCTTTGGCGCTGACTTTGAGCCACTTCTTGCGCTTCTTGCGCTCGACTTTGATCTCCAGCGGTGTCGTGCCGTCATTGGCAATGGCGACGGTCTTCACGGCCTCATCGGCGGGGAATACGACCGGGATGACGGCCTGCACGGGCGCGGGGGCACCGTCGATCTGGACCGCCACGTCCGCTGGCGTGATCTCGACCGGCAACTCGCGCTCCTGGCTGCGGTTGCCAGCTGAGTCGATCGCCACGTAGCGCAGCGTGTGCTGGCCGATTGCCAGTCCTTCGATGGCGACCGGCTTGAGGTCCAGGCCGACGCTCGTCGCGCTGGCCTCGTTGACGGGCAGCCATGGCCCGCCGTCGACCTGATAGTGGGCCTCGGTGACGGCCGTCTGGCCGTCCGTCGCCTTGAGATTGAGCAGCACCGTCGCTGGCCCAGTCTGCTTCAGGCTGGCCTCGACCGCCGGTGGCGTGCGGTCGATCAGGAAGCTCACGCGCTTGCGGCTCACGGCGCCGTCGCGCGTGACACTGACGGTGACGGTGTGCGGTCCCTCGGCGTCAATGGTCTGGCCGTCGCGGTGGCTGGCGGTGACGGTCCCGCTGCCCGCGCCGGTGATCGTGTACTTGACCTGCTGCGGCGTGTTGTAGACGCCGCCGTCCTGCGGACTGGCGAATGCAATCGTCGCATCGGGAGGCGTGCCACGGTCGGGCACGCAGTTGCCAGCCGTGCCACGGAAGATGACCAGCCATTTCAGGATGTAGCCACGCTTGGGGTTGATGTAGTCGGCCAGTGTCTTGTAGGTCGAGCCGTCCCAACTGTCGGTGATGCGGTAGTTCTCGGCCTGGTCACCGCTGCCGCCAGTCGCGACCAGGAAATGGGAGCCAGCTGGTCCCCCTTGGAGGCCGACGATGACCGGGTGGCCCGCTGCCAGCGCCGCCTCCAGGTCGCCCCAGGTGGCATTGCCGTTCCAGGCTGTGCCGCCGGGGATGCGATCGGCGGCACAGCGCGACCGCACGGGGTCCCAGAAGAGGTCTTCCGCTTGATCGCCGGCACACCCGTTCAGGCGCCCAGGGTCGGTGTCGAGGCCGTAGTAGTGGAAGATCATGGCCGTGCTGGTTAGCGCGCAGCCCATGCTGCGCAGCGGGTGCCCGCCGGTGCGCATGACATCGCCGCCCCAGCGCGGGTCGGTCTGGGCGAACGGCTTGAGCGCGCAGGGCTGGCCGGCGGGGGCGGCCGTACCCGTCACCGGCGTGGGTGACGGCGCGGGCGCCGGCAGGCTTACCAGTGGCCGGCTGACGCTGCCGCCGTCCAGATCGACGACGTGGACGTCCTGGTCGCCGTAGCGCAGCCGCTGGCAGCCACTCATGAAGCGCAGCGGCGATGGCTGGTTGCCGTAGAACAGGTCTGGCGCCAGGCCGTTGTCGGGCGTGCCGACCAGCACGCGACGGTCGCCGGAGCCGTCACCGTTGATCACCCACAGCTCCAGCCCCGTCTGCGTTGGCGAGACCGGCCCGCGCATGACGTAGGCGATGCGGCCGGGGTCGCCGGGGCGCGCTTGGCACCAGGCGGGCCGGGCCACCCAGAAGCTATCGCCGAGCGACTTGAGCAGCGCCTTGCTGCCGCCTCTGGGTACGACCCAGAAGGCGGCGTCGGTCATGCCGAGCGAGGTGGCGGTGACGTAGAGGACGCGCGAGTTGTCCGGCGCGGTCACGACGAACTTAAGGAACTGACCGGGGAAGAGGCCAGCCGGCTCCTGGATGGTGGCGACTGGCGCACCGGCAGGATCGGCGACGCTGACGGTGGTCGTGCCGCTCTCGACGGCGATGTCGGCGCTCGCGGCGGATACTGGAGCGTCCAAATCTCCACAAATCGGGAGCGCGACAGCGCCGGCGTCGCATCCAAGCCGCGCGCCACCGGCCACCATCAACACCGGCAGCGCCACCAGCGCTGCGATCAGCGGCGCCCGCCACCAGCTTCGCCCGGTGGCGGCTGCATCGTCGTCATCAGAGGAGAGGGGCGGCAGTGGAGCGGTCGCGTCGTCGTCGGCCATGCCGGGTGGTGCGTCCTTTCTCGGCCAGTGGGCGAAGAGCTTGGGACGCGTCTAGCCGCCGGCCAGTTTCTGGGGAGGTTGGGCCTCCAGTGTCACGGTGCGGTTGTCGTCCGAGACTCGGACCAGGATGATCGTGTCATAGCGGTTGGTGGTCGGCCGGATGACGATTCGGCTCTGGCGGGGCGCGGCCGCCAGGTCGGCGCCCCACACCGGTCGGACGGTGATGGTGGCCTTCGAGTTGCGCGCGACTGATGGACGCGGTTGCTGGTCGGCTGGTTTGGTCGGGTCGAACAGCACCTGGTTGCCCAGACTCAGCTCCAGCCAGGCTGGCGCCTCGCGCACGTACCACTGCATCGGCGCATTCGCCTTCTCTCGCACCGTGACCTGGCCCTCGAGGGCGACGGTGTCCGCCGTCTTCGAGGGGGGCATGCCTGGACCGAGAATGGTGAGCTTCCCTGGCTCGATGACTGGCTCTGGGTCGCCCTCACCGGCGCCGCCGCCGGGCTTCTGAGCCGCGACGGTCGATTGTGCGGCGCGAGTGGCTAGCCCCGCCACCTCGGCCGGGCTGGGCGTCGGCGTCGGCGGCGGGCCAGGCACCTCGCCGGCGATCTCGGCGTCGCCGCTGATTTGCGTGCCGCCGACGACGGTGCGGAACTCGATGCGGGTCGTGAACGGCCCGGCTGGCATCGCCCCGCGATTGATCTTGATGTCGACCTGCTTCGGTGGATCGCCCGGCTTGTAGGTGTGCTCGGCCGGTGTCACCGTCAGCCACGGCTTCACTTTGTCGTCAGTCACGACCTTCCAGGTTAGCTCGCCGGGGCTGTCGAGCACGGTCACCGTCACTTTGTCTTCCGACTTGGTTTGCAGCATGTTGACCTGCGGTGGGGCGACCTGCATGCTCGGCAGCTTCTCCAGCTTGATCGTAAACGGCACGCGCCGCGCCTGCTCGACGTTGCCGGCGGCATCAATCGAGAAGACGGTTGCCACGTGGTCGCCGATCGAGCGGAAGGTCAGCGGGACGCCGCGCGTCAGGAGTGTGCCCTGACCATTGGTATTGCCGAGGTAATCGATCTCCTTCTTGTCCTCGTCGAGCATGTAGCGCGTCACCGCCACCGGCGTGATGCCGTCCTTGCTCGTCAGCGTCAGCACGCCGCTGAGCTTGCCGGCGTCCTGCTTCCACTCGGCGGTCGTCTGCGGCGGCGTGCGATCGACGAAGAAGTTGAGCGATCGGTAGGTGCCGTCGGCCAGCGCGACGCCGACGCTGTGGAAACCCTCCTGGTCGAAGCGCTGACCACTCGGATGGGTGAAGCGGAACTCGCCGCCACTCGGCACCGAGTACGTGATCGTCACCGGCTCCTTCGACGACCCGCCATCACTGACGCCCTGGAAGACGACCGGCGCGCTGGCCGCCGCCGCCGGCACTGCGCACGAGGGCGGCGTGCCCTCGTAGCGCACCAGCCACTTCAGCCGGTAGGTGCCGGTGTCCAGGTAGTCACTGAGTCGTTTGTAGCTCGAGCCATCCCACGGGTCGAGGATGCGGAAGTCGCCGCCGGTCGAGCCGTTGCCGGCGACGACGACGACGTAGTGGCTGCCGCTCGGGCCACCGGCCAGCCCAACGATGGCTGGTTGCCGGGTCTGAACGACGGCGGCGATGTCGGCCAGTGTCGGGTCTTCTTTCCAGCCGCCGAACTTGACTTTGTCGGCGGCGCATTTCTCGGCCGTGCGCTGCCAGGGAATGGCGGTTGCACCGCCTAATTCCGCACAGCCAATGACCTGCCCCGGTGTCAGCCGCTGGCCGTAGTAGCCAAAGACGGCCGCCACCGCGCCGAGCGTGCAGCCGTTGGCGCCGATCGTCGGCGCGGCCGGTCCGGATGCGCCGGCCGCCGCCGCCGGAGCGGGCACGCCCCCGCTGGCGACGCCGAGCGGGGTCTGCGCCCATTGTGGGTCATTCTGCGAGAACAGGCCCAACTCGCAACTGGACGTCGGCTTGGACTGGGCGCTGACCGCCGGCGCGTCGGGCAGATTGAAGGTTCGAATCTCGGACACGCTGCCGGTGCCGCGGGTATCGACCAGCCAGCGCTTGCCGTCCGGGCCGGTGTACTTGACGGCGTTGCAGTTGTCCCACCACAGCAAGGGCGTCTCGTGCGAGCCGTAGAAGATGCTGGGCGTGAAGCCGTTGGCGGTCGCCCCGTCCAGCACCTTCTTGGCCTGCAACTGCTGGTCGGTCCAATCGATGATGCGCAACTCGAGGCCAGACTTGCCACCGCCGGCCTGGGTGGCGGTGACGAGCGCCAGCTTGCCGGGGTCTCCTGGCTTGGTCTGGCACCAGACCGGCTTGGCTGGCCAGAGGCGCTCCAGGGGCGGTCCCTGATTCGGCTGGCCACTCTTGTCGGCGATCAACAGTGCGGCGCCGTTGAGGCCGCTGTCCTTAGCGGTGACGTAGACGACACGCTCGCGGTCCGGCGACGGCACGGCGAGCTTGGCGAATTGGCCCGGCAACTGCGATGCCGGCGCCTCGGCCACCGGCTGGAGTTGCACACCGTCGCGCAGGGCAATGCGGGTGCGGCCATCGGGGCCGCCAGTCTGACGCACGGCCACCGGCGCCGGCACGGGCGCGGCGCCGGGCACGCACCAGGGGCCAAACTCCAGGCTGCCGCGGTCGCAGCCGAGCTTGGCCGGAATGATAATCGCCAGCGGAGCCAGCAGCAGGATCAGCAGCAGCGCGATCAGCAGCCAGGGCAGCGGACGATGCTCGAACTCGCCCTCCTGCCGCAGACCGGTCAGCTCTTGATCGCCGACCGCGGTGGCGACAGAGAACGGGTAGCGTTGGGAGGCGCCCACCAGGCGCGGCCGGGATGGGTTGACCTGCAGCGGCACCTCCACGCGGTTGCCCGGGTCCAGCGTCACCAGATAGCCGCCGGCGCGGCTCAGGTCGGGACCGTCGTCGACGGCCTCGGCCAGGTCGCTGACGCGCGGGGCGCCGGCGACGTTGGCCAGCTGGGTGGCGCGCGCGCCCATGCGCCGCTGAATGGCGGAGTCGGCCTCGTAGGCGGCATACTGCTTGGCCCGGCCGAAGAAGCGCCGCCAGCCAGGTGGTTGCGGGCCGAACATGCACTCCAGCTCGTGATCCGGATCGGTCGCGGCGAGATTGACGCGCACCCGCTGCGTACCCTGGTTGCGGACGGCGACTTTGAACTTGCCGACACCGCCGGCGCGCCGCCGGGGCGACAGCTCGACCGTCAGCCCCGGTGGCTGGATCGTCACTTCGATCGGGGGCGGTAGCGTCACCTGCACCGAGCCAGGGGCGGCGATCGGCGCCGGCAGCAGGCTCGGGTCCGGGTCGGCCGGCAGCACCGAGTCGGGGATGTCGACCTGGCGCACGCTGATCTGGAATGGCTGCTTGAGCGGGCTGGTCGCCAGTGGCGCTAGCGGCGTCCTCCGCACGAACAGCTTGACCTCAGTCTCGCTCTCTGGCTCCAGCACCAGCCGGTCGTGCTCGAAAGCCAACTCGTAGTCGGTCGTCGGCGCCTTGGCCTCCAGCAGCACGCCGATCATGCGCCGCGACGGGTTGACCACCTTGACGATGGCGGTCGCCTCGCGCACCAACACGTCGACCAGCTCGACGCGGGCCGGGGCGCTGACCTGGACCGGGGCTGGCGGCAACAGCACGAGCGTGCCGGCGGCCGTCAGCGGCGGCGGCTTCAGCTCGGGGTAGGCGGCGATCGGCAGCGCCGTGGCCTGAACCGAGAACGGATACGGCCCCGGTCGGCGGCCGATGCCGTTGATCGGTGGCGCCGCTACGCGCAGCTCGGGCGTGACCTCCTGGCCGGGCGGCACGGTGATGACCGTTGTCGGCTCGGCGCGGCCGGAGGCGACGAAGGCGATCGCCAGTGCCTGCGCCGGGTCGTCGGACGGCAGCGCCGACAGCGCGTAGTCGAGCGGCAGATTGCCGGCGTTGCGCAACCGGAGGCGGAAAACGGCATCGCCATCGGTCTGCTGGGTGGCCTCGACCAGCGCCATGCTGGTGTCGATGAAGGGCGCGATCTGCAGCGTGGCGCCGTACTCGACGTAGCGGTCGGGCTGCTCCTGAGGGGTGACGCGCACCTTGAAGGGCGTCGGCCCGGCGAGTGCGTCCGATGTGTGGGGTGGGGAGAAGGTGATGTCGATAGTGCCGTCGATGCCGGGACGCATGCGCATGCCCGGCACCGAGCGGGTGTACCAACTCGGGGGCAGGTCGATGACATCGACGTTGAACTGGTCGTTGATGGTGCCGATGTTGGTGACATGCGCCCGCAACACCGCCGGCACGAACCGGCGCCCGGCCGGGTCGTCGGCGATCGTCACCGTCGCTGTGGACAGGGCGAGCGCTGCCGTCTCCATGCTCTCCTCCGGGTACGTCTGGGCCAATGGACCGGGGCCGGCCTGAGCGGCCAGGTCAGTAGGGCGAGACGGGCTTATCTGGCTCTACGGCTCACGGGGTTGATTTGGCTCTGTCGTCAGGTACGGGCGTGCCCAACGACGACCTGCGCCTGATGGAAGAGTCGTCGGTCACGCGGGGCACAGTCTGGAGGGCTAATCAGGGCGCACGGCGGTCGCTGGCAAACTGGAACGACCGCTGGCGCTGGTAGGCAGCCATGGCAATGTTGGCGGTCATCTCCTGGACTGCGCGCAGGTGGGCGCGGTCCAGGGCCTGCTTGGCCTGGCCGCCTTCGAGGGCGCAGCCGAAGTCGCTACCGCAGTAGATCATGCCGTCTGCGGCGGCCAGATCGCCCGGCGCACTTCCTGGCGGCGGCGCGCTGAACAGGTGTGGCGCGCGCAGCAGCGGCTGCCCCCGCGTGACCGGCTCCAGCGTGCGGCCCAGCTTGTGGGCCAGGTCGTTGAACGTGTCGGCGAAGTCGTCTTTGGCGTCGGTATGGCAACCATCGCCCAGGATGGTGCCGCCGCCATCCAGGAAGGCGCGCATGCCCTCGACATCTGCGCCGGCCAGCGTGATCGTGCCCTGGTTCGCCAAGTAGAGCAGGGCGCAGGCGCCAACCGCCTCGCCGGGCGTCATCTGGCCGATGAAGCGGGCGCGAATGCCGCCGATCTCGGCCAGCGCGCTGACCAGCCGCAGCGGCAGCGCCGGGTGGATCGGCGCCGGCATGGCATCCAGCCAGGCGTGGGCGATGCCGACGACGGCGCGTGCCAGCCCGCCAGCCTCTACCCGGTGGCGCAGGTCGATCTGGTTCGGTCCGGGCGAGAACGGGTCGGGCGCGTCGACGAGCGGTTCGCGGCCGCCGGTCAACCAGATGCGCGCCAATTCTACATGCGGCTCGGGCGGTGGCGTGCGCGCCTCGATGATGCGATAGGCTTCGCGCAGGTGCGTCGGCGCGCCCGGCCCGGCCGGACCGCGCGAGCCACTAGCTACCTCGCGGAACTGCAAGATGATATACACCGGGCCGGGCTGTTCCGTCTGGACTGTGTAGCGCTCGCACTCCGGCAGCAGAATGGGGCTGCCGACCGGGTCGATCGCCAGACCGGGGTAGATGATGAGCGTCCGATTGGGCGGGTCGTGCGCGACCGTCTCGAGGCCCGCGGCCACGCCGACACCGTGCATCAGCAGCGCGTGGCGCTGCTGATGCAGGCGATGGTAATCGTGCGCCACGGCCCACACGTCGGCATCGACGAGGAGGCCGTTGACCGGCACGATGCGTGTGATAGCGCCATTGGCCGGCGAACTCATACATCCTCCCGAGACCGCGCGTCGTCAGCGACCGGCGGTTGGTCCACCGCATCGTCGCCCGAACGGCTCCTGCCGGATGACGGCGCGGCCGCCTCGGCGCCCCCACCGGGCAGAATCGTCAGTGTGTAGGTGCAGTGGGCCGGCTTCTGCGAGTCGATCAGCGCCGCGACGTGCGTAAAGTCCACCACACCGGGGTCGGGCACACGTAGTGTAACCGTGAAGTGGTGTCGCGGACCACTCTCTCCTAGAACGGTGCGAAACCCGAGTTGTGTCGAGGGACCGAGGCGCAGCCCACCGGCCGTCTCTTCGATCTCGGGCGTCACTCCCAGGTACAGGCGGAGGTGCTGGCTCAGGCCGCGGCGCGTGCCACGCCAGCGGTGCAGCTCCGGCGCGGCGCGGATGAGCGCGATCTTGCGCTCGCGTGGCCAGGCATCGTCAAGCGTCACGTCCAGCCAGGAGGCCAGCCAGGGCAGGAATCGGTCGGGCGTCAGGTCGGCGTCCAGGTAGTCCGCCAGGCCGTCGATCTGGCGGTCCAGCGGGTCGAGCACCGACTCGAAGATGCGCAGGAAGCGCCCGGTGAAGTCGCTGCCGCTGAATATGGCCGGCAGGTGACGCAGATAGGTGCTGGGGGACTGCACCAGCCGGATGGTGCGTAGGATTTCAGCGCGGCTGGCATCCTCGGCCAGCACCTGATCGATCGGTACGCGCGACGGCGGGGCGGGATGGCGGCCGTTGACCAGCACCACCCGCGCCGGGACGGTGCTCGCCTGAATGGCATCGTTGAGATGGCCGCTCTCGGCCTCGTCGCCAACCCCGTCGGTCAGGATGATGTCGGGGTGGAGGACGCGCACCCGCTCGGCCAGCCCGACGGTGGCCCCGGCCTCGGCGGTATCCAACACCTGGATATCTGGTTCTCCCAGCAGCACCTGGCGCAGGCGGCGGCGCACGTCCGGATCGTCGTGTTGGAGCAGCACGCGCAGGCCAGGATCAGCCATGGCCTAGTTCTCCTCGGTGTCCCAGGCGAGCGCGGTGACGCCCTCGGCGCGGGCCACGGTGACGGTGTGCCGCCCGGAGTAAACGACGGCGCCCGGTGGAATCGTCAGTCGGTCGACCGGGGTACTGGCCGCGCCGTCCTGCAGTGGCAGGATGTTGACGCTGGAGACAAAGATGACGCCGCTGACGCCCTGAATCAAACCGTACAGGTCGTAGATCGTCAGATCGCGGCCGAATGGCCAGCCCTTACCGTCGGTCCAGCCCTGGGTAGGATGCAAGAAGCGGTAGAGCCGGCGCTCGACGGCGGCGCGCACCCGGTCGGGGTCGGCGGTCGGCAGGATCTGCGCTTGCGCCTGAATGGCCACGCCGACCGCCGGCGCATCGTCGACGATGAGGGTCGTGGTCAACAAGCGGCGCTCGTCGAGATAGCGCAGCACGGTCGAGCGCACATTCGCGTCCAGGCGGAGTTGCTCGGCCAGGACCGGCCCGCTGGCATCGGGCACCTCGGGCACCAGCAGCACGGTCACCTGGCCGGCGGTCGGTGCGTCCGACAGTCGAATGGGGCCAGCCTGCAGGCACTTGACCCGCGCCACGCTGGACGAGGCCGCCCGCGCCAGTTGCTCGAAGTCGGCCGCGGTGACGGCCCGATCGCGCGTGCGGATCGCCATCGGCGCGCGCAACTTGGCGCGGTCGAGGCTCTCGGCGTCGGCGCCGCCAGTCGCCGGCCGCCGGTTGTTGACCGCCGGATTGATGTAGGGGATAGCCTGCTTCAGCACGACGATCGTGTTCGGGCCGACATTGCCGCCCGCGCCGCCGCCGTGGCGGTAGCGTCCAATGCGGACGCGGCGGCCTTTGGCCGGAATGGCGCCGCACTGGCGCGCGCTGCCGTCCGGCTCGCGCACCAGCGGCGCGAACTGGACCAGGCCGGTCATGTCGTCAATCTGGTACCAGCGCTGCGTTGGGCTGGTCGGGCTGACGGCGCTGTTGACGTCGGCAGCCGTGCCGTTGTGTGACGCGTGTGGTCGGCCGCAGGTTGGACAGACCGTGCCGACCGGCCAGAACGATTCGACCTCCGTCCACGGCTCAAAGTCGCCGTGGTCGTTCTCCACCTGGACCGCCTCGCCTAGCCGGCGCGGCAGGACCGGGGCCGCGCGCAGGTTGAAGCTCTGACCGGGCGTGGCATCGCTGACGCCCAACTCCTCCTCCATCACTACCTGGCTGTGGCTGGCGACGGCGGTTCCACCGATGGTGGTCGTCACCAAGCGAATGATCTCTGGCGACTCGCTGAAGATGCCCTGGTTGGGGCGCGACGGGATGATGCGGCCGCGGATCCAGGAGCGCGCATCCTGACCGCCGAAGTAGCCCTCGGCCAGGTCGGCCGGCAGATAGAGCGCGATATCGCCGGCGCCGGTCAGGCCGCCGGTCGTGTCCTCGCGCGCCAGCTCCAGGGTGGTCCATCCCTGCTGCTCGCCCAGCCAGGCCTCCCAAATGAACGGGGGATTGCTGGGGTTGATGCCGACGTTCTGCGCTTCGCGGCAGACCAGCCCGAGATTCAGGATGTTGCGGCTGAGGTCCTCGGCAAAGCCGATGTAGAGCGCGTCGTCGGGCTGGGGCTGGTCGCTCTCGACATGGTAGCCGGCCGGTCGGTCGGCGGCGATGGGGTGATCGGAGAAGACATGCACGCCCTGCCCCTCCAGACGCGGGAAGCGCAGATCCTGGAGGTGCTGGCGGGGTGGATGGCCAACCGGCCAGCCCTGGAAGGCGATGAGGGTCGGTGGAATGATCGTCAGATCGTGCTCAGTCGTGAAGACGAGCGCCTCAGTCGCCTCCGTGCGCAGCGTTGCCACCTCGGTCTGAAGCGGCACCGTGATCGGCGTTGGCTGGGCGGCGCTCAGCCAGAAGGTGATTTCGGCCTGGGCGGCGCTGGGCGGACGCAGCCGCACGCCGAGCAGGTCCATGTACTTGATGTAGTTCTTGTCCGGCACCTGGTTGAGCCGGTAGAGCATCTGCTCGACCAGCCAGGAGAAGAGCTCGATGAGCGCGATGCCGGGGTCGCTGACGTTGTGATCGGTCCACTCGGGGCAGTACCGCGGAATCATCCGCTTGCAATCGTCGACCAGGTTCTGGAAGGTGCGGTCGTCCAGGTTCGGCGCCGGGAGAGGCATGGCTCATCTCACAGTCGTCGGCTTGCTTAAGGAGCTTCTTCGCCGGGAATCGTGTAGAACGGGAAGACCAGGTTGCGCTCGTCGTTGGTGGCGCGGACGCGGTAGCGGACGTCGATTATCATCAGGGCATCGGTGTCGGGATTGTGCAGGAGGCGGTAGGCGGCCTCAGGGTCGTAGGGCATCAGATTGATCGCGCTCTCGCGGCCGTAGACAATGGTGACGGCGATCACTTCGATGCGTGGCTCCCAGTACCGCAGCGCCTCGCGTACATACGACTCGACCCGAGCGGCAGTCGTGGCGCTGTTGATCGAGAAGACGGCCTCGGCCAGGTCGCTGCCGAACAACGGCCGCATGACGCGCTCGCCGGGCGATGTGCCGAGGATGATCCGGATCGCCTCCTCAATATCGCGCTCGTGCCGAGCCAGGGCGATGCGTCCCGTCTTGGCGTCGACCTGGATCGGAAACGCCCAACCGACACCGATGAAGTCATCGCGCACGATACTCATGCCGGCGCTCTCCCTCCCCTTAAACGGTAGAACGGCACCAATATTGAGTGACGAGGCACTCAGTTCAGCGCCAGTGGCGTACCCTTGATCGCCGCGGGGCCGCTGCTCGTCACCTGAACGATGGCGCCCTTGACGGCCGTCTGACCGGTGCCCTCCAGCGTGACCATGGCGCCCTTGAGATTGAGTTGCGCCGTGGCCTCGACGGTGATGTTCGTGCCCTTCAGCGTGACGTTGCCGGAGGCCGACGCTTCCAGGTTGCCAGTGACGTTGACCTTGGCGTTGCCGGTGACCTTGGCATCGAGATTGGCGTCCGTCTCGACGTTGATGTCGCCCTTGGCCTTGATGAAGAACTTGTCTTCACACTCGAGGTGAATCGTGTTGTCCTCGGAGCGGATCTCGATGCGGTTCTTGCGGGTCTTGTCGGCAATGGCGATCTTCTCTTTGCCGCTTTCATCGTCGACCATGACGTAGGCGCCACTGGAGCCGAGCAGGAAGACGCCGGGCGCCTCGGGCGTGTCGTTGAAGATGAGCATGTTGCCTTTGACCGACTTGATCAAGCGGTTCTTGACGACGCCGCCGACGACATCCTCGGCCTTGCGCCCACCCGGCAGCGCCGGTGGCACGGGTGGCTTGTCCTTGCCGTTCCACAGACCACCGATGACGTAGGCATTGTTGATCTCGCCCTGCTCGAAGATAACGAGCACTTCGTCGTTGACCTCGGGCAGGAAGTGGCCGCCACGCTCGGCGCCGGTCAGCGGTGTGACGAGGCGCAGCCAGTGGCTCTCGGTCTGGTCGTCGAGCCAGGGATAGCGCACCTTAACTCGGCCCATCTTCTCTGGGTCGTCCAGGTTGGTGACGATGCCGACGACCGGTCCCTGCATCCGGGCGCGCGGTCGCGTGCTGTCGAGCAGCTCGCTGACGGTGCCGGCCCGCCGTGCGCGCACCACAAACGTCAACTGCAGGCCACCCTCGGTGCTGAAGACGTGGCGGGTCGCGGTGCAGAAGTACTTGCCGGAGAAGCGCTCTCCAACCTGCTTGATATCCAACTCGACCCCGGGACGAATGTCGGCCGTGCCGTCGCACAACCCTTCGGCCTCAATGAAGCTGCCGCCCAACTCGTCCAGGTAGGATTGCGCCACCTTGTCGGCGTCGCCCTGCGACGTCACCCACTCGTCAGTGACGACGAACTCGGTCGTCGTGCTCCAGGTGCTTTGGGCGACCGTGCTGCCGTCGGCCGCGCCGCCGATCTTGGGCTTGCCATTCGTGGTCGTGGCACGGCCGACGATCTCGCGCTTCGCCTTGGGGTCCCAGCCGCGCACGATGACTTCCTTGACCGGCTCGGCGGCCGTGGTGCGCAGGCGGAAGCGCTTCAGGTTGTTGCCCCATTCCAGCAGCACCGTGCGCTGCGGGCCGGGATAGGCTTTCTTGAAATGAAGGGTCTGTTGGTCGACGTACAGATCGTAGCCGACGTGGCGCGCGCGCTCGCGCAAGAACTCAAAGTCGCTCTGATTGTTCTGAAACAGGTGCTCGTAGGTGACGGGCGTCGACTCGACCGACGGCGACAGGCCGGCCTCGCTGGCGAGCTTGGTCGCCAGGTCGCTGTCTGTCACGTTCAGGAAGGTGCGGCGTTTGCGGACGCGGTGCAGGCCGTACGACAGATCGTAGCCGCGCGCGATCACGGTCGGCATGCGCTCGTGCAGGTCCAACTCCAGCGCATGGATCTTGCCGACAAACAGCGGCTTGACAGTCGCACCTTCGCGCGCGCCAATCTCAACTTTCTTCCCCTCGGCAATCGGTGCGGTCGGGCTGAGCCACTCCGGGCCGTCGACATGCAGCCGCAGCGTCACCATCGCTGGCAGGTGCCGGTTCTGCTCGATGGCGACTTCCTCGATGGCCTTGACCTGCTCGGGCGTGAACTCGGTCCCGTCGACCTTGATCTGAACGGCCGTGGTCCGGTTCGTCTGCTCGGTCGGAGCGACCATGGCGCCTCCTCTGGGTGGACCTGATCGCCACGCCGGCGCGTCAGCTGATGTCGGGGATGGCCAGGCGGCGACCAACCGGCAAATCGCGCACGCCGGTCAGGCGGTTGGCGTCGGCGATGGCCCTCCAGAAGCTGCTGTCGCCGTACTCCTGATAGGCGATCAGATCGAGCCGATCGCCGGGCATGACCAGCCGCGTGCGCTCGTAGCCCTCGCTGCCTGACGTTGGATTCTGGCCGGGCAGGCGAGCGTCGTCGGCGACCTTCAGGCTGAGGTCGACGGTGGCCCGGACGGGTGTGCCGTCGGGTGCGAACAGCGTGAACTTCTGGGTCATCGAGGTGATGTAACAAGGGATGTGCCAGCCACGCTTGATCTGACCCCACTCTAACTCGACTTGCGGCGGCCAGGCGATCTTGCGCTGCTGCCACTCACTCGGGATCTGCATCATCTGCAACAACTTGTCGGTGAACTTGCGCACGTCGTCGCCAGCGTTGACGGAGGGGTCGTGCGATTCAAGCGTGTCGAAGAAGAGCTGCATGGTGATCTCCTTCGGCTCGCCACCACCGAACTCGAGTTCCTTGTTGTTGCTCGTCTTGCCGGCCTTAGTCGTCTGAAAGCTGTTGCTCTTCTTGATCGTCAGTTCTGATGGGTTGAAAAGGAACGGCACGGAGATCTGGGGCGGGGTCAGCGTCTGCTTCTTGACCTTCTGGCTGCTGACGGTCTTGATCTGGCCACGCTCCAGCTTCGGCGGCGTGCTGACGGCCGGCACCTGCCGCACCTGCATCTCAGACGTTCGGGCGATGACCATGGCGTTTGCTCCTGAGCCGATGCCGGCTGACGCTAGAGCCAGCGGCCGCGACGCTCGCGCTCGGCGGCGAGGTCGTCCTTGATGATCTCGTACACGCTCTGGGCCAACTTGCGCACATCTGGTCCCTCGCCCGGCCTGGTCTGGCCCTCGGCCGGGCCGGCCGGCGCCGTGCCGCCCTCGGCGCGCTCGATGCTGGACGAGTCGCCCTCATAGGTCGTGCTGGTGATGCGAGCGATGGCCGGCGCGGCCTCGGTGCCGAGCGCCGGCCCGGTCAGGTCGAAGTGAGTGTAGCTCTCACTCCCGCCGTTGGGGGACGCCGGCCCGGTGGCGGGCAGTCGCGCCAGCGGCAGCGCGTGCGGGGCGAACGCGCCGGCCTGATGCAGCGCCAGCACACCGCTCTCGGCCGCCTCGGCCGCCGGCTCATCGGCCAGATCGTCGGAGGTGTGGCCGCCGTCCAGCCGCTTGAGCGCCATGCGGGCCGGACCAGTGCGCTGCTGGATGACGTGGACCAGCTCGTGGGCCAGCAGCGCATCGCTCGCGGGCGCCTCCGGCTGGAAGCGACCTGGCGCGAAGAAGATGCGTGGCCCAACGGTCACGGCTGCCGCGCCGAGGGCGGCGGTCGCCTCGCCGGCGGCGGCGTCGCTGTGAATGTCGACGTCGCCCAGTGGGGCGTGCAACAGGCGCTCGAAGCGCTCGCGCAGTGGCGCGTGCAGGGGGGCGCCACTGCTGGCGGTCATGTGCTGCGCGGCGGCGCGCTGGGGGCCTGTCGCACGCGCGATGATGGGCCAGAGCGACCGCGCCAGCACCGCCTCCGCACCGGTCGCTGCGACGTCGAATACCGAGGGGAGCCAGGGCATGGCCGCTGGCGCGGGCGCATGCGCCAGGTCGCCGGCGCTCAGGTCGACCCCGGCGCGCGCCGCTGGCAGGATCGGCGCGCTGTCCATCGCACCTGCGGTTGGCGGTGGAGCGGCCAACCGGTCGCGGCGAATGGCGGCTAGCGGGGCAGCTCCGGCGGGAGCGGGCGGCCGATGCGGGTGGTCGGCAGCATCAGGCCGATCGATGGTCGCCTGAGCCGGCACCGACCAGGTCCGGGCTAGCGTGGCGGTCAATCCGGCCGGTTGCCAGGGGATGAGGGCGGGCGATATCGTCGGCTCGGTCAGCCACACCAGCGGAGCCGTGGTCACGCCAGCGGCGACCTCGGCTCCGCTGGCGGTCACCGGCGCAGCGAGGTCCGGCAAGGCGCGCCAGGGTTCGACATCGCTGGTGGCCGCGACCGGGGTGGCCGATTGGCGGTCGGCCACCTCAACGTCATCCGCTGTGGTGTCGGCCGCGAGGGCGCTACCGATCCCATATGGCACTGGCTGTCCCGCGCCTGATTGGCGCTGCAGCGTTAGCGACAAGGGCGGCCGTAGACTGGTCAGCCCGCCGCCGGTCGCGGCGACGTGGGCAGGTTCGGTCCCGAGGGTGGCGATCCCCTCATCACGGAGCTGGCCTGACATCGCCATGTCTCTGCCCAGTGTGACGCCGGCGCTGTCCACCGCCATGGGTCGTGAGCGCAGGAGGTCGGTGACGCGGGCGACGACCGACGGCGCGAGCGCGCCCAGCAGCGCCGGCGCCGCTACCGGCCAGGGCGTAGCCAAACCCCGCTCCTGGCGTCGCATCGCAGCAGTGCCGGTCCGAATCTGCGCGGCCGCCGGCGTGACGACTGGCTCCCCTCCGTCACCCGTCGTGGTCGACGCCGGGGAGACGAAAGGGTCGCGGGCGCCGTGACTCGCCGCCGTCCGGTCGAGCATGGTCCACGGCGCGGGGGGGCGGGCCAGCTCCGGCGCGGCACGCACGGGCGCCAGACTGGCACGCGCGCCGATCGGCAGTTGCAGAGCCGCCGTGGCGCTATCGGACGGCGCATCGAGGCCGAGACCTGCCTCCGTGAGGCTGGGGACGACCTCTGCCCCTTCGTCAGCCACGCTGGTCTCCGGCGTGAGTGTGGCCGGCACGACGGCAGGGGCAAGCACGCTGCTGCCCCAATCCGCCCGTGGCGCTGGCAAGGTGGCGCTGGCCAGACCGGGTGATGGGGTGGCCGGCGACAGAGGCAACGGTAGCACTGGCGTGCTTCCCGGCGTGGGCGACTCGTCGCCAGGCGAGCCAGTCAGGCGACCCGGGTAGCGTGGGTCCAGCGGGCGCTGCAGCACGAGCGACAGGAGCGGCTGGCCCGCCACGCCAGTGGGACGAGAAGCACCAGGAGGACCGGCTGCGCCGGGGAGAACACCGCCACCGGCGCCATCATCAGCCCGACTGCCCGCCACCGCGTCTCGCGCGGGTGAGCGAGCGAGCGCGGCGATGAAACCGGCCGTGGCTGCGAGACCGGGCGCAACCGCTTCGGTCAGGCGCGCCAGGCTTGGCCAGGGCGCGCCCGTGGCCGGCTGCTCGCTGCTCCCCAGTGCATCGCCACCCACGAGCGCGGCAGCGCCGGCATAGACGCCCGCATCGGGAGCCTCGGCGGCGGTGGGGAGCGGAGTGATGGCGCCTGGTTCTGCCGCGCCTCGGGCCACGGGCGGCACGGAAGTCACCGGCGCAGCGGCGACCGTGTCGGTAAGCGTTGTCATCGCGACGAGCGGCAGCGCCGGTCGTGCTGCCGGCCCGGTGGGTGGGTCGAGGTGGCGTCGCGCCAGGCGTGCCAGCGTCGGCCGCGTGGCCGGCCATGGCGCGCGCCCGGCCGGACCAAGCGACGAAGCGAGGGTGGCGTCTGCAGCGGCCGTCTCGATCGGCTCGCCACTGGCCCACCACCATGGCTCGGCCTCGGTCCAGGTCTCAGCAGCCGGCACGTCCGTGTCGGCATCAGTGGCGCCGGTTGCCTCGTCGCTGGCGGCTTCCCCTACGAGCACCGTCCAGTCGGCCGTGTGGCGGGCGAGGATACTGCCGGCGAGACGCGCCGCTGGGTCGTCCAGCCCGGGCGTGCCTGAGCCGGCATCGACCTCATGCATCAGTGGCGGCCCAGCCACCACATCGACCGGGCGCTGGTCAGCGGCCAGGCCACCGGGGTCAGAGACCACCGGCGCCGGCGGTGTGGTTGCTGCCGGCACGCCGGCACGCGGGGCGAGCGTCAGCGGCGCCCCACGGTCGGTTGGGTCGGCCGTGGATGTGGCCTCAGCCAGCGTGGCCGCCACCCCCCAGTCGATGGCCTCCTCCGCTGGCGCGGTGACCTCGTCCCACGGTTGCGCGCCCGCGACTGGCGTGACGACGCGAGCGATCGGCCAGCGTGGCGGCTGGCCGGCGGTGGCCGTGACTGTCGGCAGCGGCCGGCGGCGCAGGAGGAACGACAGTGCCGGCAGTGACATCAGGAGGCGATGCTGGTCCCGTCCGATGCGCTGGCTGAACGTCAGGTGCCGCTCCAGCCGGCTGATGAGCGATGTCGCCAGGCGGTTGCCGGCCGCGATCGCCTGCGGCTGCCAGCCGCCGCCGCTGGGTGGCAGTGTCAGCGGCAGTGGTGGCCGGCGCGTGGTCAGTGGGATGAGTGGGGCGCGCGTTGCAAGCGCCATGCGCGGCTCCTCGAGCAGGCTAGGCGAGCCGGATGCCCTGATGGGCCAGCTCCAGCGTCTCGATGGCCACAGCGTTGTCGCTCGATTTCCACGATGGGCCGACCCATTTCACCGGAAAGGCGTTGACGATGTTCCAGCGCGCGGTCTCCTCAGTCGGATAGTTAGGGTCACGCAGCACGATCGAGAACGAGTGGCGGATGATCTTGCCGTGAACGATGTTCCAGTGCCAGTCCCACAGTGCGCTGTCCCACTTGCCATTGGCACGCGCCGATGGGCGAGCGACGCCCTTCTTCAGGGTGATGTTGCCGAACTTGGTGCGCACCGGCAGCCGGTGAATGTGGGTGTTGACCCCACCCTCCTTGTACTCAAAGATCTCAGTTTCGATTTGCAGGCCGGTGCATTCGCTGAAGAGCGCCTCGGTCATACCCTTCAACTCGACCCAGTAGTGGTAGCCGGCGAAGGGCCGGCTGATGAGCGCGGCCCGTGGTGGAAGAGCCATGGTGCTACCTCGTGACTACGGCTCGACCGGTGTATCGAGAATCGACCAATCGAAGGGTTCACTGGTCGCCTCGCCGTTCAGCCGCTGGTTGATCTTGCTGATCTCCTCCACCCACCGACGCCGGTCGGCATGCTCCAGGTCGAGAATGTGCGCGAGCGGCCAGTGAAAATGGTAGGCGATGTAGGCTACCTCCTCATGCAATTGATCGAGGGGGTAGCCTACGATCCCCCCGGTGCACCGGCCTCCACCGCGAAGTCGTGACCGCACTCCGGGCACTTGACAGGGATGGTCGAACTGCCAGTCTCGTTGATACGCCGGTAGAAATCCTGCAGAAAGGCCAGGTCGGCCGAGAACAGGCTCTCCACGAGGCCAGGGTTGATCTGCTCCACCGCGCCGATTTTGGTCACGACCCGCGACAGCAGGATGATGCTGAGGTAGGCGCTGTTGGCCTTGACGCGCGGGTCGCGCAGCGGTGCGATCTCGTCGATCGCTGTCGCCAGGCGCATAACACCCTTCTTGTGAACCTCACCGCTGCCGTCGACGTAGCCAAGCGGCAACGTGAAGGGAAACTCCGTCTGCAACTTCATGCGGTCCTATCCCAGCGGGGACCGTCGTCGTTGCCGCACAGTCCATGGGCCGCTGAGCGGCTGCCCTCAGGCGTAGTCGGACGAGCGACGATCGTCGGTGTGTGCGGCGCTGGCGCCCCTTACTTGGTGCGCTTCAGGCCCTCGTGCGCGATCACGACCTCTTCAACGGCGATGTCGTTGTTGTTGGCGTTCAGACTCGGCCCGGAGATCTTGGTCGGCCAGCCATCGGTGAAACTCCAGCGCGCCACCTCGGCGTTGTCCTGCTTGAAGAGGACGACCGAGCCGTTCTTGCGCGCCTTCTCGACCTTGCCGTCCTCGATCATCTTGCGCCAGTCCCACAGCTCCATCACATCGGTGATGCCGCGCTTCAGCGTGATATCGCCCCACTTCAGGACGCCGGGGATCTTCTTGATGATCGTCTTGCCTTCCTTGTTCGCTTCCTTGTACTCGATCACCTGGCTCTCTGACGTCAGGCCGCTGCACTCGCGAAAAAAGGCCTGCGTGATGCCGTCGATCTCCAGCACGAAGTGATACCCAGTCAATGGATCGCGCTCGGGCATCTCCCTGCTCCTCTCGTGGTTCGCGTCGGGTGACGCGGTGCATCATGTCCCTCGACTCGTCGCACCAGCAGCGCCACGCCGGATCGTACCCGGCGTGGCCGAACCTGCTAGGCGATCTCACCTGCCCACTGGCTGACACGGAAGATGACGAACTCGGCCGGCTTGACCGGGCAGATGCCGATCTCACAGACGAGCATGCCCAGATCGCGCGACTCGACGGGGTTCAACTCGGCGTCGCATTTGACATAGTACGACGCTTCCGGTGTCTCACCGAACAGCGCGCCATCACGCCAGACCATCGTCAGGAAGGCGCCGACGTTGCGGCGGACGCGCTCCCACAAGCTCATGTCGTTCGGCTCGAAGACGACCCACAGGGTGCCGTTCTTGATCGATTGCTCAACCATGATGAACAGCCGACGCACGTTGATGTAGCGCCACGAGGGGTCGCTCGACAGCGTGCGCGCGCCCCAGACGCGGATGCCGCGGCCGGGGAAGGCGCGGATGCAGTTGACGCCGATGGGGTTGAGCGAGTCCTGCTCGCCCTTGCTGACCTGATACTCCAGCCCGATCGCGCCCGAGACGGTCTCGTTGGCCGGCGCCTTGTGGACGCCACGCGTGCCATCAACGCGGGAGTAGATGCCGGCCATGTGGCCGGACGGTGGCACCTCGATCAGCATGTCGTTGGCGCCGGTGGCGAACGGGTTGGCGACCTTGATCCAGGGGTAGTAAAGCGCGCCATACGACGAGTCGAACGGCGAGTTCCGCCGCCACTCGCGGATCTGCTGGGGCTTCATGCCGCGCGGGGCGTCAAGGATCGCGAAGCGGTCCTTCTGGTTGGTGCAGTGAGTGAGCAGCGCCTCCTGCAGCGCGACCACGCCGTCCATGCCGAACTTGTCAACGATGCGCGGCGCCATGATGTCCGGAAAGCAGACCATGGTGCAGTCGTCAAGCACCTCCAGGCCGTTGACGCCGGTGCGTTCGCTGGCATCGCCCTTGAGGTCGTCGAGCGATACTTCGACCTGATTGGAGCGGACTGCCGCCAGCGCCTGGCTGTTTGGCACGTTTGCCAGCGTGTAGGTGTCCTGCCGGGGCAAGAGATCGGCCAGGCCGGCGTCCGGTCGGGTCAGCTCGGCAGTGATGATCTTGCTCTCGCGCTGCAGGACGGCGTCGATGTTGCGGGCGCGCGGCCCGCGGGCGCCGACGGTCAGGTTGTCGAACTCTTCGCGCGTGTCGCCGCGACGGATGGTCACTTTGACCTGGTCGGTTGGCGCTGGGTCACCGCTGGCCGGCCCGACCTCGATGATGATGTTGTCGCCGGTTTGGCCATCATCACGCGGGCGCAGCCGCAGCGCCTCGGCCAGCGTGCCGCTCGCGCCGGGCAGCGTCAGGCTGGGCATCGTCAGTTGCGGCACGCTCGCGCGGCCGTCCGAGGCAACATCGGTCTGGTCCGGGCCGGGCAATCGGGTGATGTAGGCGCGCGTGCCGCCGTTGTTGAAGTAGCCATAGACCGAGTGGGCCAGGTAGGCATCCGGCAGGAAGCCGCCAAAGCCCTCGGTGAACTGGGTCCAGCTCGTGACCAACGTCGGGCAGCCGACAGGCCCCTTGGCCGCGAAGCCGACGAACCCGGCCAATGCCGTGCCGACGGCTTCAATCGGCTTGGATCCCTTATCGACCTCCTCCATGTAGACGCCTGGGGAGAGGTACTGGCCCATCGGTGACATGAGCGCGCTCCTTTCGTGAGACCTGCCCCACCCTGATGACCGACCAGGGCCGATAGCGCGACCTGCGCGTGACTGACGGCCGGTGTGTTCGGCGCATCGGCTCAGCCGGCACCGCGATGGCTACGATGACCCGGTCCTTCCATATGAACGGTGAGCGGCGGCTGAATTCTGCCACGATCCGAGCCGACTCTCGGCTCAATCGGCCGACGACGGCTCGTCGTCCAGCACGAGATCGTAGGTCGCGGCCGGCACGGTCAGCTCGCAGCGGCGCAGGGGCTGCCCGGGCACCTGCACGCCGACCCAGTGCGTGCCGGCCGGCACGGTGAACAGCGTGAAGGCGCCCTCGCAGGTCGTGATGACCGATTGCTCGGTGCCGGCGCCGCGCCCATAGCCGATGCCCTCGCGACGCGACCCACTGGTGTAGAAACCGCCGGCACGATACCCGGTTGGCCGGCCGAGGCCGCCGGCGGCCAGGAAGTACACGCGGGCAGTCTTGATGATCGCGCCGGTCGCGTCGCGCACCGCGCCGTTGATGGTGAAGCCGTCGGCTTCGCGCACGGTGTTCGGGCCGTACGTCAGACCGGTCAGGCCATCGCTGGCGGCCGGCGCGGCGCTGCCCACGAGACTGGCGCCGGCCGCCCCGGCTGCCCCCGCTGGGCTGGCTGTGCTGGCGGTGGACGCCTGCCGCGCGCCTCCGCGCCGCGACCGCGCGCCACCAGCGCCAGCCGCAGGACTGCCACCGCCCGGCGCCGGATCGCCATCGCGGCCACCCGCGTCGGAGCTACCGCCGGGTGTGCCACCGGGTCCGCCGCCGGGTCCGCCGGGTCCGCCGGGTCCAGCTGCGCCTCCGCCGGCGCCATTGCCGTCGGGCGGGCGGCCCAGCTGGGTCGACTGGATGCGCAGCGGGCTGAGCACGAACGGCGTGAGCGCTGGCGCGTCGACCTCCAGCGGCAGCGTGATGACGTAGTTGACCGACGGCTTGAGTTTGTTCTCCAGCGCCGACCAGAACTCGCCGGGGCTGCGCAGCGGGCCGCCGTCCGGCTGGGCGACCGACGTCGGGATCTCCAGCTCGATGTTGGCCAGCGGTCCCTGCAGCAGGTCGCGCGGCATCTCTGAGAACTGCGCCAGGGTCAGCAGCACCTGCCACAGCAGCCGGTGCTCATCCTCGACGGCTTTCGTCCAGGCAGTGATGAGGTAGGACAGGTTGATTCGCCAGGGCGGCTTGCGCACGCGGGCGGTGCGGCCCTCGCGCTCGGCCCAGACGCCGGCGGCGCGCAACTGCCGGTTCTCGTGGATGTCGAACAGGTAGCAGTTGATCGTTGGCCGCGAGATCGAGGCCGCCCAGTCCCGGTCGGGGATCTCAAAGCGGATGTCGATCTCGGCTGGGTCCAGCCCGGCGCGGTCGATCAAGAGGCGGCGGATCGTCTCGTCCAGGTCGCTGATCATGTGTGGCCTTCTTAAGCGAGTGCGAGACCCTTTTCAGCATCGGCGACGGCTGCGCGCGGCTCGGCCTCTCCTGCCATAACACGCCGCAGGGCGTCATGATATACTTCGGCACTATCCATGGCGCACACAATCGCATTGCGGACCAAATGGCGAGTGAGTGCACCACCCGTGAAGTCAAAGCTCGACTTAAAGCGCACCCCGCCGTTCGAATAGTCCATTTCATAGTTGCCGATGCTCAACCCATAGTTGACGCGGGTAATGAATTCAGCGACTCTGGGTCGAAGCTTCTCCGTAGTCCTATCCGGCGCCTCCAAATAGAAGACAAAGCGCTTCTCCTCAGGCAACACGTAGGCAAGACCCGTAAGAACCGGACCACCTTTGACAATGCTGACCAGGAAGGAATATCCAGCATCACCTTCAATCGGCTGCGGATCAACGTCTGAACTTTCCAGTATCTCACGAACGGTGGCCAGCATCGCCTTCATCTGGTCCTGCTCACCGCTGCGTGACGTCATCGGAGAACTCCTTCTCACAAGGGGCGGTCGCGACCGGCGCGGCTAACTAAGGAAGTAGCGGTTCTTCATCTTTCGAACATGGGTGGCCATCTCTGACGGCGACCAGTTCGCCGGTTTGTCACGACCTGCGCCGATGCTGCTATTGGCACTCTGGTCACCGACCATGAGGTTCTCGACATCGTCGAAGAACCGTTTCAGCCGCGCCTGGGAGACCCGCTGCAGTTCCGCATTGCTCGGTGCGTCGCTTACAGACTCACCATGGCTCTCCAGCAGAGCCTTTGCTTGAGCGATAGTCTGACAAGAATTGATTCTCGATTCAATATTATCCAGAACTTCCTGAGAGGAGACAATGTGACGCCGACCCTGTCCGGCTGTGAGGCGCGGCCGCCCGCCGTCATCTTCCTCGTGCAACTCGCGATACTCGTCACGAAGCGACCGTAGCGTTCCGACCCTGAACTTCTCTGGTCGGGTCAAGGTGATGTTCGGTTTGGCCGCGAGGCGCTGGGACTTGGACAGGGCCCGGCTGATGACCGTCGTCACGTGATAGCTCTCGTTGCCCTCGTCAACGAGCGAGATCGAATCCAGTTTGTGCCGGTCCTTGATGGACGGAAGCTTCTTGCGGACGCCTTCTGGTGTTGTGCCTTCGGCATCAAGCAACGCTCCTGCCTCTTGCGCCGCGGCCTCTTCGGCTTCCTGCTTCTGGCTTGGCGTGCGATCGTCAGGACCTTTTTCGTCCTTACCGAGCTTCTTCTTGGCCCAGTCCTTGCCCTTGCCGACCAGCCCCTTGATTGCGCCGCCGACCTTCTTCGCGATCTTGAGCGCGCCGCCGATGAGTTTGTCGATCATGCTGTTGATCGGCTTCTGGATCTTCTCGATGACGCCTTTGATCTTCTCGGCGATGCCGCCTAGACCCAGCAGGCTGGCCAGGAAGCCGATCGCCACCGGGATGGCCTTGCCCAGCGCCTGTTCGACCAGATTGGCCGCGCCGCCGAGCGCGCCGCTGGCGATGGCGCTGACGCCGTCGATCACAGCGTTGACCAGGCCCATGATCTGGCTGCCGCGCTCGACGAAGAACATCACCACGTCGTAGATCATCTTGCAGGCTTTGATGAACGCCGACGCCGGGTTCAGCATGCTGATTAGCCAGGTGATGCCGGCGGTGATCACCTTGGTGATGACGAAGTCCTTGATGGCGTCCATCATCGTTTCTTTGAGACTAGCCAGCTTGTCCTGGATAAACTTCCACAGCCCGGCCGGTCCCTCCTTGACCAGCACGGTGAAGATCTCGACCGTCTTTTCGATGGCGGCGACTGTCTTTTCACCGACCACTTTGACGGCACGGGCTCGGATGTTGGCGTAGGTCAAGCCCAGGATCTGCAACACCAGCCCGAGGATGCCCTTGAGGTCAAAGCTCTCCGGCAGTGTGATGCCGGCCTCGGCCAGTGTGCCGAACAGCCAGCCCATCAGGCCCTTTTTCAGGTGCTGGACGATGTTGGCGACAAACTGGTTCAGGCCCATCTTGATGGCGCTGACCAGGTTGCCGAGGAACTTGATCGGGTCCTCGATGATCGTGTCGATGACGCCGACCGCCTTGGCCAGCACGCCCAGCAGCATGCTCTTGAGGTTCTTGATCGTCTCAATGACGCCGTTGACGGCGTCCTTGGCCTTCGCCCACAGGCCGTTGTTCGCGTCGCGCATCTCCTGGGCGCGGGCGTTGGCGGCGTCGCGGGCGGTGACGTACTTCTGGGCCAGGCTCTCGACCAGCGCGTCGCGCTTCGAGTCGACATCGCTGTCGAGTTGGTCAAATTTGCTGCCGATGGCTGCCGCTGCTTCCTGGCCGATCTTCTGCAGGTTCTTCGGCAGCGACGCCACGTGCTGCTTGATCTCGGTGCGGCCCTGGGCGATGCGGTTGCGGGCGGCGGTCAGCTCCGCCCCGACGATGTCGGCTA
>JADLAZ010000039.1 GCA_020849725.1 Chloroflexota bacterium
GGCCGGCGTGGCGCCTGGGCGCCGTCGCTGGTCGTGCCGGCCCAGATCTGCTGGAAGATCCCCAACACCGTGCCCGATGACCTGGCGACGCTGACCGAGCCGCTCGCCTGTGCCATCCGCGCCGTCGATCGCAGCGAGTTGCGCTCGGCCGACCGCGTCGTCATCATCGGCGCCGGTCCGATCGGCCTGCTGATCATGAAGGTAGCGCAGGCGACGGGTGCGAGGACGATCATTGTCTCGGAGACCAGCCCTTACCGGCGAGACCTGGCCCGCCGCCTGGGCGTCGACGTCGTCGTCAACCCCAACGAGGAGGACCTGCCCGGCATCGTGCGCCACCTGACCGACGGGCTGGGCGCCGAGGTCGTGTTCGAGGCGGTCGGCCATCCGGCGACCGTCGAGCAGGCGATCGCGCTGGCCGCGCCGGGCGGCATGGTCCTCATCGCTGGCGTCGCCGACCGCGATGCGCACGCCGCCTTTCACCCGCAGGAGATCTTTTTCAAGGAGCTCACGATCCGTGGCACCAAAGGCGTCACCGAAGGCATTGATCGAGCGCTGCGCTGGCTCAGCCGCCTCGATCTTGCGCCACTCATCACGCACACTTTCCCGCTGGCCCAGGCTCAGGCGGCCGTCGATCTCGCCCTTGCCGGCCAGGCCGGCAAGGTTCTGCTGCGGCCATCGTGAGTGAGTTGCTCGTTGCTCGTTATGCCGCTGCCAATTCTACTCATCACTCATCACTGGGGTCTGTATGCAGGCAGCGTATCTGTACGGCACCCATGATCTGCGGCTGATCGAGCGCGCGCCGGACCCGGTTGGGCCGGAGCACGTGCGGATCGCGATCAGCGCGACCGGCATCTGTGGGACGGACCTGCACATCTATGATGGGCTGATCTTCGGCGCGGGCATGACGCTGCCACGGCCATTCGGGCATGAGTACGCGGGGCGCATCGTCGAGGCGGGGGAGGGCGTCGCCGGGCTAGCGGTCGGCGATCGGGTGACGGCGATGCCCAGTGGACCGTGCCGGCACTGCGTGCTGTGTCGCACCGGCCGCGAGAGTGTGTGCCGCGACCGTCACCGGGCGCTGTCCGGGTCGTGGGCGACGTCGCTGGTCGCGCCGGCCGATCTCGTCTGGCGCGTGCCGGACGACGTGCCCGACCACCTGGCAGCGCTGACCGAGCCGCTCAGTTGCGCCGTGCGGGCCGTCGAACGCGCCCGCCTACGCTCGGCCGACCGCGTCGTCGTCATCGGCGGCGGGCCGATCGGGCTGCTGATCGCGCTGGTTGCTCAGGCGAGCGGCGCGCGCGACATCATCGTATCGGAGCCGCGGCCGTACCGCCGGGAGCTGGCAAGGAGCCTCGGCTTCGATACCGTCGTCGACCCGACCACCGGGAATCTGCCGGCGCTGGTGCGCGACCGCACCGACGGCCTGGGCGCCGAGGTCGTGTTCGAGGTGGTTGGGCTGCCGGCGACGATCGAGGCGGCGCTGCCACTGGTCGCCCCCGGCGGCACACTCGCCATCGTCGGCGTGACCGACCTGGACGTCGTCGCCACCTTCACACCGCAGGAGGTCTTCTTCAAAGAGATGACGATCGTCGGCGCGCGTGAGTTCACCGGCGGCGCTGACCGCGCGCTCCGCTGGCTGAGCCGGCTCGACCTGACGCCGCTGATCACCCACACCCTGCCGCTGGCCGAGGTCCAACGTGGCATCGACCTGGCCCGCTCCGGCCAGGCTGGCAAGGTCCTGCTGATCCCCTGATCCCCGGCGTGAGCCGGCCATCGTCCGCCACGTCCACCACCAGAAGGAGGCCCCGTGAGTCTGAACTGGTTCAATCTGGCCGGCCGGGTGGCGGTCGTCACCGGTGCCGGCGCCAACGGCGGCAATGGCCACGCGACGGCGCTGGCGCTGGCCGGCTGTGGCGCGGACGTGCTGGTCAGCGACATCGACGATGCCGGTGTCGAGCAGACCGTAGCCGAGGTGCGGGCGCTGGGCCGGCGCGGCTTTGGCTGCCACTGCGATGCCGGCGACGCCGACCAGATCGTGGCCATGTTCGCCCTGCTGGACCAGCGATTCGGCCAGGTCGACATCCTGGTCAACAACGTCGGCATCGGCCACCGCTCCCGGCCGGAGGACCTGTCGCTGGACGACTGGCGACGCGTCTTCCGCGTCAACAACGAGGGCGCCTTCCTGTGCAGCATGGAGGCCGGCCGACGCATGATCGCCCGCGGCCAGGGCGGCAGCATCGTCAACATCAGCTCGATCGCCGGCAGTTCAGCGCTCGGCCGCGGCAACTTCGTCTATAGCGCGTCCAAGGGCGGCATCAACCAGTTCACGCGCGAGCTGGCGGTGGAGTGGTCGATCCACGGCATCCGCGTCAACGCCATCCAGCCGGCGCAGATCATGACACCGGCGCTGCGGGCGATCTTCGAGCGCTCGCAACTCGACGGGGCGCGCACGCGCGAGCGCATGCTGGTCGGCATCCCCCTCGGCCGCTTCGGCGAGCCGGAGGATGTCGCCAAGGCAGCCGTCTTCCTCGCCTCCGACGCCGCGTCGTTCGTCACCGGCCACCTGCTGCCCGTCGACGGCGGCAACCTGGCCCTCAATGCCGGCGGCAGCCGGACCTGGCCGACGGAGTGACACGTGACAAGTGTGGTGAACGGAGGCATCCTCACCCCACCCCTCTCCCACTGCGGTGGGCGAGGGAACAGGCTCCGCACCCACCATGGCCGATCCCCTCTCTCTCTGGGAGATGGGGTAGGGTGAGGGTTCGTTCCCAGCACCCAGCACCTACCCAAGGAGCATGAGATGGCGAAACCGGTCGTGATGCCCCGCCTGGGATGGACGATGGAGGAGGGCAGCATCGTCGACTGGCTCAAGCGCGACGGCGACACCGTCACTGCTGGCGAGCCACTCTTCACGATCGAGAGCGATAAGGCGGTCAACGAGTGCGAGGCGCTCGACAGCGGCGTGCTGGTCATTCCGCCCGACTCGCCCGCATCCGGCGTCAAGGTGCCCATCGGTGCGGTGTTGGCGTACCTGGTCGCGCCGGGCGAAAGCCGCGCGTCCCTGGCCAGCGTCGACACGCCGGTGGCCGGCAAGGCGACGAGCGAACTCATGACGGCCGCGCCACTGGCCGTCGGCACTGGCGCGGCCACAGCGGTCACGACGCCAACGATTAGCCCGCGCGCCCGGCGCGTGGCTGGGGAGCTTGGCGTCGACTGGACGGGCCTGCGCGGCAGCGGCCGCACCGGCCGCATCGTCGAGCGCGACGTGCGCGCAGCTGCTGAGCGCATTCCGATTGAGGCCGCGCGACCGGCGCGGCTCACGCCGCTGGCGCGGCGCGCGGCCGTCGATGCCGGGCTGGACGCGGCCGCGCTGGCGACCGGCGCCGCCGGCAGCCGAGTTACCCGCGCCGATGTCGATCAGGCGGCGCGGCCGACCGGGGCGATGACTCCGTTCGCCGGTGTGCGCCGCCTGACCGCCGCACATCTGACCGACAGCGCGCGCACCGTGGCAGCCGTCACGCTGACGACCGAGGCCGACGCCACCCGGCTGGTGGCGCTGCAGCGTGAGGCAGCCGAGCCAGCGGTCGCCGGCCCGGCGCCGCCGACGATCACGGCGCTGTTCGCCCGGCTGACAGCGCTGGCGCTGACGGCGCACCCGGCGCTCAACGCCTCACTCGACGGCGACGCGATCGTTCAACATCCGACCGTCCATCTCGGGCTGGCGGTCGACACCGAGCGCGGCCTGCTGGTGCCGGTCGTGCGCGACGCCGACCGCAAGAGCGCCGGTCAGATCGCCGCTGACGCCGCTCGGCTGGTGACCGCCGCCCGCGCCGGCAGTATCGGACCGGACGACCTGACCGGCGGCACGTTCACGATCACGAACCTGGGTATGTACGACATCGATGCCTTCACGCCGATCATCAACCTGCCGGAGTGCGCTATTCTCGGCATCGGGCGCATCCTCGCCCGCCCGGTCGTCGTCGACGAGGCCAGCGAGGCCGTCGCCGTGCGGCGCATGGTCACCCTCAGTCTCACCTTCGATCACCGGCTGGTCGACGGCGCGCCGGCCGCCCGCTTCCTGCAGCACCTCAAGCGCCTGATCGAGCAGCCGCTGCTCTGGCTTCTCACGTAGTAGGCGAAGTACTCCGCGTACTGGCTCTACGCGTCAGCAAAGGATGGCTCATGACTGTCAACGCTGCGTCTACTGACCTCCTTGGCCTCGACCGCGAGCGGCTGCTCCGGCTCTACCGGCAGATGCTGGAGATCCGGCGCACCGAGGAGGCGCTCGCCCGCGCCTACCTGAGCGGCCTGATCCACGGCGCGTGCCACACCTATGTCGGCGAGGAGGCGATCGCCACCGGCGTCTGTGCCCACCTGCGGCCGGAGGACGCCGTCGCCAGCACGCACCGCGGCCACGGCCACGCGCTGGCCAAGGGCGTCTCGCCGCGGGCCGTGGCGGCCGAGCTGTTCGGGCGCGAAACCGGCTGCTCGCGCGGACGCGGCGGCAGCATGCACCTGTTCGCGCCTGAGGTCGGCCTGCTTGGCACCAGCGGCATCGTCGGCCCATCGATCGGGCTGGCCACCGGCGCTGGCTATGCCTTCAAGCTGCGCGGCACGGACAACATCGGCGTTGGCTTTTTCGGCGACGGCGCGTCGAACAACGGCGCCTTTCATGAAGGGCTGGGCATGGCCGCCGTCTGGAAACTGCCGGTCCTGTACGTGTGCGAGAACAACCAGTTCGCGACCGAAGTGCCCTTCGCCGCCGTCGCCGCCAAGGTCGACATCGCGGCGCGCGGCGCGGCACTCGGCGTCAGCAGCGTCACGCTCGATGGCAACGACGTGATGGCGATCTACGAGGCGGCCGGTGCGGCCGTCCAGCGTGCCCGCGCCGGCGATGGGCCGAGCCTGCTCGTCTGCACGACGTATCGGACGCGGCCGCACTCCGAAGGCATGCGCGATACCGGCTACCGGACGCAGGCGGATATCGACGCCTGGAAGGCGCGCGACCCGATCGTGCTGTTCCGGCGGCGGCTGCTGGCCGCTGGCCTGGCGACCGACGCGGAGTTCGACCAGATCGAGGCGGAGACGCGGGCGCTGGCCGAGGACGCGATCGAGTTCGCGACGGCCAGTCCCTGGCCCGATCCGGCCACCGCCACCGATCACGTTTTCGCCGGCCAGCACGCGCCGGCCTGAGCCGCGTCTCGGACAGGCGTCCGCGAGGGAGAGCACGATGCGCGAAATGACCTTCACCGCCGCCGCCCGCGAGGGCCTGACCGAGGAGATGGCGCGCGATGCGTCGATCTTCGTCGTCGGACAGGGCATCGGCGTCCGCGGCGGCAATTTCAACACGACCGTCGGCCTGTTCGAACTCTACGGCCCGGAGCGCCTGCGCGATGTCGGCATCGTCGAGCGCGGCTTCACCGGGCTATGCACCGGCGCGGCCATGGCCGGCGCGCGTCCGGTTGTCGACTACATGTTCTTCGACTTCGCGCTCGACGCGCTGGGCGAGCTGATCAACCAGACCGCGAAGATCCAGTACATGAGCAGCGGCCGGCTGACGATGCCGATCGTCCTGCGCGGCTGCATTGGCGCTGGCGGCGCGTCGGCGACGCATCACTCCGGCAGCTACTACAACATCTTTTGCAACATGGCCGGCTTCCGCGTCGTCGTGCCGACGACGCCGCGCGATGCCAAAGGGCTGCTCAAGACCGCCATCCGCAGCGACGACCCGGTGATCTTCATGGAGCACAAGTCGCTGCTGAACACCAAAGGGCTGGTGCCGGACCCCGAGGCCGACGAGTGCATCCCCTTCGGCCAGGCGCGCGTGGCGCGCGCCGGCAGTGCCGCCACCGTCGTCGGCATCGCCGCGATGGTGCCGAAGGCGCTGGAGGCAGCCGAGACGCTGGCCCGCGAGGGCATCGCGATCGAGGTCATCGACCCGCGCACGCTGGCGCCGCTCGATATCGACACGATCCTGGCCAGCATCCACAAGACTGGCCGGTTGCTGATCGCCGATGAGACCTACGGGCCGTGCGGCATCGGCGGCGAGATCGCGGCGCAGGTGGCGGCGCGCGGCTTTGACGACCTGGATGCGCCGATCATGCGTCTCAACGGGCCACAGACGCCGATCCCCTACAGTCCGCCGCTCGAGGCCGCCGTCCTGCCCTCGGCCGCTCAGGTTGAGGCAGCCATCCGCGATCTGCTGGCCGAGTAGGGCCGGCATCGCGATCGGAGGAGTGGGCATGACCGACCACGGACCTGGCCTGGCCTTTATCGGCGCTGGCACGCTCGGGCAGATCTTCAGCGCGTCACTGGCGATGGCCGGCCCGCCGGTGACGCTGCTGGCAACACCGGGCACGGCCGCGCGGCTGCTGGCCGCCGGCCAGGTGCGCCTGCGCGGCCTGGTCGACCTGGCCGTGCCGGTCGCGCCCGCGCCCGCACCGCCCGGCGTCGTCGGCGTGACCGCCGACCCGCGCGACCTGCCAGCCAACACTGGCGTGCTGTTCACGACCAAGGGCCACCAGTTGCCAACCGCGATCGCGACCGTGCGTGCCGCCTGGCCGGCTGCCGGCGACCGCGCGGCCTGGGTCGGCGGTGTGCAGAACGGGATGCAAAAGGACACACTGCTGATCGAGGCGTTCGGCCCGGAGCGCGTCGTCGGCGCGGTGACGATCACCGCCGGACAGCGCGACCCGGACGGCACGGTCGTGCTGACCAGCCGCGGTGCCAGTTACCTGGGCGAGTTCCCACGGGGTCGATCGGAGCGCGCCATCACCGCTGCTGCCGCCATCGCCGCCACCGAATTGCCGGCCGAGGCGGTTGAGGACATCCGCAGCGTGCTCTGGTCCAAAGAAGCCAATGCCGTCGGCGTCTTCGGCGTGTCCGTCCTCTCGCGCTTGCCTGCCCCACTCATGATGCGCCGGCCCGACCTGGCCCGCGCCTACCTGGCGCTCATCCGCGAGGTCGACACGGTCGCCCGCGCCGATGGCGTCACCATGGGCGACTACGCCGGCTTCCCCATCAAGACCTACCTGGGCCGCACCGACGAGGAGAATATCGCATTTTTCAGCAGCCAGCCGTTCATTCCCAACGCCGACCCCAGCCGTCTCCCGCTGCCATCAATGACCCAGGACCTGCTGGCCGGCCGCGCGCTAGAAGTCGACGCCGTCTTCAGCGACTGCCTTGAGCGCGCCGCTCGCCTCGGTGTGACCGTACCCCGTATCGCGCTCGTCCGCGACCTGATCCGCGGCCTCGATCCCGGCCACTACGCCGAGTAGCGATTACCTCACCGGGTCGATAGTGTGGCGCTCGCCCCCGTAGCCCCCCGTATCAGGCTAAGCACACGAACAGAAGCAGGGCGCGCTTTCGTCTGGCACAGTTCCCGTCGACGGACGGGAAGATGGCACGGATGGTCAGGGGTGGGCCGCTGATGGCTGAGCCGCCACGGGCGCTGGTCGTCATCCAGCGGCAGGCGGTCGGTCGCGTGGCGATCTCGGCGCATTCCAGAGCCGCTCACAGCCGCGCTTGCACTTGCCCCTTGCCGCCAGCCGCGTCGGTAGCTACCATGCGACTCTACCGGAATCGTGGAGGTCGTCCGCGTGCCGGGTCGCCTGGTGGTCGCATTTGGCGTGCTGTCGCTGGTCGCAGTCATCGCGTCGGCGCTGGTGACGCTGTACCTCGATAGCCGCCGCGCCGAGGTCGAGGCGCAGCGCCGTCTGATGACGGCCGCCAACTTCATGACCACGCTGCTCATGTCCGACCGCGACCGGATCCGCGTCGACGCGCAGGAGATCGCCTCGCGGCTGATGGTGCAGCAACTCCTGGTGGCGCACGATGGACCCGGCCTCACCCGCCTGCTGCCGGGCCTGCGCCAGACCGTGCGCGACGACGTCATTGCCATCTATGCCGCCGATGGCACGTTGATCGCCAGCGACTCCGCAATTGTCGAGGCGCGGATCGACGCGCCGCCCGGCCTGGTTCGGGGTGCGCTGGCAAGCACGGCCGGTGCGGAGACCATCAACCATGCCGGGCATCTTATGGTCGCGGCGGCCGCTCCGGTCACGGTCAATAGCGAGATCATCGGCGCGGTACTCATTGGAGAGTTGCTCGATGAGCGGTTCGCTCGGCGCGTCAGCAACGCGGCCGAGATGACGGTGGTTTTGGCGCAGGAGAACGGCCCAACGATCGGCACCGAGCCGCTCAGCGGCCCGCTGCTGACGGCTGACCAGTGGGCGGCGCTGCGCGGGCGGGGCGACCTCTGGTTACACAGCACCGCCGCCACGCCACGACCGCTGCGCGCCATCGCGCGGCCGCTGCTCGGCGGCGATGGGCGGCCGGTGGCCGCCGTCGTGCTGGGGCTGCCGGAGGCCACCGTCGTGCCGATCGAGGCCGCCGATCTGCCGCTGTATCTCGGCGCGAATGCGGTGCTGCTGCTCGGCCTGTGGGCCGTCGGCGCGCTCACCGCCATCGGCTTCAGCCGCCGCGCAGTGGCCGAGCCGGCGCCGAGCCGGTCGCTCCGTGCCCTCGTTGGCGGGGCTAGTCTGGCGGTGAACGATCAGGCGACCGTGCCGCTGGCGGAGACGCGCCACCTGGCTGACCTGACGATCGACCGCGCCCGGCGGCGCGTGCAGGTCGGTGACCGCGAGGCGGCGCTGACACCGACGGAGTTCAACCTGCTGTGGGTGTTGGCCGCCGAGCCGGGCCGGGTCATGACGCGCGAGGAGTTGCTGGCTGAGCTGCGCGGTGTCGACTGGCAGGTCGAGCCGGGCCTACTCGATACGCATGTCAGCAACTTGCGCCGGAAGGTCGAGCCGGATCCTGCCCGCCCACGCTACGTGCTGACCGTGCGCGGCGTCGGTTTCAAGCTCGCCGACGACGTGGCATCGTCGGCCTGAGCGGGCTTTCAACCGCCCGTCACCCTTAAGGAAGGCTTAAGAACGCCTTCAGGGACGGTGCAGCGCGGTCAGGATCGCCCCTGCCAGCCGCTGATTTCGTCTGCCGCCGATCCTGCCGTGAAACGCAGGCACTCTTCAGGACTGCCGCGCCTGGTGGCCGGTACGCTGGAGGTGAGCGGAGCCACCGGACCAGGCCGGCTGACCCTGTTCGATGCCGAAGGATGAAGCCGTGGCGACGCGGGCGCGATGGACGCGACCAGGCCTACCAGCCCTGCCCGCGTGGGCCAGGGTCACCTGGCGCTACCAGGGGGCCAGTGGCCGGGACGCGCGGCTGGACCTGCTGCGCGGCTGCCTGATCGTCGCCATGCTGGTCGATCACCTCGGTGGCTCCTCCTGGTGGTATGCCGTGACCGGCGGCAACGCCTTCTATGTGTCGGCAGCCGAGGGCTTCGTCTTTCTGTCGGGGTTGGTGATGAGCCTGGTCTATGCCCGCGTCATCTCCCGCGATGGACTGTGCGCGGCGACCAAGCGAGCGCTCCGCCGCGCCGGCACTCTGTATCTCATGGCCATCGGCCTGAGTGCTGCCTTCTATGGCGCCTCCAGTTTGGCCGGCGCGAGCTGGGCCGAACCGCTGGTGGACCTGCCGGCAGCCATTCTCCATTCCGCAACACTGCGTCGCAGCGATTATCTGGCTGACGTGTTGATGCTGTACGCGCTGCTCGTACTGGTCGCGCCGCTGGCGCTGGCGCTGCTGGCGCGTGGGCGTGCCGTGCCGTTGCTGCTCGGCTCGGCGGCGATCTGGGGGGGACATCAGGTCGGCTGGACTGCGCCGATCGATGCGCTGCTGGGCGGTCCCGAGACCTTTCGACCGCTGGCCTGGCAGGTCATCTTTGTCGCCGGATTGGTGCTTGGCTGGCACTGGCGCCGCCTCGAGCCACGGGTCGCGACCCGTGGTTGGACCCTGGCGACGCTCGCGCTGGGCACGGTCGCGGCCACGCTGATCGCACTGGCTGTCATCGCGCCGCACACGCCGCTTGCGGAGCCGGTGGCCGCGATCTTCGCCAAGGATGGCCTGCGCGGTGGCCGGCTGCTGGCGGCGGCCATCTTCTTCCCGGTGCTGTTCGCCATCGCCACGCACCTGTGGCAGCCGCTGCGCGCCGGCCTGGGCTGGCTGCTGCTGCCGCTCGGGCAGCGTGCGCTACCGGCCTATGCGCTGCACCTGTTCGTCATCCTCGGCGCTCATGTCTGGTGGCCGCGCCTCCCCGGCTACAGCCTCGACGACGCAGCCGGCAATAGCATGCTGCAGGCATTGGCAGTCCTGCTGCTGTGGGCGCTGGTACGCCTGCCGGACGCGGCGCGGTCGCTCGCGCCGGCGCTGGTGGCCGGGGCGGTGCGACCGGCGGCCGGTCGGCCCATCGCCGCCGCCGGCGCCCTCGTCGGTGTTCTGCTGGCGGGCGGCGGACTGGCGGTGCTGCCCGTGGCCGCGCCCAGCCTGGTTCCCAGCCGGGCGGTGTCACCAGCGCTACCGGTCGCCCCGGCCCAGCACGCCCCGGCCGTCCCGACGTACATCGCTCAACGCATCGAGCGCACGGCCACGGCCACCAGTGCCAGTCTCACCAATGAACGCCCAGTCGCCGGCAGCGCCGTGGCTCGCCCTGACACCACGCCGTCCAGCCCACTCGCGGGCGCCGGCGCCGCCAGCGTCGAGTCACATGCCTTCTACAGCGTGGCCCTCGGGCGCACCATGGCCTACTGGATCTACCTGCCGCCGGGGTATCGCCAGACGTCGGCGCGATACCCGGTGCTCTACCTGCTGCACGGCATCGGCGGCGACCGTGGCGAATGGATCGAGTACGGCGCCGTCAATGCTGCCCAGCGCCGTCACGACGCCGGCCAGGCCGCGCCGATGCTGATCGTGCTGCCGGAGGGCGAGCAGTCGTACTGGGTCAATCACGTCGAGGGGCCGCGCTGGGGCGACTACGTGGCCGACGATCTGGTCGCCCACATCGACGCGACCTACCGGACGCAGCCGGTGGCGGCGGCGCGCGCCATCGGCGGCTTGTCGATGGGGGCCACGGCTGCGCTGACGCTGGCGCTGACCTACCCGGACCGCTTCGGCACGGTAGGGCTGCACAGCCCATCGGTACGGGCCGCCGATCAGGCACTCCCGTTCCTGGGCGTCGACGACGAGTTTGCCCGCCGCGATCTGCTGACCATCCTACAGACGACCGATGCCCCGTTCCCCCGCCACGTGTGGATCGATGTCGGCGCTGACGACGGGTGGGCCGGCACAGCGCAGGCGCTGCACGAGGCGCTCCTTGCGCGCGGGGTTGCCCACACCTGGCAGCTCAACACCGGCGCCCACGATGGTAACTACTGGTCGGCGCACGTCACCGACTACCTGCGCTACTACGATGAGGCTGTCGCCCAGACCACCATCATGGCGTCACCCCCTGGGGGGCAGTCGCCATGACGGCGCTCCTGCTGGTCCAACTGGTGCTCGTCACCGTCCTCATGGCGCTCGTCGTCGGCCTGATGGTTCTCGCCTTTCACGAGTAGGCCGAGTCGGCCGAGTAGAACCACAGGGTCAGCAGTGGCGGTTGCTCGTCGTTCGGGTGGGGTATGATGCGCAGGCTGCGGCGCCCGCAGCATCGGCGCCGACACCTGGCCCTGCTCGTACTGCTCGATCTACTCGGCCGACTCGGCCGACTGGCGATGAATGACTGACCACGATGGCCGCCCGGGCGGCACCTTCGCATCGCTGCGGCTGCGGAACTTCCGGCTGCTGCTGCTTGGCACGACGCTCTCAAACGCGGCGCAGTGGATTCAGCAAGTCACGCTGAGTTGGCTTGTCTTTGACCTGACCGGCTCCGGCGCGGCCCTGGGCAGCGTGAACCTGGTGCGGGCGGCAGCATCACTCAGCTTCGCGCCAGTCGCTGGCGTGGCCATCGACCGCTGGTCGCGGCGGGGGCTGATGCTGACCGTCAACGGCTGGCTGCTCACCATCAGCCTGGTGCTCGGCCTGGCACTGCAGGCTGGACCGGGTCAGGTCTGGTGGCTGTTCGCGTTCGCGTTCCTCGGCGGTGTCGCCCAGGCGATCGACATGCCACTGCGTCAAACGGTCGTCTTCGTGCTGGTGCCGCGCGCGCTAGCGCCGAATGCGGTCGCACTCGTCCAGACTGGCTGGGCGCTGATGCGCTCGCTGGGACCGGCGGTCGGCGGCGTGCTGATCGTCTGGTTCGGCGCTGGCGGCAACTTTCTGGTCCAGGCCACCATCTACACCGTGATCGCGGTCAACACGCTGCTGATCCGCTTCCCGGTTGACGCGACGGGTGTGCCGCGCAAGGCCGGACTGAGCGCGATGGCTGAGGGCGTGCGCTACATCGCTGGCCAGCGCGAAACGCGCGCCTTCGTCATGATGGGCTGGGTGCTGCCATTGCTGATCATCCCCAACTACTCGGCGCTGCCGCCAATCTATGCCAAGACGATCTTTCAGGGCGGACCGGCGGTGCTGGGCGTGCTGATGTCGGCGGTCGGTATCGGTGGCATCGTCGGTGGCCTGGTCACCGCCTCGCTGGGCCGCTTCGAGCGACGCGGTCTGGTGCAACTGAGCGCGCTGCTGCTGGTGGCGCTGTCGCTGATCGGGTTCGCCCTCAGCAGTGACCTGCTGCCGGCGCTGATCATGCTGGCGCTGTCCGGATTCTTCGAGATGGTATTTTTGACGACCAACCAGACCTTGCTGCAACTCTCCATTCCTGATGCGATGCGCGGGCGCGTCATGAGCATCGTCAGCCTCAACGCAGCGCTGTCGCCGCTAGGCGCGTTCCTGGCCGGCGTCGGCGCCGACCTGATCGGTCCGCGCGGTGTCACGTTGGTCCTGTGCAGCGGGGCGATGCTCGTCGCCATCGGCGTCACACTCTTCTCGCCGACGATCCGGAACTACCGGTTCAGCCGTGCCCTGGCGCCGGGAGCCACCGACGACTGACCATCGCCTTCCACCGCTCCCCCACCCCCGTCACGTCCCCGGCTCTCCTCGGCCCACTGGCCCTCAGTGGCCGAGCGTGGCAACGCTGCGGGCGCGCGGGTGCCAGACGTAGCGCACCTCGCCAAAGTCGGCCGCCAGTGTCTTGATCTGCACGTGCCAGTCGCGCAGATTGGCGTGGCGCAGCTTGTAGACGCCGTTGAGCTGGTTGATGACAAGCTGGCTGTCGCCGGTGACCAGCACGCGATACGCGCGTGGCTCCTTGCCGGCCGCCGTCAGCGTTCGACGCAGGTCCGCCAGCGCCGCCGCCAGCGTCCGATACTCAGCCTCATTGTTGGTGACGTTGTCGCCGTAGTCGAGGCGCTCGATACGCCGACGGCCGGTGCTGGTGCGCAACTCGTAGCTGCCGTAGCCGAGGCCGGGGTTGCCGCGCGCCCCACCATCGAAGGTGATCATGTAGTCGGCCCCGAGCGTGGCCGGCTCAGTCATGCCTGCCTCCTGCGACTGCGCTGGACACGAGTGCCCGGCGTTCAATACCGGTTAGAACGCATGGTACACTGTCGGCCCGCGCACGAGCGCCGCCGCGCTGGCGGCCGACAGGAGAGAGACGTATGAGCGACCGTCTGGCGCTGCGGGTGCTGATCGGACTGGCGATCGCGCTGCTGCTGTTCTGGGTGATGCGCGAAGTCATCGACCTGCTGAACCGCTTCGGTCGCGTGATCGCGCTGTTCTTCTTTGCCTGGCTGATCTCGTTCGTGCTTGGCCCGCCGACCGATTCGCTGGTGCGCGCTGGCGTGCGCCGGCCGCTGGCCGTGACGGCCGTCTTTGTGCTGACCTTCACCGTCCTTTTCACCGCCACGCTGCTGTTGATCCCCGTCTTCGCCGATCAGGCGAACGATTTGCGCGAGACGGTCAACGCCTACACCGCGCAGACGCCGGCACTGCTGACGCTGGTGGAGGAGCGGGCGCTCGACTTCGGCCTCTCTGAGACGGACCTGCGCAACTTCTACCTCAGCCTGGTCGATCAGGCGCGCGCGTTCACCGGCCAGATGCTCCAGAACACCATCGGGCTGCTCACCGGCGCCGCCGGCTTCATGATCGACCTGATGTTCTGCCTCATCATCTCGGTCTATCTCATGCTCGACGGCCGGCGCATCCTGGCCGCCACGATCGCCATCACGCCCAACCGCTACCGCCCCGAGGTGCGGGCCGTCACCCAGAGCATCAACGACAATTTCGGCGGCTACGTGCGCGGCACACTGATATTGTCGACGATCTATGGTGTGGCGATCGCGCTGGTCATGGTGGTGGTTGGTCTGGAATACAAGGCCAGCAGCGCCATCTTTGCCGGGCTGGCGCTGATCATTCCGTTCGCCGGCCCGGCAATCTCGCTGCTGCCAGCGCTGTTGGTGGCGCTGCTGACGCGCCCCACTGATCTGTGGTGGATCGCGCTGGTGCTGCTGGTGGTGCAGCAGGTCGTGCTGAATGTGGCCGGGCCGCGCGTCTTCGGCCGGACGGTCAACATGCATCCGCTGCTCGTCATCGGCGCGGCGCTGACCGGCGCGGCGCTGGCCGGCTTCTGGGGCGCGCTGTTCGGCATCCCGGTCGCCGGCATCATTGCCTCAGTGATCAAGCGGCTGTCGGCAGGATCGTTCGGGTCTGAGGACGGCGAGGCGGTCGCCACTGGCGCCTCGCCCGAGCCGGCGCTCGCACCGGACGCGGCCGCGTCACACTCGACCTCGCGTCCATCCTGAGCTGCGGCGAGTGTCATCCTGGGGCGGCCCGCCGACGGCGGTAGCGCCGGATCAGCGCGTTGGTCGAGCTGTCGTGAGCGAGCGCCGGCTCCGCGGCGCTGGTGAGTTCCGGCACGATGCGCTGCGCCAGCGCCTTGCCCAGTTCGACGCCCCACTGGTCGAACGAGTTGATCGACCAGATGACGCCCTGCACGAATACCGCGTGCTCGTACAGCGCCACTAGCGCCCCCAGCGTCGCCGGCGTCAGCCGGTCGATCAGGATGACGCTCGATGGCCGGTTGCCGGGAAAGGTCCGGTGTGGCACGAGCCAGTCGGGCGTGCCCTCGGCGCGCACTTCGGCGGCGGTCTTGCCGAAGGCGAGCGCCTCGGCCTGGGCGAACACGTTCGACAGCAGCAGATCGTGGTGCTCACCGAGCGGGTTGAGCGACTGGCAGCAGCCGATGATGTCGCACGGCACGAGCGCCGTACCCTGGTGGAGCAACTGGTAGAAGGAGTGCTGGCCGTTGGTGCCCGGCTCACCCCAATAGATGGCGCCCGTGTCATAGGTGGCCGGCGCGCCCTCGAGCGTGACCGACTTGCCGTTGCTTTCCATCGTCAATTGCTGCAGGTAGGCCGGGAAGCGCTTCAGGTACTGGTCGTAGGGCAGCACCGCCACCGTCTGAGCGTCGAAGCAGGCACGGTACCAGACCCCCAGCAGCCCGACCAGCATCGGGAGGTTGGTCGCCGGCGGTGCGGTTTGGAAGTGCTCGTCCATGGCGTGGAAGCCACCCAGCAGCTCACGGAAGCGGTCCGGGCCGATGGCGATCATCGTCGACAGGCCGATGGCCGAGTCCATCGAGTAGCGTCCACCGACCCAGTCCCAGAAGCCGAACATGTTGGCTGTATCGATGCCAAAGCGAGCCACAGCCTCGGCATTGGTCGAGACGGCGACGAAATGGCGCGCGATCGCCCGCTCGTCGGCCAGCGCCGCCAGTGTCCAGCGGCGGGCGGTCGCCGCATTGGTCATCGTCTCCAGCGTCGTGAAGGTCTTCGAGGCGACAATGAACAGGGTCTCGGCGGGGTCGAGGTCGCGCGTCGCCTCAGCGAAGTCGGTGCCATCGACGTTCGACACGAAGCGAAGGGTGAGCGATCGGTCGCTGTAGTGGCGCAGCGCCTCGTAGGCCATCACCGGCCCGAGGTCGGAGCCACCGATGCCGATATTGACGATCGCTCGGATGCGCCGGCCGGTAAAGCCGGTCCAACTGCCATCGCGCACCGCCGTCGCGAAGGCCGCCATCCGGTCCAGCACGGCGTGGACGGCCGGCACGACATCCTCGCCATCAACCAGGACGTGCGCATCACGCGGCGCGCGCAGCGCCACGTGCAAGACGGCCCGGCGCTCGGTGACATTGATCGGCGCGCCGCCGAACATGGCTGCCGTGCGGGCGGGCAGGCCGGACTCCTCGGCCAGTTGTCGCAGCAGCCGGAGCGTCTCGTCGGTCACGCGGTGTTTGGAGTAGTCGAGATAGAGACCGGCTGCCTCGGCCGTGAGCCGCTCGCCGCGTGCCGGATCGGCGGCGAACAGGTCGCGCAGGTGGACATCGCGCAGGCTGGCCGCGTGGGTGTGCAGCGCCGCCCAGGCCGGTCGCGCCGTCAGTGGTGGGACGCTCATCGTCATCGTACCTGCTCCTCTTTCCTAACCGACACGGCCGCTCAGCCACCGGCGTCGATCAATCCGGCGCAGATCGCGGCGTAGCGCCCGGCGCCCAGCAGTGCCGTGTCGTCGTTCAGGATCACCCGCACCGGCACCGCCTCCAGCAGCGCGCGGAGCCGCCCCTTGGCGCGGAAGGCGGCCATGAAACCACCCTTCTGCAGGTGTGGCAGCAGCTTCGGTGCGATGCCACCGCCGATGTAGATGCCGCCGGTGGCCAGCATCGCCAGCGCCACGTTGCCGGCGACCGCGCCGTAGGTAGCGCAGAAGAGGTCGAGCGCCAGCACGCAGCGCGACGACGCGCCGCTCAGGCCGTGCTGGGCGATGACGGCAGCCGGGTCGCCGGTGGCAATGGCAGCGGTCGTGGCTGGCGGCTCCTCGCTCTGATCGTTGGCCGTCAGAAAGGCATGAATGTTGACCAGTCCCTGCCCCGACACGATGCGCTCGTCGCTGACGTGATCGAAGCGGCCGAGCAAGAAGCGGAGCAGCGCGATCTCCTGCTCGGTGCGCGGCGCGAAGTCGGCGTGGCCGCCCTCGGAGGGGATGACCCGGTAGGTGCGGCCGTCCCACAGCGCGCCGGCGACACCCAGCCCGGTGCCGGCGGCAATAATGGCCCGCGCACCGCCGGCCTCCGGCGTGCCGGCCTGCAAGACCGCCAGGTCCGCCGGCTCGAGCGCGACAATGCCGTGGGTTGTCGCCGCCAGGTCATTGAGGAGCCAGACCTGCTCCAGCCCGAGCGTGCGCGCCAGGCTGGCCGCCTCGATAACCCACGGCAGGTTGGGCGTCACCACCCGACCGTCACGCACGGGACCGGCCACACCGAACGCGGCCGCCGTCACCAGCTGACCGTGACGAGCGATGACGGCCCGCACGATCTCGTCCAGGCCGGCGAAATCGCGGCTGGCGAAGCGCTCGACCACGATCGGCCGAGGCTGCCCACCGGCAATCTCGAAGAGCGCCAGCCGGGTCGACGTGCCGCCGATATCTCCCGCCAGAAGCATGCCTGCCATCCCACTTTGTCCATCGCGCGCCACGAGGGGTGCCCAGCCTATTCTAGCGCGCCGCCGGTTGGCCCGTGGCCTGGCCCACGCGCCGCCGCGGACGGGCGACGAACGAAGCAGCGACATGCTGGCCGCCACAGCGATCGTTAGCCGTTCAGCAGGCGGGCGACCTCGTCGCGGTCGAAGTGGGGCAGCGGGCTGTTGTGGCCGGCTCGGCGCAGGCAGCGGTCGGCGGCGGCTGGCTCAAGCTGGCCGACGGCAGCAACGGGGATAGCCTGCCCGGCAAGCGCGACGGTGACGGCCGTCGCCCGCTCCGGCGCGGCGGCGATGAGCAACGACCCGGAGGCGAGCAGCCCCAGCGGGTCGAGGCCGAAGTGATCGCACAACCGGCGTGTCTCCGGTAGGACGGGCACGGCGTCGGCATCGATCAGCAGGCCGCAGCCGGCGGCGTCAGCCAGCTCGTGCAGCGCGGTCGCAAGCCCCCCCTCGGTTGGATCATGGAGGGCACGGGCGCCGGCGGCGGCGGCCACCTGGGCCGCCAGGACGACACTCAGGCCCGGCGCGCGCAGGAGATCTCGGCAGCGCTGACCGAAAGCACCGCCGAGTGCCGCGTCCACGTCGGCCGCCAGTTCGGTGGCGAGCAGCGCCGTGCCCTCGATCGCGATGGCCTGGGTCAGCAGCAGCGTGTCGCCGGGCTGAGCGGCGCCAGTGGTGAGGAGATTGGCCAGCGCGACCTCACCGGCCATCGTGCCGGCGACAATTGGGCGCGGTAGGCCGGCCGTCACCTCGGTGTGGCCGCCGACCAGCGTCGCGCCCACGTCAGCGCAGGCGGCCGTGATCTGGTCGACAATGCCCAGCGCTAACTCGGCCGGACTGCCCTCCGGCAGCAGGATCGTCGCCAGGAACCAGCGCGGCGCCGCGCCGCGCGTGGCCACATCGTTGGCGTTGACGTGGACGGCATACCAGCCGATGTCAGCGGTGGCGAAGGTGATCGGGTCGCGGGCCAGCACCAGCGCCCGGTCGCCCACCCGGACGACGGCGGCGTCCTCACCGGTCGCCGGCCCGACCAGCACTGACGGGTCAGGCGTAGTTGGCGCGGCGCGGGCCAGCAGCGCCGCCAGCAGCGCCGCCGGCGCCTTGCCCACCGGTAGGCCCGATTGCTTCATGCGCTGCCCATCAGATCACGCGGCGACGGCGTCACGCCTCACGGGCCACGGCGGCGACCGGGGACTCTTCGTCGGCCAGCACGGTCTTGAGGCGGTCGATGTCGACCTGGGCGGCATCGTAGTCGACGGTGACGTGCTTGGTCGGCAAATCGACGCTCACCGTGCGCACGCCGGCCAGCGGCGTCAGCGCCTCCTTCACGGTCGCCTCACAGTGACTGCACGAGATGTCGGGGACGGTCAGTACAACGCGGGACATGGCTACCTCCATGATGCGTGGCGCGCGCTGGTCAGCGCACGCGAACGACGAATGGGACGGTGTGGACGCCGTGATCGGCGTCCGGGGCCGGCGCCACGACTGGCGCGGAGGGCGCTGTCGCCGTTGGCGGCGCCAGCGTGAAAGCGGCCGCGCCAACCGCCAGCGCCAGCAGCGCGATGGCGACCAGAGAGGCATACTCGCCGACGCGGGCGCTCAGCGCTGGATGGGTGATCTCGGCGACGGTCGCCGGCCGGCGGAAGCGGCGCAGGCGCAGCGCATTGGTGACGACACTGACTGACGACATCGCCATGGCGGCGGCGGCCAGCACCGGGTCGAGCAGCCGGCCGGTCAGCGGGAAGAGCAGGCCCATCGCCACCGGAATCAGCACGACGTTGTAGGCGAAGGCCCAGAACAGCCCCTGACGGATGGTGCTGACCGTGCGGCGCGACAGCGCGATGGCGGTGACGATGCCGCGCAGGTCACCGCCGACGAGCGTGATGTCGGAGGCAGCCAGCGCCACGTCGGCGCCGGCGCCGATAGCGATGCCGAGATCGGCCTGGGCCAGCGCCGGTGCGTCGTTGATGCCGTCGCCGACCATCGCCACGCGCCGACCACGCGCCTGCAGGGCGGCCACGGCGGCAGCCTTGTCGGCCGGCCGGACATCGGCCAGCACCTGGTCGATGCCGACCTGGCGCGCGATCGCCTCGGCGGTGGCGCGCGCGTCGCCGGTGAGCATGTGGACGTCCAGGCCCAGTGCGCGCAACTGGCCCACGGCCGCCGGCGATTCCGGCTTGAGCGTGTCGGCCACAGCCAGCACGCCCGCCGCCGCGCCACCGACGGCGACGTACAGCGGCGTGACGCCGGCGCGGGTCAGCCGGTCGGCAGCCTCGGTCAGCGGCGCCAGGTTGACGCCATAGCGCTCCAACAGGGCGCGGTTGCCGGCGACAATCTCGCGCCCGTCGACCAGCGCCTGGATGCCATGGCCGGCGATGGCCTGGAACTCGGTCACCGGCGGCAGGTCCAGCCCGTCGACTCGGGCGCGAGCGACGACAGCCGCGCCGATCGGATGCTCAGAGCCAACCTCGGCCGCCGCGACCAGGCGCAGCAGTTCGGTCGGCGCCAGGCCGTTGGCGGGCACGATGTCGGTCACGGACGGCGTGCCGCGCGTCAGCGTGCCGGTCTTGTCGAGGACGATCGTGTCGATGCGCCGGGCTTGCTCCAGTGCCTCACCGCCGCGGATCAGCACGCCCAACTCGGCCGCCTTGCCAGCGCCAACCATGATCGCGGTCGGCGTCGCCAGACCGAGCGCGCACGGGCAGGCGATGATCAGCACGGCGATCGCCGTCTGCAGGGCAAAACTCAGGCGCGGCTCCGGGCCGAACAGCATCCAGCCCGCGAAGGTGAGCGCCGCCAGCGCCAGCACCACCGGCACGAAGTAGCCGGCGATAGTGTCGGCCATCCGCTGAATGGGCGCCTTCGAGCCTTGCGCCTCCTCGACCAGGCGAACGATCTGGGCCAGCGCCGTATCGCGGCCGACACGGGTGGCGCGGAAGACGACGCCACCGGTCGTGTTGAGCGTGGCGCCGATGATCTCATCACCCGGCCCCTTGTCGACCGGCATGCTCTCGCCGGTCAGCAGGCTCTCGTCCAGCGCGGTGCGACCCTCGACGATGACGCCGTCGACGGGCGCCTTCTCACCCGGGCGCAGCCGCACCAGGTCGCCGGGCTGCACCGCTTCCACCGGCACGTCCTCTTCCCGTCCGTCGCGCAGGACACGGGCGGTGCGCGCCTGCAAGCCCATCAGAGCGACGATGGCGGCGCTGGTGCGGCGCTTGGCCCGCTCTTCCAGGAAGCGGCCGAGCAGGATCAGCGCGATAATGATGACCGCTGTCTCATAGTAGAGATGGTGCGGCAATCCCCAGCGCGTCGCCAGCGACGGCCAGAGCGTCACGACGGCGCTGTAGCCGAAGGCAACGCTGGTGCCGAGCGCGACCAGCGTGTTCATGTTGGTCGCGCCGTGGCGAGCGGCCGCCCAGGCTGGCCGGTAGATCTCCTGCCC
>JADLAZ010000040.1 GCA_020849725.1 Chloroflexota bacterium
TGCGCGCCAACTACGAGATCCTCCACCGCGACGCGCTGCACATCCACCGGCCGAAGTCGCTGCTGCGCGCGCCCGGCACGCCACGCCAGATTGAGTATGGCGGCCAGCTCCGCCTGGTCGAGACGGCCGCCAGCACCGCCGCGACCCGGCCCGGCGGCACCGTGCGCGTGCTGCTGCGCTGGCGGCGGGGCGCGCAACCAGCCGCTAACTACCAGCTCTTCGTCCACCTGGTCGACGCCCAGGGTGGTTTGCGCGCCCAGATCGACCTGCCGCCCAGCGGCAAGCCGACCAGCGCCTGGACTGCCGGCGAGCGCGCCGAGGCCGAGTACGCTTTGACGTTGCCCGAGGACGCACCGACCGGCCGCTACCATGTGCTCGTCGGCGTCTACGATCCGGCCACCGGTCAGCGCCTGCCCGCCACCGACGCCGGCCAGCCCGCCGGTGACGCTGTATCCATCGCTGAGGTGGACGTCGCTGCGGGCGAATAAGCATCGGCCGGGCACGCGGCGACGACTCGCGCGGGGATAGCGGCGCTCGCCGCCGGACGAGCACGCGCTCCGGATCGCCCAGGCACGGCTGCCGCCGCTGCTCATCCAGGACCGCGCAGACGACACCGGCCATCTCCGTGCCCCGACGATGTATCTCGATCAGCGCCACCTTGGTGAAGGTCGCGGTCAGCCAACACGATGTGTTCGCTCCATTGCAGCCAGGCCGGGCGCTACTGCATAATGGGAAGCACGAAGCAGGGGTGACCAGTCCGGTCTGGGGGCGCGCATGGCGACGGCCGTCGGGACCGCCTTCCTAGAGTTTCGCGAGCATATCCGCACGCTGGAGGTGCCGGCCGCAACGGTCGAGCGCCGGCGCGAACTGGTGCGCGCCAGCCTCAGCAAGCGTGTGGCGCTGACCGCGCCGGGCCTGTTCCTGGCCGGGTCGCAGCCGCGCGGCACCGAGGTCGCCCCCGGCGCGGCCATTGACCTGTTCGCCACGCTGGACTACGGCCGCCACCGCCCGCTCTACCAGCCCGACCGGCCGGACCTGGTGCTGGACTTCGTGGCCGACGCGCTGGCGGAGTACTTGCCGGAGGGCGACGTCAGCCGCCGCGCTGATGGGCAGGCAGTCCATATCTGCTTCGATGACGTCGACTTTGATCTCACGCCGGCCTTCCCCAAGCACGGCGGCGCCTACATGATCCCCAATGCCGAAGTCGGCCACTGGACCGCCGTCGACACGCGCCGCTACGAGGCGATCATGACGCGGGCGAACGCCCACCTGGCCGGCATGCTCAAACCGGTCGTGCGGATGCTCAAGATCTGGAACCGCGGCCACGGCGAGTTGTTCAAGGGCTATCACCTGGAGGTCATGGCGCTCAACGCGCTGCACACCTACTATCCGGATTGCAACTACGCCGGCGCTATCCGGCAGGCATTCTCGCTGCTCGCCTTTGTGATGCAGTATCCGACGCGCGACCCGGTCGGCGTGGGCGAGGCAGTCGACGCCTACCTGGATGTGCGGGCGCGGCGCCGTCAGGCGATGGCGCTGTGCGAGAACGCCTATCAGCAGGCGCGCGAGGCGGAGGCCGCCGGGCGCCGCACGCTCGGCCAGGGGCACGCCATCGGGCTGTGGCGCGACCTGTTCGGGACGGAGTTCCCGGCCTACACTGGCTGAGCCGACCGGCGATGATGAGGCGACGACGGCGCGGCCAGCGGGTAGAATGCAGCCCGGCGCGCTCGCTGCTGCCGCGAGCCGCGTCCATAGTCGCACATGGAGGAGATCGGCATGACCAGCGTCCAGACCATCCAGCAGGCCGAGGACAGCCTCCTGGTTCCGCTCTACAACAAGCGCGACATCGCGCTCGTGCGGGGCGCGGGCGTCTATGTTTGGGATAGTGACGGCACACAGTATCTGGACCTAACCAGCAACTACGGCGTCAACATCCTCGGCCACTGTCACCCGACGCTGACCGAGGCGATCGTGCGGCAGGCTCAGACACTGACCAACTGCCACGCCTCGTTCTACAGCGAGCCACGCGCGCGCTACCTGGAGGCGCTGCGGCGGGTCTTTCCGCCGGCGCTCAGCCGCTTCTTCTTCTGCAACTCCGGCGCCGAGGCCGTCGAGGCGACGCTCAAGTTCGCCCGCGCGCTGCGGCCGGACCGGCGTGCGGTCGTGGCGACGAAGAAGGCTTACCACGGCCGGACGATGGGCGCGCTGGCGGCCACGCACGACAAGAAGTATCGCGAGCCATTCGAGCCGCTGCTGCCCGGCTTCAGCCATGTCACCTACGGCAGCGTCGACGAGTTGGCGGCCGCGGTCGGGCCAGAGACGATGGCAGTCATCCTCGAGCCGGTCCAGGGCGAGGGCGGCATCAACCCGGCGCCGGCGGGCTACCTGGCGGCGGCGCGCGCCATCTGCGACCAGGCCGGCGCGCTGCTGATCTTCGACGAGGTGCAGACGGCCTTTCGCACCGGCCACTGGCTAGCCTGCCAGGGCGCCGGCGTCATGCCCGATCTGGTGGCGGTGTCGAAAGCCATCGCCGGCGGCCTGCCGATGGGGCTGGTGGCGATGACCGAGGACGCGGCGGCCGGCGTGCCGGCGGGCACCCACGGCAACACCTTCGGTGGCAACCCACTGGTGTGCGCCGCGGCACTGGCGGTGATCGAGACGATCGAGCGCGACGGCCTGCTGGCGCAGAGCGCCGACGTCGGCAGCTACTTTGTAGAGCAACTCCGGACGGCGATGGCTGGCCGCGTGCGCGACGTGCGCGGCGCCGGTCTGATGATCGGCGTCGAGTTGAAGGAGCGCAGCACGAAGTACCTGCGGGGCCTGCAAGAGGCGGGCGTGCTGGCGCTGCCGGCTGGGCCGGTGACGTTGCGGTTTCTGCCGCCGCTAATCCTGCAGCGCAGCCATGTCGACCAGGCGGTCGCAACGTTCGCCCGCCTGCTGCCTGGCTCCTAACACTCCCCACCTGGCAGTGATGTATACTGGCGCCATCCCCGGCGGCAGGCAACGGGTGCCCGGCATGACGTGCAGGCGATGGGAGCAATGATGGAGCAGGCAAGGGCGTGGGTGCGGACCCCGCTGGGCCGTGGGTTCACGCTGCTGATGATCACCACGGTCAGCACTGGCTTCGCCATGGCGGCCCAGGGCAACATCGTCTCGAACTTCTTCGAAAACGTGCTGGGCCTGTCCGGGCCGCAGTTCGGCTACATCACCGCCATCCGCGAGATCCCTGGTTTCCTGCTGATCTTCATCACCGCCATCTTCTTCCGCATGTCGCTCCAGCGGCTGACGGCGCTGGCGCTGGTGCTGCTGGCCATCGGCTACGCCTTCTTCGGCACGGCCACGTCGTTCTGGGGCGTCGCGCCGTGGGTCATCATCAGCTCGCTCGGCTACCACACCTGGCTGCAGACGCAGCACGCGCTGGGCATGAGCCTGGTGGCCGAGCGGCGCACCGGCGGCATCCTCGGCCGCCTGTCGGCCGTCAACAGCGCCGGCGCGCTGGTGGCGATGGTGACGGTGCTGGTCGGCTTCTTCACCGGCTTCCTGTCGTTTTCCAGCACCTTCCTGCTGTGCGCCTTCCTGGCCCTGGTCGGAGCGATCGCCATCTTCTTCTTCCCGACACTGAACGAGGGCACGCTGGCGGCGCTCACGCCCAAGCGCGATCCGTTTGTGCTGCGCAAGGAGTACCGCTACTACTACCTATTGAATCTGCTCGATGGCGGGCGGCAGCAGATCTTTTTCTCGTTCGGGCCGTGGGTGCTGGTCCACATCTTCGGCCTGGGCGTGCCGATGATCTCGGGCATCATGCTGGCGACGACGGCGCTGAGCATGACGTGTGGCGCCTACCTCGGCCGCCTGATCGATCGCCACAGCGAGAAGCCGATCCTGGCAGTGGCCAACGTCGGGTATGTCGTTGCGCTTATCGGCTACGCGCTCGTGCCCAATGCGATCGTGGCCATCGGCTGCTATGTTATCTACTCGTTCATCTTCCCGCTGTCGGTCATCGGCGCGTCGACCTACCTGCGCAAGGTGGCGGCGCGCAACGAGATCGCGCCATCGCTAGCAATGGGCGTCACCATGCAACATGCAGCAGCGATCATCGTGCCACTGGTCACTGGCTACGTGCTGAACTTCGTCGGCTATCAGGTGCCGTTCCTGGTCGCCAGTGGCTTCGCTATACTGACGTTCTTCGCCACGCGCATGCTGCGCTCTGAGACGCAGAAGTCGCCACAGCGGATAGCCGAGGATGCCCAACGCATGGCCGGCCTCACCGCGCCGCCACCAGCCACGCCGCAGCCGGTCGCGCCGGGCGTGGGTGGGGTGGCGATCAGCGAAGCCGGCGCCAAGGGCGACTGACGCCGGCAGACAGCGGATGCCGGCCGCCGGCGCCGACTCAGGCGATCAGGGCGCGCAGCGCGCCGGCGCGAGCGGTGATGTCGGCCAGCTCGGCCGGTAGGATCGACTGGTCGCCGTCGCACAGCGCCTCGTCCGGCGTCAGGTGGACCTCGATCATCAGGCCGTCGGCGCCGGCGGCCAGCCCGGCCAGCGCCATCGAGCGCACCAGCGCCCGCCGGCCGGTACCGTGCGATGGATCGACGATCACCGGCAGATGCGACAGGCTCCGCGCCAGCGGCACGGCGGCCAGGTCGAGCGTGTGACGCACCGCCGGGTCGAAGCCGCGCACGCCGCGCTCGCACAGCATCACCTGGGCGTTGCCCTCGGCCAGCACGTACTCGGCCGCCTGCAGCCACTCGTCGACGGTCGCCGCTAGCCCGCGCTTGACCATCACCGGCCGGCCACTCCGGCCGGCGGCGCGCAGCAGTGGGTAGTTCTGCATGTTGCGGCTGCCGATCTGGAGAATGTCGGCGACCTCAGCCACCAGCCCGACCAGCCCTGGCTCCATCACCTCGGTGATGATCGGCAGGCCGATCTCGGCGCGGGCGCGGGCGAGGATACGCAGGCCCGCCTCGCCCAACCCCTGGAAGGCATAGGGCGACGTGCGCGGCTTGAAGGCGCCGCCGCGCAGCAGGTGCGCGCCGGCGGCCTTGACCGCGTGGGCCGTCGCCAGCAGCTGATCTTCGCTCTCGACCGTGCACGGCCCGGCCATGATGACCGGCGTGTCGCCGCCGATGACGACGTCGCCGACCGGGATCCGGCTCGTGTCGGGGCTGAAGGCGCGGCTGGCCAGCGGCGCTTTGCCGGTCGACGTCGTCACGGCGGCCACGCCCGGCAGATGACCGAGCGCCGTCGCCAGCGTGGCGCTGCCGCCGCCGACGCCGACGACGCCGCGCTCGCGCGCAACCTGGGCGCGGCCGCCGCCGGCCGCGATCGCGTCCAGCAGCCGCGCCATATCAGTCTCCGTCGCCTCGCTCTGCAATTGCACCAGCATCGTCGTCCTCCTCGATCGCTGCGGCCGTGACGCGGCCAACAAAAAAGCGGAGGGCTGTCGCCTCCGCTTCCGACGTTCCGTTGGGCTGCTGGCCTTACCGCTTCGCGCATCCCGAAGCAGCCCACCGTACCGTCGGAGGGCTAAAGTAATACCAGACCCCGCTGATCAGATGTCGTGACTGTGAGTGGTGGCTCACGACCGGCCTCCTGGCAGACCCGACGCGGCCCGCCTGCTCGTGGACGTGATCGTAGTCGCTCACACCGGCCATGTCAAGAGGTCAGGCGAGCATGGGCCGCAGCGCCGCGACGTGCTGCGGCAGCGCGACCTCTGGCGCGGGGATGGTCGGGTGCCACTTCTTCTCCCACTCGACGCAGTACCAGCCATCGTAGCCACCGGCGCGGATGGCGGCGATCGACTCGGCCACCGGCACCTCGCCCTCGCCGAGCAGCACCAGTTGCCAACCGTCGCCGTCGCGGCGGGCGTCCTTGATGTGGACGTGACGCAGGCGCGACCCGAGCAGCGCCATGGTCTGGGTCGCTGTCTCGTCCATCCGATACGGGTGATGGGTATCCCACAGCGCGCCGACGTTCGGGCTCGTGACGCGGGCCAGCGTCGCCGCCACCGTCGCGCCGGCCGCGAAGCCGTCGTGTGTCTCAAGCACGGCCGTCACACCCAGCGTCGCGCCGCGCTCGCCGACGCGTTGCAGGCTCTCGGCCACGTAGCCGATGACGGTATCCCGGGCGACCTCCTTCGGGAACTCGCCGCCGAAGACGCGGATGAGCGAGCAGCCCCAATCAGCCGCGATCGCCATGAAGCGGGCCGCCAGGTCTTCGTTAGTGGCGCGCTCGCGCGCGTTGGCCGACGAGAAGCGCGCTGAGGTCGCCACGCAGCAGATCGCCACGCCGGCGCCGTCGAACAGCCGGCGGATGCGGGCGCGCTCGCGCGCCGGCAGATCGGCCGGCAGCAGTTCTGAGCCGAGCAACCTGATCTCGACGCCGCCGTAGCCGAGGCGTGCAGCCTGCTCAGCGACCTGCTCGATCGACCAGTCGGGACACCCGAGTGTGGAATAGGCGAGCTTCATCGGTGGTTCCTTTCAGCGGTGGCTGGGATGGGCCGTGCCTCACCGATCGAGATCGTCCGGCCGGCTGGACGCGTGGCCCGGCCAGCGTGGACTGCATCCGCGCGGATGGCCAGCCGTCTGTCTATCGTAGCAGACGCCCGGCGGGTGCGCGCTCAGCCCGGGCGGCAGCGATGACGATTTGGCAAGTGTCCGACCAGCCGGTCAGGCATGGCCAACCGACCAATGCGCGGCGCGGCCTCCGCCGATACAATTTTCGAACGGGCGTGCTAATTCGGTCCGTCGCCGCGGTGGGACAGGGGAGGGATACGGTGGTCGCATTTGAGGAAGCGAGCGAACCGGTGGCCATGCCGGCGGTCACGGCCATCGAGCCAGGATTGGAGCGGCGCGTGTTGCGGTTGGCCTGGCCGGTCATCGGCGAGAACCTGCTGCAGACGCTGCTCGGCATCGTCGATACGCTGCTGGTGGCGCGGCTGGGCGCGGCGGCCATCGCCGGCGTCGGCATCGGCTTCCAGTTGACATTCTTTCTGATCGCCATCCTGGCCGCGGTCACTATCGGCGCGTCGATCCTGGTCGCGTTCGCGTGCGGCGCGCGCCAGGGCGAAACGGCCAGCCGGCTGGCGCGTCAGGCGCTGACCTGGGCGGTGCTGATCAGTCTCCCGCTGTCGGTCGTCGCGGTCGTGTTCGCCGACCCGCTGGTGGCGGCCTTTGGTGTTACCAGTGAGGTGGCCACCATTGGCGCCGACTACTGGCGCATTATCGCCGGCACGAGCGTGTTTCTGATCGTGATGCTGGCGGCCGGCGCGGTCTTGCGCGGTTCGGGCGATTCGCGCACACCAATGCTGGCGACGCTGCTGGCGAATGCCATCAACGCCGTCGCCGCCTACGTGCTCATCTTTGGCCACTTTGGCTTCCCGGCGCTCGGGCCGGCTGGCAGTGCCTGGGCGGCCACGCTCGGCCGTATCGCCGGTGCGGCGTTGCTGCTGTTTGCACTGTACAAGGGGCGCGACCTGCTGACGATCCGCGGGCGTGACGGCTGGTGGCCCGACCTGACCGTGGCCCGGCGCGTCTTCAAGCTGGGCATCCCGGCCGCGCTGGAGCAGATTCTGACCAGCCTGTCGTTCGTGGCGCTGACGGTGGTCGTGGCCGGGCTGGGCACCGACGCGCTGGCGGCGCAGCGGCTGACGTTCACAGCGCTCTCGGTCGGCTTCATCCCCGGCATTGGCTTCATGATCGCCGCGACCGCGCTGGTCGGGCAGGCGCTGGGCGCGGGCCGACCAGCGGAGGCAGCCGCGACCGCCGGCATCGCCACGCGCTGGGCAGCGATCTGGATGGGTGCCTGCGGCCTGATCTTCGCGGTCATCGGCGAGCCGGTCATGCGGCTCTTCTCAGACGACCCGCTGGTGATTGAGTTTGGCGTCCAGAGCTTCCGCGTCGTCGCGCTGGCGATGCCGTTCTTCGCGATCATGTTCACGCTCGGCGGTGTGTTGCGCGGCGCCGGCAACACAACCTATCCACTGTGGGCGAACACACTCGGCTTCTGGGCAGCGGTCGGGCTGGGCGCGATCGCCGTCGGCCCCCTGCAGCTTGGCCTGCCCGGTCTGTGGGGCGCCTACACGGTGATGGCGCCGGCGGTGGCGCTGGCGCTATGGTGGCGCGTCCGGCAGGGCCTGCCAGTCGCCGTGCCGGATGCTGTGGCCCGGCCACCGCTGCCGGCCCCAGAATTGTAGGCGCCACGGCGGCGGGCCGGACAGATACCGGCCCGCCGCGAGTGCGCGCGCTACTCGGCGCGCGGCTTGTCTAGCACCTGCTGGAGCTTCTGCTCCATTTCCTTGATCCGGTCGTCGAGCTTGGCCTCCTTGGCCGCGACTGGCCCGACGAGTTGCTCGATGACGGTGCGCGCCTCCTCGATGCGCAGGTTGGCCGGCTCCAGCCAGCCCTGGGCGATGTCGAAGGTCGGCCGCATCGCCTTGTGACCCTTCAGCTTCTCGTTCAGCGTCGGGTCGTCGAGGATCGCCTTGCGCGCCGCCGGCCGGCCGGCGCCGGCCATCACGATCTGGAGCTGCGTCTCCTTGTCCATCAGATAGCGCACATACTGCCAGGCGCCTTCGGGATTCTTGGCCTTGGCGGCGATGGTGATGCCGTTGATGGTGAAGTTCGTCGGCAGCTTGCCGGTCGGCCCCTTCGGCATCAGCGCCACTTCCCACTTGAACTTGTCGCCGATACCCTTGCCGGGGTTGAAGTCAACCTCGTAGCCGAGCTGGGTCATGGCAATGCGCGCGCCGGCAAAGAGCTGCGGCAGGTTGGTGTTGGCGCTCGGCACTGGCGACAGGTCCTGGACGTAGTACTCAGTCCAGGCCTTGAAGCCGGCCAGGCTCTCCGGCGACATGATCGTCACCTTCTTGGCGTCGGCGTCCCAGGGGCTGCCGCCGAAGGCGCGCATCCACTGGAAGATCGTCGCGGCGCCGGTCGCCGGCGCGAAGCCGTAGACTTCCGGCTTGCCGTCCTTGACGACCTGGAGCTTCTTCGCCGCCGCCAGGAGCTTCTCGTAGGTGTTGATGTCGTCGGGAATCTTCAGGCCGGCCTTGGTGACCATATCGACGTTGTAGACGACTAATGGCGCACCGGTGTGGGAGCCCCACGGCATGCCGAAGAGCTTGCCGTCCCAGCGCATGTCCGACATGCCAATCTCGATGTAGTCGCTCAGATCGTAGTTATCGGCCTTGATCAGATCGTCGATCGGCCGGGTGATGCCGCGCAGCGCCAGGCTGCGATAGCCAGCCATCGACGCCCAGACCACGTCGCCGATCGTGCCGGTGGCGTGCAGCGCGGCGACCTTCGGGAAGTACTCCGGCTGGTTGGGCAGAACCTCCTGGACAACCTTCAGGCCGGGGTTCTTGGCGTTGAAGGCCGGGATGAACTTGTCATCCTGCCATTTGGCGTCGTCGTTGTTGCGGAAGTGGACCTTGACCTCGCCAGTAGCCTTGGCCGGGGCCGCGGCGGCCGGCTTGGTCGCCGCCGCGGCCGGGGCGGTCGTGGGAGCGGCCGCCGCTGGCTTGGTCGGCTCGGCCGGCTTGGCCGCCGGAGCGGTCGTCGGCGCTGCTGCCGCCGGCTTGGTCGGCTCAGCCGGCTTGGGCGCGGCCGTTGGGCTAGCAGCCGGCGCGCCGCAGGCCGCCAGCAGTCCCCCGGCGACCGCGCCACCGACCAGGCCGAGCAGGGAACGGCGCGAGATGGAGCCACGGTCCATGTCATCCTCCTTCGGTGACGATGGCGCCGGCCGCCGCATCGCGCCGGCGCGAGGTGTCAGTCGTCAGGCCGGTCGCGTCAACCCTTGATGCCCGACATGACGATGCCGCGCACGAAGTAGCGCTGCATGACGAAGAACAGCAGGATGCACGGCAGCGCCATCAGCAGCGCCGCCGCCATCAGCAAGTGCTCGCGTGGCTCGCTCGCCTCCAGCGGCAACTGCTGGAACCAGCGCAGCCCGAGCGACAGCGGGAACTTGTCGCGCGAGTTGAGGTAGATCAGTGGATGGATGAAGTCGCGCCAGTGCCCCAGGAAGGAGAAGATGGCGACCGTCGCCAGCGCCGGCTTGGTCAGCGGCAGCAGGATGCTCCACAGGATGCGGCCATAGCCGGCGCCGTCGATGGTGGCGGCCTCGTCCAGCTCGCGTGGCAACTGCAGCAGGAACTGCCGCATCAGGAAGACGTTGAAGGCGCCACCGCCGATCCAGGATGGCACGATCAGCGGCCACCAGGTGTTGATCCACGACTGCCCGAACAGCTTCTCTGGGACAAAGTGGAACATCAGAAACTTGGGAATGATGACGACTTCCTCCGGCAGCACCAGCGTGCTGAGCAGTACGACGAAGAGCGCGTCGCGGCCGCGCCAGCGAAAGCGCGCGAAGCCGTAGCCAGCCAGCGCCGCGCACAGCACATTGCCGATGGTGGCGGTGCCGGCGATGATAATGGTATTCACATAGAACAGGCCGTACGGCACGACCTCGAAGACGCGCAAGTAGTTCTGGAACTGCGGCACTGCCGGCGCCAGCGACGGCGGGAAGATGTGCAACTCCTGGGCCGTCTTGAGCGAGCTGGACAGGCTGAAGAAGAACGGCGCGGTGAAGACGATGGCCAGCACCACCACCAGCGCGTACAGGCCAAGCCGGCCCAGGCGCGCGCCGAGCCGGTGACGCATCGTCGGCTGCGCCGCCGGCAGCGAGCGGTCGAGCGCGGGCGCCGTCATTTAGCGCGTCTCCCCCTCATAGTAGACCCAGCGGCGCGACAGGGCGATGTTGACCAACGTTAGCGCCACGACAACGACGAAGAAGACGCCGGCCAGTGCCGAGGCATAGCCCAATTCGACGTTCTGGAAGGCCGTCTGATAGAGGTGCAGGATGAAGAACCAGGTAGCGTAGTTCGGCCCGCCCTTGGTGGCAACGAAGGCGGCCTCGAACACCTTCAACGCGCCGATCAGTCCGATAATCAGGTTGAAGAAGATCGTCGGCGTGATCAGCGGCAGGGTGATGCGGAAGAAGCGCTGCACCGGGCCGGCGCCGTCGATCGAGGCGGCCTCGTGCATCTCCAGCGGCACGCCTTGCAAGCCGGCCAGGAAGATGACCATCGTGCTGCCGCCGATGGCGCCCCACAGCGCCATGACCATCAGCGAGGGCATCGCCCAGCGCGAGTCCGCCATCCACAGCGGCCCCTGGATGCCGACCAGGCTCAGCAGCCAGTTGATGGCGCCGAACTCGGGCTGGAACAGCCACTGCCACAGCACCGCCGACGCCACGATCGGCACCAGTGACGGCAGGAAGAACAGCGTCCGGAAGACGGCCGTGCCGCGCAGGTGCTGGTTGAGCAGCAAGGCGATCAGCAGGGAGCCGGTCAGCCCGAGCGGCACGATGGTGATGGCATAGAGAAAGGTGCGACCGAGCGAAGGCCAGAACTGGGGATCCCCGCCGGTGAACGCCTGCTGATAGTTGGCCAGGCCAACCCAGCGCGGTGGCGCGCCCATGCTGTACTCGGTGAACCCGAGGTAGAACGACGCGATCATCGGCCCAGCGGTGAACAGCAAGAAGCCGATGATCCAGGGCGAGGCGAA
>JADLAZ010000041.1 GCA_020849725.1 Chloroflexota bacterium
AAGTGCGCCGCGACCGTCCCCTCGTCATCGTGGCGTAGTTGTACGACGTCCCTCCGAGAAATGCAACGCACGCCCGGCCGTGATCGGCCTACGAGTCACGGGTGCGGATATCGCGGAAGTAGGGGCTAGGACGCGGGTAGTAGCGATGGTGCCGGTCGGCGCCAACCAGCTCGGCCAGATGACCGAGGATCTCGTCGCGCGGTGGCCCATCGCCGCCCGTTTCGACGTCGCGCAGCAACGTCTGCCAGTACTCGCGCGCACGCTCGTCGTGGCGGCGGCGAACGTTCTTGAGCGTCTCGACCGCCTCCTCGCGCGCGCGCGCCGGGGGCAACTCCGCCTGGTGGCGCAGCCGCTCCACGAGTTCGGTCACCCGGCCGGCGAGTGCGTCGTCCAAGCTCGTCGCCAGGGCGGTTGTGGCCGCCGCCCCCCCCGTCACCAGGCGCTCGCGCAGTGCCGTCCAGACGAGCCGGTTGCGCACGTCCGTGAAGTCGGTGTCCTCCACCCGGTCGGCCAGGCCGAGCGCGACCTCAGGATAGCGGAGCAGCAGCCCCAGCAGGTAGTCCTCCACCGGAGCCGCCTGACGCGCGGTCGCGGCCTCCTCCCGGACAGACTGGCGAGCCACCCGCAACGCGCGCTTCGCCACCTCGTTGACAATGACCCGGTCGTCCAGCCCAAGGCGACGGCCAAGCTGGTTCGCGTAGTGGGCGACGATCACCGGGTCACCGATCTCGCGCAGCACTGGCACGACCTGATCGACGATCTGCCGCTTGGCGGCCGGCTGACCGAGGTCTGCGCCGGCCAGCAACGCCTCGATCATGAAGTCGATCAGCGGCCGCGCGCCATCGACCAGCCCCGGCCAGGCGGCGGCATCCCGGCGCAGCAGGCTGTCGGGGTCTTCGCCAGCCGGCAGCGGCATGATCCGGATGTCGGCGTTCAGCCGCCGCTGAAAGTCGATCAGCCCCCGCCCGTCGATCACCGGCGCCACGTCGTCGGCGAGCGCCTGGCGCAGCGTGGCAATACCGCGCAGCGTGGCTAGTTGGCCGGCGGCGTCGGCATCAAGCGCCAGCACCAGCCGGCGTGTGAGCGGCTTGAGTGAGCCAACCTGCGCTTCGGTCAGCGCCGTGCCCATCGTCGCGACCACATTGGCGTGGCCGCACTGGTGCGCCATCAGCGCATCGACGTAGCCCTCGACGATCACCACCTGATCGGCGCGCTTGATGTCGGCCGCCGCCAGGTCGAGACCGTAGAGGAGGTGGCTCTTGTCAAAAATGGCGCTCTGGGCACTGTTCAGGTACTTCGGCTGCCCATCGCCGACGATCCGACCGCCGAAGCCACGGATGCGCCCCTCGCGATCCCGAATCGGAAATATCAGGCGACCGCGGAACCGGTCGTAAATCCGGCCGCGCTCGGCCTGCTCGCTCAGCAGGCCCGCCTCGGTGGCCGTCGCCTCGGGAATCTCCCGCTCGCGCAGGTGGGTGCGCAGCGTGTCCCACGAGTCCGGCGCGTAGCCCAGGCCGAACATCTCGACACTGGTCCGCGCTATGCCACGTCGCTCCAGGCTGTCGCGTCCCGGCGCGCCGGCGCTGGCGTGCAACAACAGATGCTGGAAGAACGCCGCTGCGATAGCAGTTGCGTCAAGCAACTGCTGGCGATGGGCGTCGATGGCCGGCTCGCCGCCGGTGCGCCGGCTCAGCTCGACGCCAGTTTGCTCGGCCAAGCGGCCCAGCGCGCCGGGGAAGTCCAGCCCCTCCATCTTCATCAGGAACGAGAACGCATCACCGTTCTGACCGCACCCGAAGCAGTGGAAACTCTGGGTCTCAGGGTAGACGACGAACGACGGCGTCTTCTCCTGGTGGAAAGGGCAGCAGGCCTTGTAGGTGCGCCCCGCCTTCTTGAGCGGCACGTGCCGGTTGATCAGATCGACGATGTCGACCCGCTCGCGCACGCGCTCGATCTCGCTGCTTGCCGCCATGCCACCTGGCCCCGTTTCCATCGACCGTGGACGCCGCACGAGAACAACGAACGGAGCTGCCCGCCGGTACCAGCGCGTCAGTGGCCGCGCACACCCGTCGGCGTCACCCAGATCGCCACACTATAGGCCGCGGCAAAGCTCGCCGGCGTCATGCCGATGCGCCCAATAGCGGCGCGGTATTTGGTCAGGTAGGCCGTCGCCTCGTCGGCCGGCGGCTGCTCCGGATCCAGTGAAGCAACGCCGGCAAAGACGATCACGTCGTCACCATCGACGGAGCAGTTACAGTGGAGGCTCACCCACTGATTGAGGGCAATGTTGCGCAGCTTGGGTGTGCCGGGCTGACTGTAGACCAGAAACCGCCCACCGTCCCAGAGAAACCAGACCGGACTGGGCAGTGGCCGGCCGCTGGGCGCGACCGTCGTTAGCCAGATTACCTCATCTGCCGCGAGGCGCCGCGCCAGGCGGGCGCCGAACTCGGTCGTCTGGTCGATGTTCATGGTGTCCTCCGCCTGTCGCGCCTGCCGGCATCACTGGCCTACGGCGATTCTACCGGCAATTGACGGCGCGCGGTCCGTGGCGTACAACCAGCGGCAATCCGCCGGCGCCGCACGCCGGCCACGAGTGAACCCAGGAGGCTTGCCATGCCAGTGGCTTCTGCCGACCGACTCCGCGCCATGACCGAGACCGTCTTCCAGGCCGCCGGTGCCACACCGTCGATCGCTGCCTCGGTCGCCGACGCCCTGATCCTGGCCAATCTGGCCGGGCACGACTCCCATGGCGTCATGCGCATCCCCGCCTACTGCGGCCAGATCAAACGCGGCCAACTCAAGCCGGCGGTCGAGCCAGTGGTCGTTAAGCGGCGCGGTGCCACCGCGCTCATCGACGGCCAGGACGGCTTCGGCCAGTTAGCCGGCCGACTCGCCACCGATGAGGCGGTGGCACTGGCGCGGACGCAGGGCGCGGCTGCCGTCGGTGTCGTCAATTGCATGCACGTTGGCCGGTTGGGTGAGTATCCGGAGCGCGCCGCGCGCCAGGGTGTGCTCCTGCTCGTGACGGCCGGCAGCATCGGCAATCCTGGCGCGCGCGTCGCGCCCTTTGGCGGACGCGCGGGCGTCCTGGGTACTAACCCGTTCGCGATCGGCCTGCCGGCCGGACAGCGCCCGGCGATGATCGTCGACTTCGCGACGACTGTCATCGCTGGCGGCAAGGTGGAGGTCGCCCGCGCCAAGGGTGTCGACGTGCCAGCCGGGGCGCTCCTCAACAAGCACGGCCAGCCGACGACAAACCCGAATGATCTCGCCGATGGCGGCACGATGTTGACCTTTGGCGGTCACAAAGGCTTCGGCCTGGCGATGGCCGCCGCCGCACTGTCGCAAGGCGTCACCGGCGAGTTGAGTCTGCCGGGCGGGCCATCGCCGATGGGCTTCTTCCTGTGGGCGGTCAACACCAGCACGTTTACCGCGGCCGCTGACTACGGGCAGCGCGTCGACTGGATGATCGACCAGGTGAAGGCGGTGCCGCCGGCGGATGGCGTGGCCGAGGTGCTGGTTCCTGGTGAGCCAGAGCGGCGGGAGCGCTCCCGCCGCGAGCAGGCGGGTGTGCCGGTGCCCGACGCGACCTGGCGCGAGATCAAGCGCACCGCCACCGAGCTAGGCGTGCCGGAGGCCGTGCCGAACCTGTAGCCGCCGGCCGGGCGCAGGCTACACCGGTAGCGAACGGCAGTGGTCGGTCATCCGCCCTGGTTCCGCCCGAGCCGGATCGATGCGCGGCGACAAGAGATCGGGAGCGCAGCGCCGTGATCCGCAGCACCATGATCGCCAGCCGCAGCGAGGTCGTCGCCGAGCGCGGCGTCGTGGCCGGTGGCCATCCGGCCGAGGTGGAGGCTGGCGTGCGCATGCTCATGCGTGGCGGCAACGCCATCGACGCGATCGTGGCCGCCGCCTTCACCGGTTTTGTGGTCGAGCCGGCCTCCTGCGGCCTGGGTGGCTATGGGCGGCTGGCTGTCGCCATCCCCGGCCAGGATGGCTTCCTGACAATCGATCACTACGCGCGGGCGCCGCTGCGCGCGTCACCGACCATGTTCCAACCAGACCCGTCGCAGCCGGCCATGTACTACGGCTGGCCGCGCGTGCTTGGCCAGCGCAATGAGCGCGGCCCGCTAGCGCCGGCGACCCCGGGCGCGGTGGCCGGTCTGTGCGAGGCGCAGGCCCGCCTCGGCCGACTGCCGCTGGCGGAGGTGATGCAGCCGGCGATCGAGGCCGCTGAGGCCGGGCTGCCGGCCACCTGGAGCATCATTCTCCATCTGGCTGGGCGCCTGTCTGACATCCAGGCTGAGCCAGATGCAGCGGCGGTGCTGCTGCGCGATGGGACACTGCCGCGCATCGGCGCGCCCGGTGTTCCCGGCGACCGGCTGCGCTTCCCCGGCCTGGCGACGATGCTCCGCGCCATCGCCCAGTCCGGGCCAGCCGCGTTCTATACAGGGCCAATCGCCGCCGCCATCGAGCGGGCAACGATCGGGCGCGGCGGGCGGCTGTCGGCGGCCGATCTCGACGCCTACCGGCCCAAAGTGCTGCGCGAACGGCCGGCGCGCTACCGTGACTGGGACTATGTCACTGCTAACGACCAGGTCGGCGCCGAGGCGCTCTCGATCCTGAACAACTTCGACCTGGCCGCCCTGGGACCGACCAGCGCCGGCTACTACCACCTGGCCGCCGAAGCTTTCGGCCACGCCTTCGCCGACAATATGCGGCACTATGGCGACCCCGATGTCACGCGCAGTCCCGTCAATGGTCTGGCCAGTTGCGCCTTCGCCCAGGCGCGAGCGCGCGACATCCACCTCGACCGAGCCGCGCCGCGGCCGATCGTGGCCGGCAATCCATGGCCGTTCGACGATGGCGCACTCGCGCCGACGAGCCTGCCGCCGGTGGCGTCGGTCGGTGGCATTGCCGGCACCAGCCAGATGGTCGCCGCCGATCAGGATGGCATGATCGCCAGCCTGATCACCAGCCTCACCAGCGCCTTCGGCTCGCTCGTCTACGTGCCCGAGGGGGGCTTCTTTCTCAACAACTGCATGCAGAACTTCGACCCGCGGCCTGAGGCCGCCAACGCCATCGCGCCGGGCAAGATGCCGATCTTCGCGGTGCCAGCACTGGCGGCTCGTCGCGACGACGGTGCGGCCTTCGGCGCGGCCGGCTCGGGTGGCTACCGCATCCTCAGCGGCGTGCTGCACACGTTTCTCAACACGGTCGACTTCGGACTGCCGCTCCAGGCGGCGGTCGACGCGCCGCGGGTACACTGCCAGGGCGAAGCCACCTTTGTGGACGACCGCATCAACCCGGCCGTCGTCGAGGCGCTGGCGGCGCTCGGCCACGACATCGTCGTCCAGGCCAGCGAGCCGGGTGCGACACCCTTTGGCCGGGTGTGCGCCGTCAGCCGCGATCCGAGTACCGGCCGGCTGCATGCAGCGTCGGGACCGGCCTGGGGCAGCGCGGCGGCGGGCTGGTGATGGCGATGGGACAGGGCACGAAGCTGGCGCTAGACCTGGTGTTTGGCGCGGTCATTCCGATCGCCGTGCTGAACTTCCTGACGACGCCACTCGGCGCGCCGCTCGCCTATGTTGTCGCCGCGCTCGTGCCGGTCGGTTGGATCGCCGTCGATCTGCTGTTCATCACGCGCGCCTTCAACTTCATCACCAGCTACATCGGCCTGTCGGCAATCGTCAGCGGCGCGCTCGCCTTCTGGTTCGTCGACGGCCTGCTGTTCGCCCTCAAAGACAGCGCCAGTTTCGCCGTCGCCGTGACGGTCTTCGCCGGTTCTCTGCTCGCCGGCCGGCCGCTGCTCCAATACTTCTTCGCTCAGGTGGTGCGGCCGGACACGCCCGCGAAGCACGCCACGCTGCACGCGTTTCTGGGGGAGCCGCCGTTGCGCCGCGCCGTGGTTGCTGGCACAGCCATCGTCGTCGCCGTCAACTTGACCCTGGGCGCGATCAACTTCTGGCTGAACCGAAGCATTGTCGTCGCGCCGTTCGGCGTGGAGGCGTTCAACCAGCAGGTCGCGCAGGTCAACGCCATCACCCGGCTGCTCTTTCCTGTGCCGAGCATCGCTGGCTTCGCCCTGGCGTTCTATCTCGTCTTCCGGGCGGCCTATCGGCTGCTGCCGGTCGCGCCGGGCACGCCGGCCTGGGATGCCGACTTCTGGGCGCTGATGGACAAGCGCGCCAGCGATGCCGGCAGCGCGCCACCGGAGAGCGCGTCGGGCGGTTGGTAGGCGCGGTCACGGGCGCCGCCAGGGACGGAACTGGGACTGCGGAGACGTGGCCGGCGCCCCGGCCGTCTCAGGCCTTTGGCCGCTTGAAGTACAGGAGGCTGCCGGCGACGCCGGCCATCTCCCAGCCCGAGTCACCAAGCTGGCTCAGGACCCGGCGCACCCGGACCTGCGTCGCATCGCCGCCATTGGTGGCCGACAGCGCCTTGCGGTCCGGACCGGCCTGGTCCCAGTATTCGACATAGGCATCGGTGGTGTCGGTTGACACCACGCACATCTCCCATTTTCGCCGCTCCACGCCCCGTCTCCTCCCAGCGAGTACTCCACCTGCGCGGCGCAGACGCGCCGGAAGGCGTATCATACTGGCCGCGCCCGTTGAGAGCGACGGCATGCTGTCGCGTCGGGCGTTGTGCGGCGCGCGGCGCGCCGGTTCGGCCACATCGATCAGTCAGTGCCGTTGGCTCAGCGGGTTCAGCAGGAGGTCGTCAGTGCAGTCACTCCCGTTCGCGCAGCCGGGTCGCTTCTTCCGTGGCAACCTCCATACCCACTCCACCCGGTCGGACGGGCGCCTGTCACCAGACGACGTCATGCGGACCTATCGAGACGCCGGCTACGATTTCCTGTCGCTGACCGATCACTTCCTCGACCGGTATGGATTCCCGATCACCGACACGACGGGGTTCCGCACGGCGGGGTTTACCACGTTGCTAGGCGCCGAACTGCACGGGCCGCGCACGGAAGTGGGCGAGCGCTGGCATCTGGTGGCGGTTGGCCTGCCGCTCGACTTCGCCCCCGCGGGCGCCGACGAGACGGGGCCGGCGCTGGCAGCCCGCGCCAGCGAAGCCGGCGCCTTCGTCGGCATCGCCCATCCCGCCTGGTACAACCTGACGCTAGCTGATGCGCTGACGATCGAGAGCGCCGATGCAGTCGAGGTCTACAACGAGACGTGCGCGCAGGAGAGCGACCGTGGCGACAGCTGGCATCTGGCCGATATGATGCTGGCCCGTGGCCGCCGCCTCTCGACCTATGCCGCCGACGACGCCCATTTCGGCGGCCGTGCGGACAGCCTGGCGGCCTGGGTGCAGGTCAAGGCGGCGGACCTCACGCCGGCGGCGTTGCTCGCCGCGCTCAAGGCTGGTCACTACTACTCCAGTCAGGGACCGACGATCGAGTCGATTGAGGTCGACAACGGCACGCTGCGCGTCGCCACGTCGCCGGCCCGCCTCATCGTCGTCAGCGGCCGGGCCGCGGCATCCCGCGTCGTACGTGGCCCAGCAGTGATGGAGGCGGCGCTGTCGGTGGAGCCGTTCGCCGGCAGCTACTGTCGCGTGACCGTCATCGATGAGAGCGGCCGGCGGGCCTGGTCGAACCCGATCTGGCTCGCCTGAGTGGCGACCGGCTCAGAGATCACCGGCGCCTGGAGCATCGATCGGCGCCGCCGGCTGCGCTGCGCGTCGCTCGGCCAGCAGCAGCGTCGCCAGTGCCGCCGCCACCAGCGCCAGACCGTACAGGTAGGCGCCGGAGTAGACCAGCCGGCTGAGCGTGCCGCCACCGCGATTGTAGGCGAAATCCAGCCAGGGCATTGCAAAGTAGCCGGCGGCCACCAGCGCCAGTGGCGCCCACCAGCGGGCGCGGCCGGGAGCGCCCCAGGCCGCTTGATCACCCAGCAGCGCCAGCGCCGGCAGCAGTGCGACGTAGTGAATGTCCTCGCTCAACGGCGCAATCAGCAAGATCAGCGCCACCGTCAGGCTGAATTCGGCCATCGCACGCGCGCCAGTTGTCGCGCGGCCCGACAGGCATCGCCACCACAGCGCCAGCGCCGCTCCCGTCATGAGCAGCCAGAGCGCCACGGCCAGCGCCGGACTGGCCAGCAGCGGCGTGTGTCGCGGCCCGCCGGCGAACGCCCTCAGCAGCCAGCCGCGCAGCGACTGATTGCTCGGGTAGCTCGGGTACTCGCCACCGGAGAAGTAGGCCGCGATGGCCAGCCAGTCGGCCAGGGAGGCGCCACCGAGCGCCAGCAGTGGCCCCAGGCCGAGCGCCAGCCCGGTGATGGCCGCGATGACGAGCGTCGACCAGCGCCGCTTCCGCAGGAAGAACAGGCCGTAGAGCGCCAGCGTCGGCTTGATGGCCACGGCCAGGCCCAGCGCCAGCCCCGCGAGCCAGTCGCGCCCGCGCACGTGCGCCAGCAGCGACAGCGTCGTGCCCAGCACCAGCAGCAGGTCCACCTGGCCGTAGCGGATGCTGAGCAGCACGGGCACGCTGGCGAGCGCGGGTACGGCCAGCGCCGCGAGCGTCTCTGGCCGCGGCGGTCGCCCCAGCGCCAGCGCCACCGCGCCCAACGCACCAACGGCAGCCAGCGCCAGCAGCGCCAACCAGACGTCGCCGGCTTTGCCGATATCGAGTGTCGCCGCTAACGGCGACACCAGCATCGCCAGCAGCGGTGGATAGACGTACTGACCGTCAGTGTCGACCCAGAAATCGTAACTGTCGCGCTCCAGCAGGAGGCGACCCTCTGCGTAGATGTCGCGGCCGGCCAGCAGGTTGGTGGCCGCCCGATAGTAGGCGTGCCAGTCAGCCAGCACATTCTGGGCGCGGCTGACCTCGTCAAGCAACACGAGAGCCGCCAGCGCCAGCGCCAGCACGGCGACCACCCGAAACCCCTGGGCCACGGCGGGTGCGGCGTGCGGTCCCAACCCCGGGCCGGCATCTGAATCGTTCGTCACGTCGCCTCTCGGGTCACGATCGAAGGCGATGCCAGCCCGCGTGGCGAGGCGACATCGCCGTGCCGGAGCGCCGTCGGCCCGACGTTCCTACATCTTGAGATACTTGTCGAACCAGGCGATGGTCATGGCCCACGCCTCCTTCGCCGCGTCGGCGTTGAAAGCAGCGCCGGTGTCGTTGTGGAACGCGTGGCCGACGCCGGGGAAGATCTTGATCTGGTGGGTGATGTTGGCCTCCTTGAGCGCCTTCTCCAGATCGGGAATGCCGGCGTTGATGCGCGTGTCCGTCTCGCCGTAGATCGCCAGCACCGGTCCCTTGATGTTCTTGACTTGATCGAGCGCCGGCGCCGGTCCATAGTAGGGCACGGACGCCTTGACCTCCGGCGCCTGGGTGGCGAGCCGCCAGGTCTGGCCGCCGCCCCAGCAGAAGCCGGTCACACCCAGCCGGTCGGCCTGGGCGCCCTCCAACTTCTGCGCGTGGGCGATGAACGCCTTCAGGTCTGCGATGACTTCCTCCGGCTTGAGTTGCCCGATGGCGCCGGACGCCTGGGCCGGGTCGGTGAACTTGGCCGTGCCACCGGCGCGCGAGAGCAGGTCCGGCCCGATCGCGATGTAGCCGGCCTTGGCCGCCCGCCGGACAACGTCCTGGATGTGCTCGGTCAGGCCGCGGTTCTCGTGGATGACGAGGACGACCGGCCGCGGGCCAGCGCCGGCAGGCCGCGCCAGGTAGCCCGTGAGCTTGACCTCGCCGGTCACGTCGATCATGCCGGCGCCGGTAATGGCCGGGTCGGTTGGCGAGACGGTCACCGGGTTGGGCGTGGGCTTGGCCGCCGCTGCCGGAGTGCCGGCCGCGGATGTCCCACCGGCGGCTGGCGCCGTAGTCGCGGCGGCATTGGCGGCAGCCGGCTTCGTCGCCGCGGTCGTCGCGCTCGTCGGTGCGGTCGTGGCCGCGGTCGGCGCGGCGGCAGGCGCACTGGTGGGCGCGGCAACCGTCGGCTTGGCTATTTCGGTCGGCTTGGGGACGGCGGTCGGTACGACCGTCGGCGAGGCCGCTGGCGCACCGCAGGCCGCCAGAATCGATGCTGCCGCCGCACCACTCCCAAGGATCAGCGTCAACTGGCGAAGCGCCTGCCGCCGCGACAGGTGGCCGTCCTGGTACTCCTCCACGAACTCGTCGACCAGATACTGCTGCATGTCGTTCAACGGCTGCGCGGGCAACGTCGCCTCCTTCTTTCAGAAAACTGGTCCAGTGAGTCTAGTTCATATTAGGGCCAGCGGGCCAGTTTGGATCTCCGCTGGGCGATCCAGTGTCCCGTCAGGCGTGCGTCGCATTGTAGGGGCACCCCTTGTGGGTGCCCGGCGGGTGCCCGGCGGGTGCCCGGCCGGGGCGCACCGACCCACCGTGGCTGCGCCGCCCCGGGCACCCACAAGGGGTGCCCCTACATCACGTACACCAGAGCGGATGGTGCTTGACCGACCACTAGCCGATGTCGGCCGGGCCGAACGCGTGCGGCAACAGGGCGCTGACCGTCGTCACCAGCGGCGGACCAGCGGCCGGGCCGCCGGCACAGTAGACTCGGGCCGCCGGCGCTAGCTCGACCAGCCACTGGCGGCACGCGCCGCACGGTGCGGTCGCTGTCGGCCCGTCCGTGGCGACGGCTATGGCCAGAATGTCGCCTAGGGCATGGCCCTCCTGGAAGGCACGCGCCAGCGCCACTCGCTCGGCGCACAGCGTCAGGCCATACGACGCATTCTCAAGGTTCGCGCCGCCGATGATCGCGCCCGACCGCGTGCGCACGGCCGCGCCCACCGCGAACCGGGAATAGGGCACATAGGCCCACTGCCGCGCCACACGCGCCGCCGTGATCAGTTCATCCTGCTCCGCCATTCGGTCCCTCCTCGCTGCCATCAGCAGCCACCTATCGCTATCGAGGGTAAAACCAGTGCCCATGCGTCACGTTATCAGAGTGCGTCGCTGTGTGGCATGGCGCCGGTCGTCGGTGAGTGGCCGAATGACTGCTCTGTCCGAGGTGTCGCGCTCGTGGCCGCCTGTGTCGACCGGCCGAGCGCCCATCGCAGGAGGGATCCATGGCGTACCGCGTGTTCCGGCAACTGGGCCTGCTGATCGTGAGCCTGATGCTGCTGACGCCCCTGCTGGCCGCGCACGGGGTCAGCGCGCAGACGACCACCGGCGGCCGCTACTTCGCCGACGATGCCTTCCGTCGCATCTGGGAGCGGAACGATCGCCCTGTCGAGCAAGTCCAGACTGACCGCAGTTGGACCTGGGGACCGAACTCTCCCTTCAATGGCAGTGAGCAGTACAAGCAATCGCCCTATGGGCGGCGTCTCGTCCAGTACTTCGACAAGGCGCGGATGGAGATCAACAACCCCAACAAGGACAAGGACGACTTCGACTACGTGACGAACGGGCTGCTTGTGCGCGAGATGGTCAGTGGCAACGTCTCGCTCGGCGACAACCCCGACGAGATCGAGAAGCGCACGTCGTCGATCGAGCCGGTGGCCGGCGACCCCTCGAACGTCAATGACCTCGGGCCGACGTACGCTAGTTTCAAGGAGATCGCCTCGCTGAACAGCGACCACCCGGCGCAGAACCGGATCGGTCAGGCGGTGCGGCAGACCTTCAACCGCCGCAGCCAGATCGGCGAGTTGCCGACCGAGCAGGCGGCGCTGGCGACCTACTCCAAGATCGCCGTCTTCGAGCCGATCTTGAAGCACAACATCCCGGATAAGTTCTGGACATTCATCACGCAGACCGGCCCAGTCTGGGAGAATAACCGGTTGGCGCCCCAGGGCTCGCTGTTTCCACGCTGGGAGTTCTTCATGGGACTGCCGGTCACCGAGCCGTACTGGGTGCGCACGAAGGTCGGTGGCATCGAGCGCTGGGCGATGGTGCAACTGTTCGAGCGCCGCGTGCTGACCTACACGCCCACCAATCGACCCGGCTTCGAGGTCGAGATGGGCAACGCCGGGCAGCACTACTACAAGTGGCGCTACGAGCTGAATGACAGCGGCACAACCGTTGAGCCAGGCGACGACGGCTCGCGGCCGAAGATCATGGAGTTGGAGCGATCGGCACTCACCGCCACGTCGGCGCGCATCCAGTGGACGACGAACATTGCCGCCACCAGCCGGGTCGAGTACGGCACGACCCAGGACCTTGGCACCAACATCGGTCAGACCAGCGCCTACCTCACCGAGCATGACGTGCTGATCGATCGGTTGTTGCCAGCCACCGTCTACTACTATCGCGTCATGTCGCGCGACCAGAACGGCCGCATCGTCGACGACTCCATTCACTCCTTCAAGACGCTGCCGTCCTGACGGAGCGCGGCCGTCGGCTGAAGTCGCCGTCCAAGATGATAAGCAGAGCGCCCCGGCCGCTTTTCGCCGGGGCGCTCTGCTTGTTCCAGCACCGGCACTCTGGCCGCGCCGGCCATCCCTCGCCCTCTACCGAAGCGCGCATGGGAATAGCATACTTCGTATTGCGTAGCGTAGGGATGGTTCGCGAGCCGCCCCTACGGTGGCCTGGGCATCCCGTCTGGGCTTCAGTTTAGCTGCTGGCAGCGATCAGTTGCTTGGCAGCGTTGATCGGGATGGCGAAGAAGACTCCCTGGGCGTTGCGCAGTCCGGCGAAGTTGACGCCAACCACGCGGCCGGCGGCATCGAGGAGCGGGCCGCCGGAGTTGCCCGGATTGAGGCTGGCGTCCATCTGGATGACGTCGGTCGTGTAGGCGCCGGATAGATTGACGCGGGCGCGGCTGATGATGCCGCGCGTGGCGCTCAGGTCGACGCCCAGCACATTCGACAGCGGGTAGCCGAGCGCCACGACTTCATCGCCCTGCCGGACTGCATCTGAGTCGCCGAGCGGCAGCACCGGCAGGCCGCCACCGCCCTCGGCTTTCACCACCGCCAGGTCGAGGCCGCCGTCAGCCTTCACCAGCTTTCCCGGAAAGCGGCGCCCGTCCGGCAATGAGATGACGATGGAGCGCGCGTCACGCACGACGTGCTCGTTCGTCAGCACACGGCCGTCGGCCGAGATAACGAGGCCGGTGCCGCTGCTGAAGCCGCGTGGTGTGTCCACCAGCAGGAAGGCCACGCCGGAGCGTGCCGCGGCAATCAGGTCGGCCCGCGCCGCCTGGGCGGCCGGCGCGGGCGCGGGTGCGGGCGTCGGCAGCGGGGCGACAATCACTGATCGCTCCGGCAGGCGCGCCAGCGGGCGCGCGCCAGGGAAGCGCTGACCAAACAGATCACCGGCGCGTCGCAGCCGCGCGCCGGCATCCTCCATCTGCTGCATCGCGTCCAGCTGCCGGCTCTGATCACCAGCGATGTAGGCCGCCAGCAGCCGGGCGACGCCATCGGCGGCCTGCTCGGTTGCCCCGACCAGGAGTCCATTCACCTCTTCCAGGTTCGGCGGCGGGGTCAGCTTGATCGCTTCCTCGCGGATCGCCTTCAGCTCGGCGCCGCGCTCGGCCAGGCGCGTCTGGAACAGATCGCGATCAATTATGCCCTGGCGGTGGTCGTCGATGATCCGGTTCGCGTCCGTCACCGCAGCGGCCAACTTGGCCGAGACCGCGCCACTGCCGCGCGCGTACTCGACCGACTTCGCGTCCGCCGTCGGCGTCGGCCGGGCGCCGCCGGTCGCCGGGTTGGTCGGAGTCACGCGCAGAGCGGTGTTCGTAGCGGCAATAGCCGCCTGAACGGTCCCGTAGACGTCAATCTCAGGCTCAGCATTGCGCTGGCAGCCCGCCAGCCCCAGCCCGAGGACGGCCGTCAGCGCCAGACAGCTCCATCGACATCGCCCGCCAGACCGGGTGGCCATCGCTGACCTCGCAGATAGGCCGCGTGTCACTCGTCAATCGAAGGCCATTATGCCCGCACTGAGCCTACCAGGCGTACGGTTCTCGGGCGTTGATCGTTTCATCGTCCAGTGCTCTGAGGTGGTCACACACCGGGTGGACGGTCAGGATGGCGCGGTCAGACGGAAGATCGATTGGACCGGCGTGCCATTCGGTCGCTGGTAGGCGCGCGTGTACTGGCAGCACCCCTCGACGGCCGTGATCGGCACGCGCGGAGCCGGAAATAGCCCGCCATGGTACACGACCAGGGCGTCATCAGCCACGAACGAGGTTGTGCCCACGCGCGCCTCGACAACGGCCTGCAAACGCGACGCCCCTTCGCCGGCAATGATGACGGCATCGAACGGTGTCACACTCCCTGGCTGCAGCGTCCCTTGTCCGGCGCGGGTCGCGCCGATGGCGACCAGGCCGCCACAGGCATCCAGAGCGTGGATCCGCACCATCGCCAGGTTCGAAAAGGGGTTCGGGCCAGCATAGCGAAGCTGACCCGAAACACGCGTCACACCAAGGCCATCCACCTCGCCGCGCAGATCCTCAATCGCGAAGCCACCGGCGAGTCCGCCGGACGGGCGACCGCCCGGGGTCCGCACCTCCACCCGCCAGTCGGCCAGCGCCTCGGTTGGGGGCAGCGCGATGCGGAAGCCGGCGACCTGGCCATTCGGCCAGAACTCGCGGTCGGTGAACCCGGTGCTGAGGCCGAGGCGCCGTCCATCGGCCGTCAACCGCGTGACGACGACCTCGACCGGCGAGCGCGAGTCGCCGTCGTTCCGGATGCGGCCGGCGACGGCGCGGCGGTCACCGACGACGTGCAGGGCGCTGCCCAAGATCGTCAGGCGGTGCTGGGCACGTCCGGCCAATGGCAGGTCAGGGACGGCTGGACAGGCCAGCTCCGGCATCACTGGCGCTGGCGCCGCGCGCCAGGCCAGATGATGTTGGCCGACATTGCCCATCTCAACCTGGCTGCCGGCCGGATTCGACGGAGTATAGGTCAGCACCCGCCGCTCGAAGCCCTGCACTAGCACGTCGCGCAGCTCACCAGCAACCCGCACGCGCGCCCAGTATGGCTCGGTGATCGGCAGACCGGTCGTGGCATACCAGGGTTCGAACGGCGCGACCTCGCGGAGTTGGCCCTCGGTGTTCGGCAGGGGTTCGCCACTGAAGTAGGCGCGGAACACGTTGGCGAGCCGGTGCTGCGTCTCCGGCACCAGGTCGGATGTGCGGACGCCATGGCGGGAGAGAACGCCATCTGCGCCGATGCTACCGCTGCGGTCGATGACATTCGTGACGGGCGTGCCTTCTTCCAGCGCGGGCCGCCCGATCAGGAGGCCAAGCGCAGCGTAGGTGGGCGCCGTCGCATCGTCGAGATCGCCGGCGATCGGAATGTCGGCCGGTGCGCGCGTGTCGTACCGGTGATCGCCGGTCTGGACCAGACCGGTCATCAACTCCCGCGCCAGCAAGCCACTGGTCACCGCCGCACCAGGTCTGGTCAGTTCCATACGGCCCTTGTCGAAGTACTGCACGAGACGCTCGCCGCCTGGACTCTCGGCGTACGGCTCGCGCAGCCCAGCGGTGCGCGGCGCTGGCCCCCAGATCCAACTGTGAGGCGCGGTCCCGACGGCCACGGCCGCGTCTGTCGCCGACCACAGGTGCAAAAACGCCGGGTCCGCAAACGCGGCGGACTGACCGGCAACGGACGTGGGCAGCGCCATAACAACCACGAGCGCTGCCGCGATGATGTACCCGCGCATGTTGCCAGCTCTCCCTCGGCGACCCACGTACCAACTGGGGGCGCCAGCATGCAGTGTAGACCCACCGATCCCGGCCGGGCAAGCCCGGCGCCGTCGTCGAGACCGCGCGAGGTCGCCTCTTGTCCGCTCCCGGACCTGGGCGTACAATGGCGCGGCCCGCGCGCCGGTTCAGCGCCGCCGCGCGATCGCGGCCGGCAGTCCGATGCGGCCAGCGAGGGCGCCGCAGGCGGGGTGGCGCGGCCGGACGCCGGCAAGACAATGGAGGTGGCATGCATCTCGACGGCACCCATACTTTTAGCGCCCCACGCGAGCGCGTCTGGCGGGTGCTGCTGGACCCGGAGGCGCTGGCCAGTTGCCTGCCCGGCGGCCAGGAGCTTCAGGCGCTGGGCGACAACCGCTACGATGTGGTCCTCAACGTCAAAGTGGGTCCGGTGGCCGGCATGTTCAAGAGCCGCATTGAGTTATCGGATATTCAGCCGCCCGATCGCTATCGGCTGTCGGTCGAGGGCAGCGGCGGGCCAGGCGCGCTGAAAGGGTCTGGCGTCCTCGAGATGAGCGACGCACCGGAGGGGACGCTCGTCAGCTACAGCGGCGACGTGCAGGTAACCGGCACGGTCGCTCGGGTCGGTCAGCGCCTGCTCCCCGGTGTGGCAAAGATGATGATCGGTAAGTTCTTCGAGTGCATGGATGACAGGGTCGCCAAGGCCGAGTAGGCTGAGGACAGTGGCGCCGGCGGTATCGCCGCGCCGCACATCAGCGATGAGGAGGGATATCGATCCATGAGCGAGACCGTGACGATCACCGTCAATGGCGTCGAGCGGCGCCAGGCCGTCGAGCCGCGGCTGCTGCTGGTCCACTTCCTGCGCGACACGCTCGGCCTGACCGGCACCCACATCGGCTGCGA
>JADLAZ010000042.1 GCA_020849725.1 Chloroflexota bacterium
GAGCCAGACTGGCTCGACCGCGTCCACGCCGTGGTCGCCGATCAGGCGCGGCGCGGCGACGGCTACCCGCCGGCGCTGCAAGAGGCGCACGAGGCGGCGGTGATCGCGGCCGATGAGCGCCGGCTGGTGGAGCATCTGATCGAAGATGCGATGGCGCGCGCCGGTGTCACCATGATCCGCTCGGCCAAGGACACCAGCAAGCGGGTGAGAAGGCTATGACCGGCGCCATGCCGTCCGCGGGTCGCATCGGCGAGATCATCGCCACCAGCACAGTCGAGTTCACGGCGCAGAGCCACGATCTGCACCGTCTGCCACCGCTCGGGACGCTGGTGCAGGTGACGGCGGCCCGCGGCAGCGTCAGTGAGATCGTCGGTGTCGTCGCCTTCGGTGAGACGGCCGCGCTGGATTCCGGCCGGCGGCCAGTGCGACGCGGCAATGACGACGTGTTTGACGACGCCGTTTACACCGAGCATCCGGAGCTGCGCCACGTGCTGCGGACGACGTTTCGCGCCCGCATCGTCGGCTTTGTCGACGGCGACCATCCGCGGCGCTACCTGCCGCCCGCACCGCCGCCGCTGCACTTCTCTGTGCGGCCCTGCTCGGCGCTGATGACGATCGAGTTCACCGACAGCCTGGTCTATCTCCGCACGCTGCTCGCGGGCGATGGCCTGGTTAGTCCCGAGCAGTTGCTGGCCGCCCATATCCGCGAGACCTACCGGGTGCGCGATCGGGACGAAGCCTGGCTGGCGGCGGCCGGGCGCGAGGTGGCCCGCTTGCTGAAGGGCGACTACGACCGCCTTCTGACGGTGCTGCAGGCGATTGACCCGGTAGTGATGGTGTGACGCTGATACGACGAGGCCGTGATGGAACGCACAGCTTCGAGCCACATACCGCCGCATGCTGGTACACTTGTTCTAGTTGATTCGCTCGTGACGCCGGCATGGACGGCTACGTGCAACGACCGCGGGACCGTCGTGGGTGGGAGGGGGCACGATGCCGGGTCCGACACTGGCGCCAATTGACCGGACCGCGCTAGCGGCGACGACGGCGGACCGGTTGGCGGGTGACGACGGCCACCGGCTCGGCGTGCTGACCGGCGGCAGCTTCACCGAGGGGTTGACGGTGCGCTTGGACGCGGCGACGTCGACCGAGGACCTGCGCGTGGGCGATTTTGTCGTGCTGGAGGGCGACCAGCACCGCTACTTCAGCATGCTGAGCGACATGCAGCTGGAGGTCACCGATGCTGGCCTGGCCGCCGACCCGCCGCCGGCCGCCTCGCGCTTCGTGCGGCAGGCGCTGGCCGGCACGCATACCTATGCGACCGTCGTCGTCAAGCCGTCGCTGGTGCTGCGCGGCGTCGGCAGCGACGACGTGACGGCCGAGGCGCGCCGGCCGGAGCCGGTGCGGAACATCCCAATGCACTTCCGTGAGTTGCGCCAGGCGACGCAGGCGGACATCGACGGTGTGTTCGGCAAGGAGAGCGCGACGAACTTCAATGTCGGCAGCCCGCTGACGATGGACACGCCCGTCTGCATCGATCTGGAGCGACTCGTGCAGCGCAGCACCGGCGTCTTTGGCCAGTCCGGCACCGGCAAGAGTGTGCTGACCCGGCTGCTGCTGTGCGGCATCATCCGCAGCGACGTGGCCGGTGTGCTGATCTTTGACATGCACAGCGAGTACGCCGATGGGCAGCGCGCCGAGGGCGGCGCTGGCCGCATCGCCGGCCTGAAGGAGGCCTTCGGCCGGCGCATCGTCAGCTACTCAATCGACGAGCGGCAGCGCGACGTCGATCACCATCTCCAGATCGGCCTGGACCAGATCGAGACGGACGACCTGGCGCTGCTGGCGGAGGAGTTGGCGCTGCGCGACACGTTCGAGGCGACGACGACGGCGCTGCGCGAGCGCTTCCGTGATGACTGGCTCGTCAAGCTGCTTGGTATGGGACGAGCCGAGGTGGAAGCGTTCTGCGCTGAGACGGGTGCACACCCGATGGCGGTCGACGGTCTGCGCGGCAAGCTGGCCCGGCTGCGTGGCGAGAAGCGTCCGTACGTGCGCGAGCATGTGGCGGGCAATAGCCTGGACGGCTTGCTGGCGACGCTGAAGGCCGGCCGCAACGTCATCCTGCAGTTCGGCCGCCACAACACACTTCTCGACTACATGCTGGTGGCCAACGTCATCACCCGGCGCATCCACCAGCACTACACCGAACTGGTGCAGCAGGCCGAGCTGGCGAAGGCAGCCGCCAGTGGCGTGCGGCCGCTGGTGATCGTCATCGAGGAGGCGCACAAATTCCTCCATCCCGGCGTGGCCCACCAGACCATCTTCGGCACGATTGCGCGCGAGTTGCGCAAGTACCAGGTGACACTGCTGATCGTCGACCAGCGACCGTCCGGTATCGACGCCGAGGTGCTGTCGCAGGTGGGAACCCGCATCACCGGCCTGCTGACCGAGGAGCGCGACATCGACGCCGTGCTGGCGGGCATCGCTGGCCGGTCGCACCTGCGCGGGGTGCTGGCGAGCCTGGAGACGAAGCAGCAGTGCCTGATCATGGGCCACGCCATGCCGATGCCGATGGTGCTGCGCACCCGCGCCTACGACCAGGCGTTCATCCAGGCGATGCGCGGCTCGCCAGCGCTGGCCGGCTTCGGCGATCTCGGCGCCATTGACCTGTCGGGGAAGCGCCGGTGAAGTTGCTTCACTTCGCCGATCTGCACCTGGGTGTCGAGCGCTACGGCACACCGGACCCGGACACGGGCCTGTCGAGCCGCGTCTTGGATTTCCTGCGGGCGCTGGACACGATCGTCGACGTGGCGATCGGCGAGGGCGTCGATGCCGTCCTGTTCGCCGGTGACGCCTACAAGAGCCGCGACCCATCACCGACATTGCAGCGCGAGCTGGCGATGCGCGTGCGCCGGCTGGTGCGGGCCGACATTCCGCTGGTGCTGCTCGTCGGAAACCATGACTTGCCGAGTGCCTGGGGCCGTGCCACGTCGATCGAGATCTTCCAGGCACTGGCCGTGCCGGGCGTCTGGATCGCCGACCAGATTGGGACGGTGGCGCTCGAAACGCGCGCCGGCCTGCTGCAGGTGGTCCACCTGCCCTGGCTCACCCGCGCGCACCTGATGGCCCACCCGGCCATGCGCGAGGCGACGATGGAGCAGGCGCACCAGCGCCTGCTGGAAATTGTCGCTGAGCAGGTGCGGCGGCAGGCAGAGGCGCTGCACCCGGACGCGCCAGCGGTGCTGCTGGCGCACGGCACGCTCCACGGCGCCAGCTATGGCTCGGAACAGTCGGCGCTCCTGGGCCAGGACCTCATCTTCACCCGGACGGACGTCTGTGCCGAGCGGTTCGACTACCTGGCACTCGGCCACATCCACAAGCACCAGATCGTCGGCGACCAGCCGCCGGCCGTCTACGCCGGCAGTCCAGAGCGGGTCGATTTCGGCGAGGAGCGCGAGACCAAGGGCTACGTCCTGGTCGACATCGAGCCGGGTCGGCAGGGCGAGCGGCCGGTGCACTGGCGCTTCCAGCCACTGGCGGCGCGTCCGTTTCGGACGTTGGAGATGCGCGCGGCTGGCGACGACCCGCAGGGCGATCTGCTGCGCATGATTGAGTTGCTGCGCGACCTCGATGGCGCGGTCGTGCGCCTGATCGTGACCATCGCGCCCGAGGCGGAAGGTCACGTCCGGCCGGATGAGTTGCGGCGCGCGCTGCGCGCGGCCGGCGCGCGCCTGGTCGCCGGTGTCAAGCTGGTGTCGGAGGCGGCCGCCTCGCGCTTGCGCCTGCAACTCGATCCGCGCAAGCAGTTGACGCCGCGCGAGATGCTGGCGCTCTACCTGGAGGCCAAACGGGTCGCGCCCGAGCGTGCCGAGCGGCTGCTGGACCTGGCGCGCACGCTGGAGACCGACGGAGCGAGCTGAGGGCGCAACCGCCTGCCACGCTGCCGACTTGGTTGACACAGAACACATGTTCTGCTATGATGCACGCACGAACGTGCGCGTCCAGGCCCCAGTCTCACGCTTGACGGCCGGCGGGCGAGTGGCTGCGGCGGCATTGACAGCATCGCGCGGCAACGCTCTCGGCGCTGCTCAGCATCGCTCTGCACTGCACGCACAGGAGGCATCGCTATGGCACGCATCGTTCCCATCACTACCGGCGGCGGCAAGCGGCTGGTCGCCTCGTGGTCGAGCGGCAAGGAGATCGTCGGTGAGGACGCGATCTTCCGCGGCTGGTTCCTGGATGTCGGCATTGACCCGGCATTGGACGAGGCCGCCGCGGCGGCCGGCTGGCCGCAGGGCCGGCTGCTGCACCTGGACGGCGAGTCGCGCGAGCACTGGCTCCTCCCGTCGCCGACCGTCCTATTCGTGCTGATCGACGGTATCCCCTACGGCCGGCTGAGCGCGCTGGCGTCGAACGATGTCGCCTACGCCGGCGTAGGCTGCAGCTGGATTCGTGGCCAGCGGTCGCGACTGGGCGTCATGGCGCTGGCGCGCGATCTGCTGACCCAGGGCTATGAGACGCCACTGCCATTCACCGTGTCCAGCACCAGCACCGATGATCTGCTGGCGGCGCTGCTGCGGCACAACGAAGTGCTGGACGCGCTGGAAGCGGCGGCGCGCGCGGCCGGCAAGCCGCGCGAGTTCGACTTCCACGGCATCGGCCTGCCGCTCGTGCCAGGTCCGAAGGTGGCACGCGGCGCCGGGCCGCTGACGACCCAGATCAGCCCGGTCACGTGCGCGCACCCGCAGGAGCTGACGCGCGAGGCGCTGCGGGGCATCGTCACCCCGGCAATCGGCCTGCTGGCGCCGCCGCCGGTGGCGGAGATCAAGACCCGGCGCTGGTCGGAGATCGTCGAGTGGGCAGCCGAGTTCAAGCGGGCGGCACTGCGGCCGGCCGAGGATGAGGCGCTGGCGCTGGCCGCTGATCGGTAGCGGCTGAACGGGCGCGTGGGGCCGGGGGCGCGGCCGGTGATCGACACCCGGCCGCGCCCCCGGCTGTCGCCGTGTGCGTTGCCATGGTTCTGCGAGTGTCGTGGCATGGGGGCGCAACTGGCGCCGCCGGTCGTTCGCTCGGGCTGGACGAAATGGCCCGGAGTTGGCAGAATCGCCGCCAGCGGTCCCGCCCCAAGACAACGTGTCCGGTGGGATGCCGCACCCAGCACGCTACGCTGGCCCGACCAGCGCCGGTCGGATCATGTGGCAGGAGGAGGCTACCAGTGACCAGCGAGTCCGTCGAGACAGCGCCGGGCATCCTGGCCGTGGGAGCGGGGGCGCCTGCGCCACTGCGCAGCGTACACGGGTTGGAGGAGCAGGGCATCCTCGATGCCGGTGAAGTCCACTGGAACCTGTCAACTCCGTCGCTGTACGAGGCGGCGATCGTGCGGCGCGAGGGCGTCATCGGGCGTCTCGGCCCGCTGGTGGTGACGACCGGTCAGCACACCGGCCGCTCGCCGGGCGACAAGTACGTCGCGCGCGAGCCAGGCAGCGAGGCCAACATCTGGTGGGGGAGTGTCAACCGCCCGCTGGAGCAGGATCGATTCGACGCGCTCTACGACCGGGCGACCGCGTCGCTGGCCGGTCAGGACCTGTTCGTCCAAGACTGCTGGGCTGGCGCCGACCCGCGCTACCGGTTGCCGCTGCGCGTCATCACGACCTACGCCTGGCACAGCCTGTTTGCACGCAACCTCTTCCTGCGGGCGACGCCGGAGGAGTTGCGGCGCCATCAGCCGGCGTTCACTATCCTCGATGTCCCGCACCTGCTAGCCGACCCGCAGCGCGACGGCACCCGCTCGTCGACCGTCGTCGCGCTGAACTTCGCCCGCCGGCTGGTGCTCATCGGCGGGACGGAGTATGCCGGCGAGATCAAGAAGTCGGTCTTCACGATCCTGAACTACTTGCTGCCGCTGCAAGGCGTCCTGTCGATGCACTGCTCGGCCAACGTCGGCCAGCGCGGCGATGTCGCCATCTTCTTCGGCCTCTCCGGCACCGGCAAGACGACGCTGTCGGCCGATCCGGACCGCACGCTGGTTGGCGACGACGAGCATGGCTGGAGCGACCAGGGCATCTTCAATTTCGAGGGCGGCTGCTACGCCAAGGTCATCAAGCTGTCGCGCGAGGCTGAGCCGGCGATCTACTCGACAACGCGCCGCTTCGGCACGGTGCTGGAGAATGTCGTCTTCGACCCGGTCACGCGCCGACTCGACCTGGACGACGACTCGCTGACCGAGAACACACGCGCCGCCTATCCGCTGGCCTACATCCCGAATGCCAGCCCGGTGGGTCAGACGGGACATCCGCGCTCGATCGTGTTCCTGACCGCCGACGCCTTCGGCGTGCTGCCACCGATCAGCCGGCTGACGGCCGTCCAGGCAATGTATCATTTCCTATCGGGGTACACGGCGCGCGTGGCCGGCACGGAGCGCGGCGTCACCGAGCCGCAGGCGACCTTCAGCGCTTGCTTCGGCGCGCCGTTCCTGCCTCTGTCGCCCTCGATCTACGCCGATCTGCTGGGTGAGAAGATCGAGCGGCACGGCGCGCAAGTCTGGCTGGTCAACACTGGCTGGACCGGCGGACCGCCCGGCGTCGGCCACCGCATGCCGATCACGTACACGCGCGCCATGGTCGCCGCCGCGCTCAACGGTGATTTGGCCTCGGTAGCGACGCGGGTCGATCCGATCTTCGGTCTCGAGGTGCCGACGGCCTGTCCGGGCGTCGCGGCCGAGGTGCTCGATCCGCGCAGCACCTGGGCGGATCGTGCCGCCTACGACGAGCAGGCCCGGCGCCTGGCGGCCATGTTCGCCGCTAACTTCGAGCAGTTTGCCAATCATGTCGGGCCGGAGGTGCGCGGCGCTGGGCCGCGGGCGGGCTGAGAGCGCGCCAATGGTCCGGGTTGGGTGGCGCGGGCGGTGGGCGCTGGCGCGCCGCCTACGGCGTGGCGATGCGGAAGTAATCGAATGCCACCTGGGCGTCGTCGCACTCCGGCCACAGCGCCAAACCGACGGTGACCGCATCGGCCAGCGGCAGCGTCCCCTGGCCGATGCCTCGCCACTGCTGGCGGTCGGTGCTGATCTCGGCCCGCACGGTCGAGCCGGCGCGCGTCAGCCGCATGGCCAGACCCTGTCCGACATAGGGGTAATCGAGGAAGAACTGACGCTTGTCCTCGGCGACGCCGGTCAGAAATGCAAAGCCGGAGTCGCGCTGATAGGCGGCGATGGCATAGGCGCCGGCCGCGTCTTCCATCATGAGGCCGGCCGTAGCGCAGACTTGATCGACGACGCGCGTTTCGATCATGAAATCGCCGCGCGCGTGCTGGATCAAGCGCGGCGCCTCCCGGTCGGTCAGGCGCTCGGCGGCGCGCGCGGTGAATGTCAGGCGCTGACGTCGGATGTCCAGCGCCGGCACGCTCAATTGGCGCGGGTCCCACAGGCCCCACACCGGCTGCAGTTGATCGCGGAAGTCCTCCAGTTGGTCGCCCCGCGGCCGCGGCGTCGGCGTACCGGTGGGCAGCGGTGGCAAGGTCGGCAAGGGTGGCAGGGTCGGCAGAGGGCCAAAGGTCGCCGGCGGCGCGGGTGTCGTCGTCGGCACGGCCCGCAGGCGCTCGGCCAGCTCTTTGGAGACCGGCAGCGGCGTCGGCGTCGGTGGCCGCCGCTCAGTCCCGGCGCAGGCGGTCAGCAGCATGAGCAGCAGCAGCACCGCGCCGGCGCGAGCGACGCCCGCCGGCAATCCCATCCGTCGCTGGCGACCAGGTCGCCACAGGCAGCGCCGCGGTCGCGTGCCGTCAGCAGTCCCAGTTCGGCAAGAGAACGGCATGACACTCCGCATCGGTATGGCCCCGGTCGCCTGGCTTGATTATCGACGCGCTGTCGAGGCGGCAACAGCCACGCTGGTCCTGATAGCGATCATCGTGCGCCGGCGCTTGTGCCGATCGCAGCTTTAGACTACATTCATCGTTGGAATACAGGAAACGCGCCACGGCCAGTCTATGGCCGCGGCGACGGCCGCGTGCCGTGCGCCAGCAGTGACGTGGTCGCGCGGGTGGCGGCGTGCTGATGAGAGATACGCAAGCATGGCGCTGGGCGATGCCCCGGCACGGTGGAGCGACGCACATGCTGGGGCGACGAGCCGGATTCGGCGGCCTGGTGGGTCTATTGTTGGCGGCTACGCTCGCCTGTGGCACATCGTCCACGCCGGAGACGATGACCGACGCGCCAGCCCCGTGGGTGGCGACGGCAGCGCCGGCATCAGTGGCGGATCGGTCGCCCTTGACACTCGCGCCGATCGCGACTTCCGAGCCAAGCGGCGCAGACTCAGTTTTCAACCACGACGCCCTGGCGCCGGATCGAGTCGACGCGACCGGCAGCGCGCTTGACCGTGCCAGCGATAACGACGCGGGCGATGAGCCAGCGCCGGAGGCGCACGTGATGATCGCGGCGGCCGTCTCGACCGATACAGCGACGGCGACGGCCATCGCAGCGCCGACCACACCGGCGCCGACCGCCACAGCCACGCCCCAGACACCGACGCCGACACCTATGCCACCGACGGCGGCGCCGCCAACGAGGTCGCCCACTCCGCGGGCATCTTCGTCAGTGGCGCCAACGCGCACTCCAGTGGCCGGACCAGCGGGGCGCACGGTGCCGGTGCTGATGTATCATTACATCCGTGTCGTCGACCGGCAGCGCGATCCGCTCGGCTACGGATTGTCGGTGGCGCCGACGCGCTTCGCCGAGCAGATGGCGTGGCTGCGCGCCAGCGGCTACACGACACTCACCATGGGCGACCATGTCGCCTGCGCGCGCGGCGCGCGGTCGTGTCCGGCGCGATCGGTGGTGCTGACCTTTGACGACGGCTACGCGGACAACGCCATCGAGGCGCTGCCGGTCCTGCAGCGCTATGGATTCACGGCCACGTTCTACATCGTCAGCGGCTTCGTGGGTCGGCCCGGCTACCTGACCTGGGCACAGCTCGAGCAAGTGCGCGACGCGGGCATGGAGATCGGCGCACACACGGTCAACCATCGCGACCTGACGGCGGTGACGCCGGCCGTGGCGCGCGATGAGATCGTCCGCTCGCGCCAGACGCTGCGCGAGCGGCTGGGCGTGCCGGTCGCCAGCATCGCCTATCCGGCCGGCCGCTACACACCAGCGACAATCGAGCTGGTGCGACAGGCCGGCTACGAGTCGGCGGTGACGACCCGGCCTGGCCGCCTCCACCAGCAGCCGTATGAGACGCCGCGCCTGCGGGTGCTGGGGGGCGTATCGCTGACGGAGTTCGCCGCGCTCGTCGCCGGGCCTGGCTGAGGCCACTTGCGCGCTGCCTACGACCCGGCTGTCCCATTCGAGCGCGGGTAGGAGCCGAAGATCTTGACCGTCTCAGCGACGGCGCGCAGCCGGTCGAGCGCCGCCGCCACGACCGGGTCGGCCTGGTGACCGTCCAGATCGATCACAAAGATGTAGACGCCCAGCTCTTCCTTGGTCGGCCGGCTCTCTAGCTTGGATAGGTTGATGCCAGCTTCAGCGAAGCAGGCCAGCGCGGCGTAGAGCGTGCCCGGCTGGCGAGCGCCATGCAGCGTGAAGCATAGTGACGTCCGGTCGTGCCCGGTCGGCGGTGCATCGTGATGGGCCAGCACGACGAAGCGGGTCACATTGTTGTCATTATCCTGGATGTCGTGCGCCAGGAGCGCGCCGCCGTACAGTTCTGCCGCGCGGCGTGTGCTGATTGCGGCCGTGTGCTGGCCCTCGGCCGCCAGCGCGTCGACCACCGCCGTCGCTGTTGACAACGCGGCCGTGACAGCGACGCGCGACAGGCAACGGTCCAGGAAGCGACGGCACTGGCCGAGTGGCTGCGGGTGCGAGATCAGGTGGGTGATGTCGGTGATATCCGCGCCCGGGCGGGCGATCAGGAAATGGCGCACGGGCAACACCAGCTCGCCGCACATTCGCAGGTCCGTCTCGTGGATGAGCAGGTCCAGCGCCACGGTGACCGAACCCTCGAGCGAGTTCTCGATCGGTAGGATCGCCACGTCAGTGAGGCCGGTCTCGACGGCCTCGATCAGCGCCGGGAAGCTGGGAAATGGCACCAACCGGCCGCTACTGGCGGCGTAGCGCAGCGCCGCCTCTTCGCTGAACGTCCCGGCCGGCCCAAGGTAGGCGATTCGCTGCTCGGACATGTCTGCTCCCGCGCCAAGTTGCCGACGTCGGTCCGCCGCGCCCGGCAAGCATAGCAGCTTTCGCGGGCGCGGGCGGCGTGATCTACTGCTGGAAGGTGAGGCGCACCGACATGCCCGCGCGCAGGCCGGGCACGGTGTCGGGCAGTGCGATGACGACGGGGTATTGCTCGTCGCCGGTACTGTTCGTCTGAGGTTGCAGCGTGACTCGCTGCACGACGCCGGTCAGCGTCCGGCCGTCGAGCGCATCGACGATCAGGTCAACCGGCTGGCCGCGCTGGATCTTGCCGATCAGGTACTCATCGACGTCGGTCGTCTCCACCTGCAGGCGGCTGAGATCGCCGATGGTGGCGATTGTGGCGCCGGCCAGGACGGTATCGCCATAGTTGACCGGGACGGCTGTCACCGTGCCGGCCCAGGGCGCCGTGAGCACTTCTACCGCGCCGTTGGGGCCGCGCACGCGGGCGATCTCGCCCTGATCGACGACGCTGTCGCCGGGCACAGCCGACAGACGCACCACCACACCACCTCCCAGCGTGCCGATGCGGGCTTGTTGCACTGGCTGGACCTTGCCACGCGCCGTCAGCCGGATCGTCGGCGTCGTCGGCACGGGTGCGGGTGTGGGCGCGGCCGGGCGCTGTGTGAACGCCCAGGCGCCGCCGATGAGCAGCGCCAGCAGCAGCCCACCGACCAGCCACGGCCAGCGCCGGCGCGCGCGCGGCCGGCGCAGTGGGGGCGGCGTCGCGACCGAAGGTGGGGACGGCTCCGGCGCGGCAGGCGGTGGCGCCGGCCGCTCGGTAGTGGTCGCCGCGAAGGTGCTCATGGTTCGCCTCCTGCCTGAGCGTCGCTCGGGCGCTCAGGCCGCGTGCTGCTGAAGCCGGCCGTCGCGCAACTCGAACTGATGGTGCGTGGCGGCCGCCGTGCCCTGATCGTGCGTGACGACGACGATGGTGTGACCCCGGTGATGGAAGCGCTGCAACAATTCGATGACGGCCGCCCGGTCCTCGCTGTGCAATTCGCCGGTTGGCTCGTCGGCCAGGATCAGGCGTGGCTCGTTCGCCAGCGCCCGGGCGATGGCCACTCGCTGGCGCTCGCCGCCGGAGAGCCGGGCGGGTGTGAAGTCGAGCCGGTCGCCAAGATCGACCGATGTCAGCAGGGCGGCCGCTCGGTCGAAGCGCTCCCGCACCGGCACCCCAGCCGCCTCCATCGGCACGGTGACGTTCTCGATCGCCGTCAGCCCGGCGAGCAAGTGGAAGCGCTGGAAGACAAAGCCGATCTCGTGCAGCCGCAGCCGCGTTCGCTCGGCATCGGACAGGTCGTTGACCGCGAGGCCGTCGAAGATGACCGTGCCGCTGGACGGCCGGTCCAGCAGCCCCAGGATCTGGAGCATCGTGCTCTTGCCAGACCCGGACGGGCCGACGATGGCCACGAACGCGCCACTGTCGATGTGCAGGCTAACGCGATCCAGCGCGACGACGTCGGTATCACCGACGTGGTAGAGCCGTGACACATTGGTCAACACGATCGCCATGTCAGGCCTCCCGCAAGATATCGACCGGGTCCACTCGGGTCGCGCGTCGGGCAGGCAGCAGGCCGGCGAGCAGCCCCAGGCCCAGCGCCAGCACGAACACGTTGGCGAAGATGCCGGCGTCGGGCGCATAGAGCGACTCGAAGCCGAACAAGGAGTCGTAATAGCGGTTCATCGCCTGCCCCATGACCAGGCTGAGCAGTATGCCCACGACACTGGCGGCCAGACAGATCAGCACCGCCTCCAGCGCCACGATGAGCAGCACCGTTCGATTGGGCAGGCCGATCGCCTTGAGCGTGGCGAACTCCAGGCGTCGCTCGATGACGTATTGCGCCAGCATGTTGCTGACAAACAGCGCTCCGATGGCGAGCGTCAGGCCGCCGAGCAGTTGGTAGGTGAAGACACTGGTAGCGTTGGCCTGCTCGGCCAGCTTGACCAGTTCCTGTGGCGTGTAGGAACGCAGGTCGCCCATCTCATCCAGGCGCTGGCGCACCTCGGCCGGCTGGTCGGTGTCGATTGAGATGACGCTGAGGACGTCGCCGATGCCAGTGCGCTCGCGGAACGCCTCGTCGTCCATGTAGATCAGCGTGTTGGAGGAGATGCCGGCCACGCCGCGGAGACGACCGATGCCGACGATCCGAAAGTCGCGATCGTTCAGCCGGAGCGAGTCGCCGATGAGAACAGCTTTCTCCTGGCTGTAGCGGCGGCCGACGACGATCTCATCGCCGCGGCGCGGCCAGCGGCCCTCAACCATGAGGGCCAGGTTGGGGATGGTGGTCGGGTCGCCGGCGACGCCGACGACGGTGGCCATCTCGGCCGGCGCATCCGGGTCGCGCCGGACGCCCTCGCGCTGCCGCTCCATCGTCCACACCATCGTTCCGATCGCCGTTCGCACCGGCGCCAGACCGCGGATCTGAGCCAGTCGCTGATGGCCGGGCTTGATCGTGCCCGGAGTTTCGCCCGGCAGCATGCCGATCAGCGTACCACCGCTGGTGATGGCGTAGACACTGACGTTGGAAGCGAGGAAGTCGGCCGTGAACATCTCCATCAGGGCCTTGCTGAGCGCCATCATCGTCATGGCCAGGCTGAGGGCGAGGCCAACGCCGGCGACCATGGCGATCATGCCGCGCCAGCGCCGCACCATGGTGCGCACGGGGAAGGGCAGGTAGTGTCGCCATGCCGGCCGGTAGCGGGTCACGGCGACGGCACGGTCGTCGGCGATGTCGGTGGAGGATGTCACAGTGGCTCCCCCTCGGCCGGGGCTACGATTCGCGCAGGATGGCGACCGGGTCAACGCGGGTCGCCCGGCGCGCTGGCAGCAGCCCAGCCAGTAGACCGAGCGCCAGGGCCAGCGCCAGGACGGTGGCAAACGAGGCGATATCGGCTCGATACAGGTTCTCGAACCCGTATTGCTCGGCGATCGATGTATTGATCCACGTTCCCATCAACAGGCTGACCACGATGCCGAGCAGTGTGGCCACGAGACACACCACCAACGCCTCGAGCGTGACCAGCATCAGGATGGAGCGCTTAGGCAAGCCGATCGCCTTCAGCGTGGCGAACTCGAGCCGGCGCTCCACGACCGATCGCCCCAGCATGCTGCTGACGAACAGAGCGCCAATGCCGAGCGCCATCGCGCTCATGATCCAGTTCGTGACCTGGTCGCTGCGCAGCAGCGTCAGGACCCGCTCCATCATGTCCGCCGGGGTGAAGGCCGCTAGCGTGCCCGGCTCGATGGCACGCTGGCGCACGGTCGCTGGTCGATCGGTGTAGACGAGGATCGACGACAGCGAATCGCCGACGCCGGCCCGGTCACGGAACGTGCCATAGTCGACATAGACGAACGAGTCCGAGCCGTAGGTGCTGACAGCGCGCAGCCGGCCGATGCCGGTGATCGTGACGTCGCGGCCGTTGAGGCGCAGGATGTCGCCAATGGCGAGGTCCTTCTGGCGGGCAACGCGGGCGCCGATGGCGATCTCGTTCGGGCGCTCCGGCCAACGACCGGCTTTCAGGACGATCAGGTGTGGGATCGTGGTCGGATCGCCATCCACACCGATAGCCATGATCGCACTCGGCGCATCGCCGCGACGCCGAGCCTCGCCGGTATCGTGCTCCAACTCGAGCGGCATCATGCCGATCGCGGCGATGACCTCCGGCATGGCACGCACGCGCGTCAACTCGTGCCGTGCCTGACGGATAACGCCCGCGGTTTCCCCCGCCAGAATCGGAATCGGGTTGCTGCCCTTCGTGTACAGGTACAGGTCAGCCCCGGACTGTTGATAGTCCTCCGTCATCAGGGCGTTCGTACCGGTCGACACCGCCAGGATCGTCATGGTCAGGCTGAGCGCGATGCCGACGCCGATAATCATGCCAATGGCGCCGCGCCAGCGTCGCAGCACCGCGCGCGGCGCGAATGGCACGCGCTGGCTCAGGGTCGGGCGGTACATCCTGGCGCTGGTCAGCGGCGGATTGGTTGCTGGTGCAGTCGGAATGGCGGTCATTGGGGCGCCTCGCCCGCCTCCGGGCTTCCCTGCTCACACCCAATTGTACGCACTGCGCACCGGCCTGGCATGTGGCGGTCATCAGTCCGGCGCTCTGATGGCCCGGCCACAGCCGTGAAGTGTGGGCTGCAGCGTGGTATCCCACAGGCCACACGTGCTGCCGCTCACTGATGAGCCGGTCAATCGGACGGCGGCTCCGTGTCGCCGTCCGGCTCGCGCATCACTACCTGACCACGAAAGACGGCGCCATCCTGAATCGCCAGCCGCGCCACCTCGACATCACCATACAACTCGCCACCCTCGGCGAGCTCAAGGCGGAAGGTCGCGCGCACCTGGCCGTGGACCGCGCCGGCGATGTGGACGTTGGCAGCGCTGACGTCGCCGTCGATGATGCCGTCCGGTCCGACGATGACGGTGCCCTCGGCTCGCACTGGCCCCTCGACGCGGCCATCGACGCGGATGCTATCGCCGGTGCGCACCGCGCCAGCGACAGTCGTGCTGGCGCTGATGATCGTCTCGGTCGCCTCGCGCGCCAGGTCGCCGCTCGGAGGCCATCGTTTGAACAGGGCGCTCATGCGTTGCCTCCCGCTGCGGCTGGTCTCACTATGGAGACGTTGCAGGCAGGCAGGTGGCACCAGGTCCCTTGCACGGCAGGACCCCCATCGGTGATCCTGACGATCGGGGCGCGAATCCCGGCTCGGCCCAGGATAGAGAGGAGAGGTCTTGTGGTGGACTGGCAGCGGCGATCCGGCTTGCTCGGTGGCGTGCTTGAGGCGGCGGGCCAGACACCACTGGTGCGCCTACCGCACATTGCGCCGGCCGACGACCCGCTCATCGCGGTCAAGCTGGAGTTTACCGGCCCATCAGGCAGCATCAAGGATCGCATCCTGCCGGCCATCGTGGCGCGGGCCGAGGCGCGCGGTGACCTACGGCCGGGCATGACGATCATCGAGGCGACGACCGGCAACACCGGCATCGCCACCAGCATGGTCGCCGCCGCGCGCGGCTATGCCTGCGTCATCGTCATGCCCGAGGGCATGTCCGAAGAACGCAAGCGCACGATTCTGGCCTACGGCGCGGAACTGGTGCTGACGCCTGGTGGCGAGAGCGACGTCGACCTGGCGGTCGAGCGGGTGGCGACCCTCCGGGCCGCCGCGCCCGATCGCCACTGGGAGGTCGGCCAGTTCGTCAATGCCGACAATGTCGCGGCCCACGCGGCGACGACCGGCCCGGAGCTGTGGGAGCAGACCGACGGCCGGGTGACCGACTTCGTCGCCGCGGTCGGCACCGGCGGCACCTTGACCGGTGTGGCGCGGGCGCTCAAGGCGCGCAACCCGGCCGTGCGGGTGTGGGCGGTCGAGCCGGCCGAGTGCGCCATCCTGGCCGGTGACGCCTGGGGCAGCCACCGCATCGAGGGCATCGGCGACGGCTTCGTGCCGGATGTCCTGGACCTGGCGTTGGTCGATGGTGTCGTCGTCGTCCACTCCGATGTCGCACTGGCGATGGCGCGCCGGCTGGCGCGCGCCGAGGGCCTGTTCGTCGGCATCTCGTCCGGCTGCAACGTGGCGGCCGCGCTCATGGTCGGAGCGCACACCGGCAGTGGTATCGTCACGACCATTCTGAACGACACGGGCCTGCGCTACCTGTCCACGGAGCTGACCGGCGGTCCGAAACCTGGCTTCCACGCTCCCGACCGCTCGCACGCGCTGCCACCGGCCATGGCTGCTGCCCTCGCCGCCGCCCGCCCGCGTTGGACGGTCCTGCGCCAGTAGGCGGAGGAGGGCCAGGAGGCCGAGCAGACCGAAATACTCCGTCTGCTCGGCCTCCTGGCCCTCTAGATCTGCGTCAGGTGGATGCGGGCGCCGTTGGTGCTGGCCGTGTCGAGGTAGATGATCTGCGCGCCGGTGGGGGTGCGGTTGGTCGTCTCCGCGGCGAATTTGACACCCTTGGCCTTGAGTGCGGCGATCGACGCCTCGATATCCGCCACCAGATAGCCGGCGTGGTGGATGACCAGGCCGGTCTGGCCACCCAGAACAGACTGATCGGCCGGCTGGATCAGCTCAACATCGGTCTGGCCAACATGGAGGAAGGCCAGCTTCGTCTTGCCGTCCGCGCCCGTTGCCTCCTGGAAGACCTCGGCGCCAAAGACGGTCTGGTACATCGCGATCGCCCTGGCGATGTCGTCAGTCCAGTAGCCGATGTGGTAGATGCCGTCGATCATCCTGTCCCTCCCGGTCTGCGCCGGCTGTGCGTCCGCGGGCGCGCCGGAACCGGCGGCGCCGAGGCTGGCCTGGCCCCGGGGCGCAGCATACGTCAGTCGCGAGGACCGGACAACGATTGGCCCTCGTCCAGATGGACGACGCCTGGCCTGACAGCCATCGCCGACGTCGATAGAATGCGGCGGTGGCGGGTGGGACTGCGCGGTGAGGAGATGACGATGCGGGCGGGTGTGGTCGGGTTGATGCCAGCCGATCTGCGTGACGTGACTGCGGCGACGGCGAGCCGGATCCGGGGTCTCGGCTTCACTGGCGTCAGTTGCGTGCTGAGCGACCCGTTCGCCTACACGCAGGATGATCTGGAGCGAGTCCGCGCCGTTTTGGCCGAGGCTGGCGTGCAGGTTGCCCAGGCTAATGCGCGCTACCCGGACCTGATCCACCCTGACGCCAGCCAGCGCGCGGCGGGATTGCGCGCGCTGCGTCAGGCGTGCGTGGCGGCGCGCTGGCTGGAGGCTGCCACCGTCTACGTCCGGCCCGGCAGCCTCAACCCGGCTGGCTCATGGACGCCGCATCCGGAGAACACGCACCCACGGACGCTTGCTCGGCTGATCGTCAGCCTCAAGGAGGCAGCGGCCGCCGCTGCCGACCTGGGCGTCGTGCTGGCGCTGGAGGGGCATGTGGTGTCGTCGTTGGACACGCCGGAGCGGCTGCGCTCCGTGCTGGACGCCGTCGGCTCGCCAGCGCTGCGGCACAACGTCGACCCGGTCAACATGATCGGCTCACTGGTCGATGCCTACGACTCGACGGAGTTCCTCGGCCGGCTGTTCGCCGTGCTCGGGCCGACCATCGTCGCCGCGCACGCCAAGGATGTGCGCGTCGAGAACCGGCTGGTGCTGCACCTGGAGGAGTGCGTGCTGGGCGAGGGTCTGCTCGACCAGATCACATTCTTACAGCTGTTCGAGGCAGCCTGTCCCGACGGCTACGTCATGATCGAGCATCTGCCAGACGAGCAGGTGCCGGCCGCCAAGCAGGCGCTCGACGCGGCCGCCGTTGCTGCTGGCATCGCCTGGCGCGATTGACGTCGGTTGGTCAGCGCCGGTGCTAGCGAGCACGCCAGTGACATCAGCTACTGACCGCTGGGCAGTGCCGTGACTGTCAGGTTGTCGAAGCGGGTCTCGCTGGCGCCACCGCGCACGGGCACTGCGACGCCGAGCCAGGCTGTGCCCGTGCGATAGGTGCTGTCAGTGGCCTGCACGACGCTCGCGCCATTGATGAGGCCGGTGATAGTCGCGTCGAGGCAGCGCAGCTCGAGGCGGTTCGTCTGGTTGTTCTGGCGCACGACCGTCGCGCTGCGCCAGTCGGCCAGCAGCGTCTCTCGGCCGGCGTCGCCGCGCGCGAGCGCCACCTGACGCCGCGCCGGGTTGACCAGCAGGCGGTAGCCGGCGTTGCCTGGCATGGTCTGGTCGCGGCAGGCGAGCGCGATGACCCGGTCGACCGGCTCGCCGACCAGCCGCGCATCGACACTCAGGGTGACGTTGCCGTAGGAGCCGGCCAGCGCCGCGGTCATGATCGCCGGTGGCGCGGTGGGACCAGCGGCGGCGATGGTGTATTCGCCCTGCTCATAGCCGAGGCGGTAGCCGGCGCCGTCGGCCGCAGCCCGTGGCAGCAGGCCCAGCGCCGCATTGCTGAACGTGTCGCGCACGATGCGCAGGGGTGTCGCGGTGGGGAGCGCTGTTAGCACGCGCGTGGCCGTCGAGCGCGGCGTCGGACTGGCGGGGGCGCGACTGGCGGCCGACGCCGGCTGCGTCGGCGCCGGCGGCGTCCCAACCGTCTCGGCGACCTCAGCCACGGGTACCGGCGTAGTCTCGGGGTCGTCCGGGAGAGTGCTGCCGATGATGGCCAGAGCGATGAAGGCCACGACCACCAGGGCGATCAGGCCGCCGATGATGCCGATGACCCAGAGCAGGCAGGTGCAGCCGGCGCTGCGCCGTGGCCGGGGGCGAGACGCCGGCTGCGGCGCGCGTCCCTCCGTCACCGCCGGGCGGCTGGCACGCTGGCGGCCCCGCGGCGGGGCAATGGCTGACCGCTCGGCCACGCGTGGGGCCGGCTCAGTGGCCATGGCGATGGCTGGCGCGGCAATGGCTGCCGCCGGTGATGACGTTGGCTCCGCCGGTGATGGCGGCGGCTCCACCAGTCGGCCGGTGTCCAGGTCCAGCGCTGGTGCCCAGCCTATCGCATCGCCTGGCTCGTCGCGCGCATCTGGCTCGATCGACGGCGGCGCCGCTGCTGCGTCGGCTGGCGGCGCCTCGCCGAGCGACCACGATGGCGGTTGGAAGAGTAGCGCCGGATTAAGCCAGTCAGGAGTCGTCGTCGGTGCGGCCACGGCGGCCGGTGGCGAGCCTGGCGCGGCACTGCCGGCCGGCTCAGTCCATTCGGCCGGCGCTGGCTCGCGTTGTGCGCCGGTGTGGGGTGCGGGTTCGACACTGGCGAGCCAATCGAGCCACGCCGGCGCGTCCGGGTCGGTCGCTGGCGGCAGGATCGCCGCTGGGTCCAGGCGCTGCGCCCAGGTCGGGCGGCGCAGGCCGAACTCCCAAACCGACACATCCTGCAGGGCGATCAGCGTCGGCTGGCGCGCTTCGAGCCGTGCCGCCAGTGGCGCATCGTAGCGCTGCTCGGCCAGCGCCGCCGACGACACGAGCGCGATGGCCACCGGCGCGGCATCGAGCGCCGCCACCCCGCCACTGGCTGGGTCCAGCGGCGTGTCCGGCCGGGCCAGCACCGGCGCCAGACCGGCGGCGGTCAGTCGGGCGGCCAGGTCGGCAGCCGGGCGGGCGTCGCCGGCACTGTGCCAGATGACGTACTCGTCCATCGATGCTCCGACTGCGCTGGGCGGCGCGACGTGAGACCGTCCCTACCACCATCGGCCTACTGGCGGTGGAGATCAACGGGCCGCACCGGTCATTCGGGCGTCCCGCCCCCGTTCCGCTGGATACTGGCGCTTCAGAGCCGCCCGGCGGCAGCTTCGACTCCTGGGGGGCGACGGTCGACGACCATCATCGAGTGAACGACGGACTCGCCCGGCCGGCTGTTCTTGCCCTCACCGACCGGCAATGTTAGGATAGCCGTGGCGCGCCGGCGGCGCGCAGTCCGGTCATGCCCCTGGGCCAAACGACGGCAGCGGACCGGACCGCCACGCTCCGCTCCGGCGTGAGTGATGACGAGGACAGGTGGAGGTGCGCATGATGGCCGTGGCTTTCGGTTCGCTGCGGCTCTAGCAGGCGTCGGCGCTGGCCGGCGCCCTACTCCGTGAAGGAGCTGGACGACATGGTCAGACGCCCGACGTACCGTAAAGTCGCGCCGCGACCCGGCGGCGCGACCACCGCCCCCACTGGTCCGCGGCCGGCCGCGCACGACGCCGTTGCCGTCGAGGGCACCGTCACCGAGGCGCTGCCGAACGCGATGTTCACCGTCGAGCTGGAGAACGGCCACAAGGTGCTGGGCCACATCTCCGGCAAGATGCGCACGCGCTTCATTCGCGTGCTGCCGGGCGATCGGGTGACGATCGAGCTGTCGCCGTACGACCTGACTCGCGGTCGGATCACGTTCCGCCACAAGTGACGGCGGCTGGCCGGGCCTGATGGGTGCGGACCGCGCACGCGGGTGGCCGTGCCGATCATAGCCGTGGCCGGTTGTTGGGTGGTCATTGTCCGGTCCTCCGCCGCGTCGGTAGGCGTATAATGGCGCCCTGGTTCGCGTGTGGCCCGCGGGAGGAGAACGGTGATGAAGGTAGCGCGCGTGCGGCTGTGGGAACTGACCGGCAGCATGCCGTTCACCGGCGAGTTCTGGGAAGAGCGGCTGATCCGGCCGATCGACATCTATCCAGAGCACAAGATTGAGGGCACGAGCTGGCTGCCGAAGCTGGAGCCGGGCCGCTACCGGATGCGGTCGATCTTTGTCGAACTGGAGACGGACGAGGGTATCTCCGGCATCGGCGGCCCGATCACATCGGACCAGGCGTTCATCATCGACCAGCAGATGCGCGGACTGATCGAAGGCGCCTACGCGCTGGCCCACGAGCGCCTGTGGGACCGCCTCTACCGCTCGCAGGTCCATGGCCGCAAGGGCGTGGCGATGATGGCGATCAGCGCGATCGACTGCGCGATGTGGGACCTGAAGGGTCGCGTCGCGAATCTGCCGGTCCACCGCCTGCTGGGTGGACCGACGCGCACGGCGGTGCCGGCCTACGCCAGTGCCCTCGGTCACTCGCTGGAGCCGGACCTGGTGGCGCAGCGGGCGCGGGATCTCGTCGCCCAGGGCTACACCGCTACCAAGTGGTTCTATCGCCACGGGCCGAGCGACGGCCGCGCCGGCATGGTCAAGAACGAGGAGCTCGTCGCGACGTTGCGCGAGGCGGTGGGTCCGGACGTCGAGATCATGACCGATGCCTGGATGAGTTGGGATGTGCCGTACACGCTGGAGATGGCGCGTCGGTTGGAGCGGTACCGTCCGCGATGGATCGAGGAGCCGGTGCTGCCGGACAAGATCGATAGCTACGCCGCTATCCGTCGCCAGAGTCCCGTGCCGACCGCCGGCGGCGAGCATGAGTACACGCGCTGGGGACTGCACCAGCTCATGGCCGCCGGCGGCGTCGACGTTGTGCAGGCCGATATCTACTGGGCCGGTGGCATCACCGAGACGCTGAAGATCTGTGCTATCGCCTCTGCCTACGACCTGCCAGTGATCCCGCATGGGCACTCGACACCGGCCAGCATCCACCTGATCGCGGCCCAGCCGGAGCCGCTGACACCGATGGTCGAGTACCTCATCAAGTGGAACACGATCCACCAGTGGTTCCTGAAAACACCGGTGGAGCCGGTCAACGGCCTGGTGCAGGTGCCGGAGACGCCGGGCATCGGCATGGACCTGGACGAGGCCAAGATCGAGGAGCGCCGCGAGCTGCGCTGGGAGTAGCGCGCCGGCGGCCTAGCCGGCAGGACTTACCCACCCTGCCGGCCAGGTCGTGGGGGCACGGTCAGCGGAGAGCGCCGCCATCGACGATCATCGTCCGGCCGGTGATCGACCGGTTGCGGGCGAAGAAGACGGCAGTGTCGGCGATGTCCTCCAGGCTGGGGATGTGGCCGAGCAGGTTGGTGCTGGCCTGGCGCTCGAATTGGGCGTCGCCCCAGAGCCGGCCCCAGCGCGTATCCATCAGGCCCGGCGCGATGCTGTTGACGGCGATGTCCGGCGCGAGCGCGATGGCGAGCGCCTTGGTCAGCATCTCAGTCGCACCCTTGGAGACACTGTAGGCCAGGCATGAGCCGCCCGGCCGCAGACCCGACACCGAGGTAATGTTGATCACCTGGCCGCCGCCGGTGCGGCGCATCACCGGCGCGCAGGCGCGGGCGCACAGCCACGGCGCTTTCGTGTTAACAGCCATGATTCGGTCCCAGTCAGCCTCGGTCATGCCCTCAAGATCGGTAAAGGGGACGAAGGCCGTCATGCCGGCATTGTTGACCAGCACGTCAATCCGGCCGAGGTCGTCAGTGACACGGTCGACCATGGCGTGCACCTGGGTACTATCGGAGACATCGGCCCGGATGGCGATCGCCTTGCGACCAGCAGTACGGATGTCGCCCACCGTCGCCTCCGCGTCGGCGACGGAGCGCGAGTAGTTGACAGCGATGTCGGCGCCGGCCGCCGCCAGCGCCAGACTGATCGCCCGGCCGAGGCCGGTGCCGCCGCCCGTGACCAGGGCCACCTGACCCGCGAGATCGGTTGACATCGTCACTCCTCCTGCCTATTGCTCGTGCGTCGCACCGCCGGCCGGGCGTCTGCCCGCCACGGCCATCGGTGGGTCCGCGCCCGCTGCGTCCACCGGCGCTGGCGTAGCCAGCGCCACAGCGTGGGCGGGTTGGCGCAACGACTGCGCGCTGGTGCGAATTACATAGGTCGCCCACATGATAATGCCGAAAAGCTTGAGGCCGTCGTCCAGCAGGAAGTTCTGCCCCTGGTTGAGAAAACCCTGGTCGAAGATCTCTGACGCGGCGAAGAAGCCCAGCGCCAGCCCGATGATCAGGAAATCCGTCCGCCGCAGGATGATGACGGCGAACCCGAGCAAGAACATCGCCAGCAGCAGCCCATAGGTGAGCAGCACCACTTTTTCAGCGATGCCCAGGTACGCGGGGAACACATACTCGTGCAGCGTCCACAGGTCGTCGATCCCGAGCACGGCCGACAGGCTGCCGCCGGCCAACAGCAGGGCGCGCAGCGCGCGGTCGCGTCCGATGGCGCCTGCGAACAGGCCAATAGCAGCCGCCGCGCACCAGGCGAGAACGCCCAGATAGGAGATCAGGCCCAGGTAGGGTGGGTACTGCGCGGTCTGCGACGGGTCGCGCACGAGAAACTGAGCGGGCACCCGGTTCTGCCAGGCGACGGCCAGCAGCACGGCCGCCGTCAGCAGGCACATCGCCGGCACGACGATGGCCAAACCGCGGACTTGCCGTGGGAGATCACCAGCGATCTCGGCGACGACGCGGCCGATACTACCCATCCTCGTCCTTCGTCGTCTTTTCCCGGCACACCGCAGCAGGGATGCCGATGGTCCTGCTGCGGTGTGCCGATCGACTGACTGGCTGCTCAGCCGCCCAGTTTGTACTTGGCGAAGATCTGCTCCATCTTCTGCTGAGCATCGGCGACGGCCTGGGCCGGCGCCACCTTGGTGACAACGACGGCCTGGACCATATCGGCCAGCACCAGTGTCGTGCCCACTTCGCCCAGAGCCGACATGAGCTTGGGTTCCGGCGGTGCGGGATAGCTCGCAAAGCGCGCATTCGTCACCAACTCCGGATAGCCTTTGAATTGGGGCTTGCTCTTCCAGAAGGGGTGATCGGCCAGGCCCTTGTACACGGGATACCAGCGGCCGCCGACGGCCTCGTAGGCTCGCTGGGCCACTTCCGGCTGCATGACGTACTTGAACATTGCCGTGGCCGCCTCGCGGTTCTTGGCTCCAGTGGTGACTGACCACGACCAGCCGCCCGCGCCGGAGAAGGTGCCGGCCTTGCCCTTCGGCACCGGCGCCATCTCCGTGTCGGCCAGCAGTTGCTGATCGTTGGCCACCAGCCAGGCGTAGATAGAGGCTGGGTTGATGACGAAGGCCGCCCGCTTCGACTGGTAGGCATTGTTGTTGCCGGTATCATCCCAGGAGATGGCATCCGCCGGGATCAGCTTCTTTTCGAACCAGCGCTTGATGTACTCGACGGCCCCCACGGTTTCCGGCGAGTTCAGCGCCGGCTTGGTGCCCGTCTTGTCGACCAGCACGCCGCCCTCGTTCCAGATGATGCTCTGGGCATTGCCGGCGGTATCGGGCATGCGGCCCAGGCAGAGGCCGATGGCGTTCAGGTTGGGCGGGTTGTTGACCTTGGTCGCGACCTCTTCCAGTTCGACGAGCGTCTTGGGCGCCTCGCGCTTGCCGGTCGCCTTCTCAACCAGGTCGAGGCGAGTGAACATCGGCGAAACACCGCCGGTCTCCCACGGGATCGACCAAACCTTGTTCTCGCTCGATACCCCGGCCAGGGTGGACTCGTAGAAGCCGCCGCCCCAGTCCTTGATCTCGTTGAAGAGCGACGTCATATCGACGAGGATGCCCTTCTCTTTGTAGAAGAGGACATTGCTGAGCATGGCGCCGTCGGGTAGGGCCTTGGCCTCGATCGCCGCCGCTAGCTTCTGGGTGAAGACGGCGTTCTCGACGATGTTGTACTCGACCTCGCCGCCGTTGTCCTTCCCCCACTTCGAAAAGACGTTGCCGAGATACTCATCGCCCTGGGGGGTGAAGCTCTGCCAGCCCCAGACGACCATCTTCTGCCCGCTGAGGTTGGCTGTCATGCCTGGCTTGGCCGCCGCCGCCGGGGCCGTGGTGGCCTGGGCGGCCGGCGCTGTAGTTGCCGCCGCCGCCGGCTTGGTCGGCTCGGCGGCCTTGGGCGCAGCGGTCGGGGCCGCTGGCGCCGCCGTGGGTGCGGCCGGGGCGCCGCAGGCGGCCAGCACCGCTGGCAGTGCCACGAGGCCGGCCGCGCCCAGGCCGCGCCACAGCAGCGTTCGACGGGTGATACGAGCAGGGATATGCGCCATTGATCAGCCTCCTTCGGAGCGTGTTCATCCGCCGCGCGGATGATTCAACCAGGCCGTGCGCTAGCCTTTGACCGAGCCAGCCGACAGGCCGGAGACGACCCATTTCTGGGCACAGATGTAGATGAGAACTGGCGGGATGAGGCCCATCAGGGACGCCGCCATCATCGGTCCCCAGGGCAGCGTGTCACCGCGCACCAGGCCGATCAAGCCGACGGTGAAGGGCTTGTTCGAGTCGCGACTGATAAAGACGAGCGCGTACAAGAACTCGTTCCAGGCCTGGGTGAACGAGTAGAGAGCCACGACCGCGATAGCCGGCAGCGCCAGTGGCGCGGTGATGCGCATCAGCACACCCAGCCGCGTGCAGCCATCGACCATGGCGGCCTCCTCCAGTTCGATGGGCAGACCGCGGAAGTAGCCGACCATCAGCCAGGTGCAGAAGGGGAGGCTGAAGGTTAGGTAGGTCAGCACCAGCCCCTCCAGACGGTCCGTCAGGCGCAGATCGGTCAGCACCTGGAACAGCGAGATGAAGAGCAAACCACCCGGCACGAGATAGGTGATCACGATCGAGCGGGCCACCACCCGGCGGCCGGCAAAGCGCAGCCGTGTGATGGCATAGGCCGCCATCGTGCCGGTGATCATGGCCAGGATGGTGGTGGCGCTTGCCACGATCAGGCTGTTCTTGATGTAGATCAGGAAGTTGCTTCGAAATAGAATCTGGACGTAATTCGCCATCGTCGGCGCCTGCGGCAACAAGCTCGGCTCGCGGTAGATGGCCAGGTCAGTCTTCACCGAGGTGGCGACCATCCAGTAGATCGGCCCCAGCGTCCAGACGGCGAAAAGGAGGCCGGTGACGATCATCACCGCCCGCTTGATCCAGATGCCGCGTGTGGCGTGTCGGATGATGGAGGCGGGGGCACTCGTGGTCGCTATCGTACTCATCGGCTGCCTACGTCTCCTCCGCGAGCATGCGCTTCGTCAGGATGTAGATGATCACGAGGAAGAACGGCATGAACAGGATCGTCAATGCCGAAGCGGTGCCGAGCCGCTGGGCTGCGGCGATGCCGACCTCATAGGCCAGCATCGGGAATGTGATCGTCGCATGGCCGGGACCGCCACCGGTCAGGATGAAGATGAAGTTGATCGAGTTGGCGGTCCAGATCGTGGAGAGCAGGACGGTGATAGCGATCACCGACGACAGCCCGGGCAGGGTGATATTGATGTACCGCTGGACGACATTGGCGCCATCGATTGAGGCCGCTTCGTACAGATCTTTGGGGATGGATTGCAGGCCAGCCAGGAACATCATGCCGTAGAACGGCGCGCCGCTCCAAATCAGAACGAGGATGACTGACCACAGCGCGATGGCCGGGTCTGCCAACCACTGGATCAGACTATCGCTGAGGCCCAACTGAATGAGGATCATGTTGAGCATGCCGGCAGTGGTCCCGTTGTACATCCACTTCCACGTCAGGCCGATGATCAACGACGGAATCGCCCAGGGCAGGAAGCACAGCGCGCGCACGAAGTTGCGGGCCGGCATTTCCTCATTCAGGAAGAGGGCCATGACCATGCCAATGACGACCTTGCCGGCGACGGCCGCGACGGTCATGATGGCTGTGTTGACCACCGATTTCCAGAAGACAGCGCCGAACTCCGAGCCGGTGAGGATGGCAACGTAGTTGTCCAGGCCGACCCAGTTCGGCTGGCTCCCGATCATCTTGTCGGTGAAGCTCAGGTAGATGGCCAGCAGGAACGGATAGGCGATCAGGCCGATCAGCGCGGCGACGACTGGCAGCATCAGCACCCAGGCAAGCGCCCAATCGCGCCCGAGGAGTCGCTGCAGCCGCAGCCCGGCTGAGGGCGGCGCCATCACCTCAACGGTGCGTGTCACCTGATGCTGCTGTGTCATGCGGCTACCTCGGAATCTGGGCCAGCGGCGCCGATGGTCACGCCGAACCGCGTCGTGGGGCGCCGGTCGCCCCTGAGACTGGTCCAAGCATAGGCCACACCGGGAGCGGCGACAAGGGTACTGGCGGCGGAGCCTCACAACGCGGTGGGGTGGGCAACGTGGGCAGAGCGGGACGAGCTGCCCTCCGCAACTTCGCCGCCCACCCCGAACGAGCGGGTATCCCTACTGGCCGACGAACAGAAACTCCCGCACCTGATTCCGGTTGTCGCCTACGCGCTGCCCGTGCGTGCCGAACGAGTAGCGGTGATCGATGCCGTGGACGATCACGCGCCGTTTAACAGCGCGCAGCAGCGTCAGCATCCGCTCGTGGTCGGGCAGTGCGTTGGAGGCGTAGCTGACGACGAGAATGCTGTCCCGGTAGCGGTCGAACAAGTCGGCGAGTGCGGCGTCGATGGCCGCGAGGCGGTCGAAGCGGGTCGGCAGCCGGGCGAACTTGCGGGTGCGCGTAGCCGGCAGGATCGTCAGGCCGGACCAGGCGCGCGCCAGCCCCTCGACGAAGTGGTAGCGGCGGCTGTAATCATTGTCACTGAGCGGGCTGGCATAGGGCGGGTCGATGTAGACTAGGTCCGGCGGTGGGTCGAGCGCCAGGTCGAAGATGTCGCCCCACGCCGCGCGCTGCGGCTGGCCAGTATCGAATACGGCTGCGTTGAAGCGCTCGGCCGCGTCGCGGATGTGCTGCGCCAGCGATGTGCGCAGATCGCGGCGGCCGTCGTCGTAGCGCAGGCCGGTGTAGGTGAAGATTCCGCGCGGGCGGCGGCGCAGGCAGGCGCGCACGACGGCAGCGATCGCCAGCGAGCGCGTGGCGTCGTCGTCAAGCTCGATCAGGTGGGCGAGGATATGGTCAAGCAGCCGGTTCTCCTCGTCGGTGAAGTAGAGGCCGGCGAAGGTGCGCTGCACGAAGTCGCCGGCGGCCGGATGTGGCGTCAGGAGTTGCTCGACTGTGGCCGGCGCAAGGCGCGTGTGGCTGTTCGCGACGCAGGCGGCCGCCGTGTGATACGCGATCGCCAGGTAGTCGTTGCTGACGACGGACTTGCCCATCGCCTTCAGCAGGTAGCTGACCGCCGCACTGCCGCTGAAGGCGTCGAGGACGGTCGTGACAGGCAGGTCGGCCAGCACCGGCCGTAGAAATGGTAGGAGCGCCTGCTTGCTGCCCATGTAGCGCGACGACGGGAAGCAGGCCAGCCGCTCCTCAATCGGCTGCGCCTCCGGCGCGAGGGCGCTCACGCGCCGGCCGCCCAGGGCGTGACCAGGATCTCGCGCGCGGCGCCACGGCCGGCGCCGTCGTGGTTGATCGAGCGCGCGGCGCTGAGCGGGATGATGCGGTAGCGGGCATACAGGCGCCGGGCCAGGGGGGTGTCGGCATTGGTCAGCAGCGGGTAGGCGCCGCGCTCGACCAGCGCGGCGAAGACGTCGGCCAGCGCAACGTGGTCGGCGTCGCGGAACTGGCGGTCGGTGTAGCGGCGGAAGTCGGCGTAGGCGCCGGCAGGTAGGTAGGGTGGATCGAGGTAGATCAAATCGCGGGCGCGGGCATGGCGATCGAGGAAGGCCCGGTAGTCGTCGCTCTCCAGCGTGGCCCCGGCGAGCGCCGCGCCGGAAGCGGTGATCTGAGCCAGGTCATACAGACGCGGCCGGGCATAGCGGCCGAGCGGTGTGTTGAACTGGCCGTGCCGGTTGACTCGCCACAACCCGTTGAAGCAGGTCTTGTTCAGATAGATGAAGCGGGCGGCCCGCTCCAGCGGCGGCAGGTCAACCGGCGCCATGGCGCGCACGCGATAAAACTGGTCGGACGAGTGACCGGCGGCGTAGGCGTCCAGCCGAACCAGCAGCGCCGGCAGAGAATCGCGCACCGCGCGGTAGGCATCCATGAGTTCGCTGTTGGCGTCGTTGAGCAGCAGCGGCGGCCGACCCAGCGCCAGCGCGACCGCGCCACCGCCGGCGAACGGCTCCAGGAAGCGGCCGAAATGGGGTGGCGCGGCCGCCAGGATCATCGGCGCCAGTCGTCGCTTGCCGCCGGCCCATTTGACGAACGGCCGAGCCACCGGTGACCCAACGGTCGCCAGCGAGGCTGGGATTGGCGTCATCTGTGGCGTCATCGCGGCGCCTCCTGTCGGCAGTATAGCCGGCGCGAGGCGGCCGCCAGGTGACTGTCAGGCAGCGGTGTCCGCGGGGTAGACAAGGTAGATGGAGGAGGTAGGACTGGCTGGCGATGCGGTGGACTGGCATCAACTTGTCGCTGTGTGGTGGCCATCGCTATACTTTAACAATCGACCGATAGGCGTTGGCGGACCGCATCGTCAGTGACCTGGTTGAGCGACCGGTCGTGGTCGCAATGCTGTGATAGGGCGACGCATGGGCAGGCGACGGCTAACGAGCGAGGATGCGGGGTTGTTCTCCTGGGAGGACGAGGCCGCCGTCGTGCAGGAGTTGCAGCATGGCCGCATCGTGGCCTGTGAGCCGCTGCCGTGGGGATCGAACTACAGCTTCGGTGTGGCAGTCGCTGGTGACGGCGGACCGGAGCGGATCGCCGTCTACAAGCCACGCCGGGGCGAGGCGCCGCTGTGGGACTTCCCGTCGGGCACGCTCTACCGGCGCGAGCACGCGGCCTACCTGCTGAGCCGAAATCTGGGCTGGCCCGACATTCCGCCGACCGTCGTGCGCGACGGGCCACACGGCATCGGCACCGTGCAGCTCTACATCGAACCGCGCGAGAGCGCCGGCTACTCGCAGATCCGCCGCTCCCACGGCGACGATCTGCGCCGGATGGCGCTGTTCGATCTCATTACCAACAATGCCGACCGCAAATCTGGGCATTGCCTGCTCGACACAGCCGGCCGCCTGTGGGGCATCGACCATGGCCTGACGTTTCACAGCCAGTTCAAGCTGCGCACCGTCATCTGGGACTTCTGCGGCGAGCCGCTGCCGACTGACGCCCAGGCGACCCTGGAGGCGCTGTGCGAGCAGCCGCGCGAGAGCGAGGTGCGGGCGCTGCTGGGCGAGTGGGTCTCGCGCGGCGAAATCAGCGCCTTCTACCGCCGTGTCGAGCAGATGGCGCTCAGCGGTGTCTTCCCGGAACTCGAGTCCTACCGCAACGTGCCCTGGGGCTGGTAGGCCGGCTCGGCTAGTGGCCATCTGCGGCTCGCTCGTGCAGATGGCCCTCTCCGGTGATCGGGCTGTCACACCAGGTGGCCGCATGCTCGCCCCGTCACCATCACTGTCAGCGCACAAGTGGCCTATGTGTTCGCTGCGATAGTCGCGGTGGCGGGGAATTGGCCCTCGGCGAGCCACGCCGTGGAACGCCGGTGGTGTTGGCGGGTTGTACCCGGCCTATGTGTCACAATTGTGACACAGAATCCGATGTATTGACAGTTGGTGTTGCCCTTGGTAATGTCGCGTCGTGTGACCAGTTCCTTTGACTGGCTGTCTAAACCGAAGCCCAGACGGGATGCCCAGACCACCGTATGGGCGGTTCGCGAACCACCCATACGCTACGTAATACGAAATATACTATTCCCATGTGCGCTTCGGTATAGGAGCGTATCGGTTTCGGCGTGGCGCCTAGCTGGGGTGGAACTGCCCATGCCCACACCGCCTGCGGCATTGGTTGCAGGCATACAGCTTTGAGAGGAGAGACCCGCATGTCGGCAATCACACGGGTGGCTCTTGCGCTTCTCGCCGTCCTGATTCTTGCGCCTATCGCTCCTGTGAGCGTTGGCGCTGCTGAGCCACCCGTCAAACAGATTGAGATTGAGGCCGAACACGGTGGCGATGATGACAGTGTCGGCGCGGCCAAGGCCAAGCCGGCGAAGTTTGGCTTGGACAAGATATCGATCGCACCGAAGCGCGCCTATGCGCGCGAGTGGGTTCGGTTCGGTTCGAGAGTCAAGGGCGGTCCGGCCGAAGTCTGGTACGCTGTTGCTGATAGTCGCGGCAGGATTCTTTACGTGTCGCTGCCATGCTGGTGTGGCAATGGCGCTATCTGGATTTACGACGTGTTTCCAACGGCCGGAACCTATTACGTCTTCTTCATGGCCAATAGGAACGGGCGCTGGGTCAACGCTAAGCTGAAGGTCCGAATTCTGCCAGTGCGGCGCTAGTGGAAGCATGTTTCCCGCGGCCGAGGCCAGTGCTCAATCCAGGCGATGTTGGGATGGATGACCTGGGTACAGACTGTTACAGGTCGGCGAAATAGGTGCGGCAGGCCATGTCGAGCAGATCGGCGCTGATCTCCGGCTGAATGCCCTTGTAACGGGCGATGCCGATCAATTGGCGCAGGATGTCGCGCGGCTGGCAGGCGCGCAGGTCGCGCTTGTGAGTGACGTAATGCTCCTTGAGCAGATAGACCAGGCCGTCGTTGCTGTAGGTGATGCCCAGCGCCTGGCACTGCCGCCGGAAGATCTCTCGGAATTGCTCGACGGTCGGGTTGCCAATGCGGATCTTGTTCTGGATGCGGCGAAGAAACGCCTCATCGACGAGCGAGCGCGGCTCCAAGTTGGTCGAGAAGACGATCAACTGATCGAATGGAACCTCGATCTTCTTGCCGGTGTGCAGCGTCAGGTAGTCGAGACGCTTCTCCAGCGGCACGATCCAGCGGTTGAGCAACTCCTGCGGGCTGACCTGCTGGCGGCCGAAGTCGTCGATCAGGAACAGGCCGCCGTTCGCCTTCACCTGGAGGGGAGCCTGGTAGAACTTGTTGGCCTCGTCGTAGACCAGGTCGAGACTGGCCAGGATCAACTCGCCGCCCACGATGATGACCGGGCGCTGGCACAGCACCCAGCGTTGGTCGTGCCCGGTCAGGCGGGTTGTGCCGTTGGCGGACCGCATCGGCGTGGCCGGCACGTGGTTGTGGCTGTCGAGCACCTTGATGACGTGACCATCGACGGCCAGGGCGCAGGGGATATAGATCGCGCCACCAAGCAGCCGGGCGATGTGCTCGGCCAGCACGGTCTTGCCGTTGCCCGGTGGTCCGTAGAGGAACATCGAGCGGCCGGTGTTGACGGCCTGACCGAGGGCGTCGATGGTGGCATCATCCAGGACCAGATCGGCCAGTGCCCGCCGCGCGTCGGCCGGGCTGACGCGCACATCGGCGATCGCCTGAGCCGTCACGACCTGGCGGTACTCATCGAGCGTCACCGGCGCCGGTCCGGTATAGGCGCTGCGTGCCAGGACGTCATGAACGCGGTTCATGCCCTTGACGGTGATGGCGTATTGGTAGGCCAGCTCGCCGAACCCGCTGCTGCCGCCGACCTCGACCAGCTCTTCGCGTTTGAGCAGCGCGAGCGCCTTGTCCACGATATTGAAGAAGGGCAGACAGAGCGTGTCGGCGATCGCCTGGGCAGTGATGTTGCTGGTGAAATAGACCGTCTTCAACACCAGATCGGCAATGAACGCCAGATCAAGACCGGTTTCAGCGATGGACTGGGGTTCGGCCATCAGTTGGAGGAGTGATGGCGTCTCTTCGATCGCGTGGCTCACCATCCGTGAGGCCCTCACCGGCTACAGGGCCGCGCCCGCCCAGCACGAATGCTCAACCGCCCAGCGCAGGCGTCGCGTGCCTGCTAGGGGTGTTGTCGGCCGGACGCGAGCGTGGATGAAGGGGCGCACCACCCTCCGGCGCCATGACGGTGGTCCCGGTTCGCGGCGACGATCGGTGTGGCGCGGGTGCTGCCTGGCGGCAGCCGCGGTGAGCCGGGCGCGCTGGCCGCGTGGCCCAAGGTCAGGCGTCGTCCTCGCGCAGCGATGCCGCGAACAGCGCCCACGAGCGCGGCTCGTACTCCAGGTGCTCGCGCACCCAGGCCCGGGCGATCGTCTCCAACTCGGCCGCGATTGCCGGCGGGATGCGCACCGTTAGCACAACTGACAGCGGGCGCTGGCGGATCAGGCGCAGCAGCTTGAGGGTGTTGATTGAGATCGGCCGCGCGGTCGGGTCAGTGCCATGGCAGTCGGGACACAGCACGCCGCCGCTGGCGAAGCTGATCGTGTTGTCCACCGGCTCCAGCGGGCGGCGGCAGGCGACGCAGCGCGTCACCTCCAGACCGAGGCCCATCTGCTGGAGCAAGCGAAACTCATAATAGCGGGCGACCGTGGCGGGCGACGCGCCAGCCGCCAGCGCGGCCAGGCAGTCGTGCATCAGCGCGAAGCACGGCTCGTTCGGCACGCTGTCGGCCGCCAGGCCGTCCAACAACTCGCCGAGGTAGAAGCTGGCCTGAATGCGCGCCAGGCCGGTGCGCAGCCCCTTGAACGACTCGACTATCTCGGCCTGGGTGACGATATCGAGGTCGCGCCCGCGCGCCAGCAGCACCGTCGCCTGGACGAACAGCTCGAGGTTGCCGCCGAGGTGGCTCTCCGGCCGGCGGATGCCCTTGGCGATGACGCGGAGCTTGCCGCGCCGAGGGGTGAACAGCGTCAGGATCTTGTCGGCCTCGCCCAGGTCGATCCGGCGAATGACGATGGCCTCGGTGCGGTAGAGGCGGTCGCGTAGCCGCTCGGGAAGCGCCGTGGCCGTGGGGTCGGACATGTCTGACATGCCCTATCCGCCGGGCGCCGAGGTGGTCGCAGGCCGCCGGTCGGCTACGGAAAGGGGCGGGCGCTCGAGCCAGCGCGCCACGTCTCTGGCCCAGTAGGTGATGATGATGTCGGCGCCAGCCCGTCGGATGGCGGTCAGCATCTCCAGCGCAGTGCGCTGCTCGTCCAGCCAGCCCCGCTCGGCGGCGGCCTTGACCATGGCATACTCGCCGCTGACATTGTAGGCGGCCAGCGGCACGTCGAAGCGATCTCGGGCGCGCGCCAGCACGTCCAGATAGGCCAATGCCGGCTTGATCATCACCACATCGGCGCCCTCGTCCAGGTCGACGGCGATCTCGCGCAGCGCCTCGCGGCCATTGGCCGGGTCCATCTGATGCGAGCGCCGGTCGCCGAATTGCGGCGTCGAGCCGGCCGCATCGCGGAACGGGCCGTAGCAGGCCGAGGCGTATTTGGCGGCGTAGGCCATGATCGGCAGATGGGTAAAGCCGGTCGCGTCGAGCGTCTCGCGAATGCGGCTAACCCGCCCGTCCATCATGTCCGACGGTGCGATCACGTCGGCGCCGGCGGCGGCGTGCGACAGCGCGATGCGCTCCAGCACGGCCAGCGTCTGGTCGTTGTCGACGTCGCCGTCGACCAGGATGCCGCAGTGGCCGTGGTCAGTGTACTCGCAGCAGCAGACATCGGTGATGACCAGCAGGTCCGGCGCGCACCGCTTCAGCGCGCGGATCGCCCTCTGGATGACGCCGTCGTCGACATAGGCGCTGGTGGCGACGGCGTCCTTCACCTCGGGCACGCCGAACAGCAGGACACCCGGTACACCGAGCGCCAGCAGTGCCTCGGCCTCGGCAGCCAACTGGTCGACCGAAAGCTGGTAGCAGTTCGGCATGGCGCCGATCTCGCGCCGGATGCCGTACCCGTCGGTGACGAACAACGGGTAGATGAGGTGATCGACGCTCAGCGTCGTCTCGCGCACGAGCCGGCGCAGGGCGGGCGTGCGGCGCAGGCGGCGCAGTCGCTGAAAGCTCATTCGACCTCCCAGGGAAGCGCCAACCCGGCCGCCGGGTCGTCAAGCGTCGTTGGAGTATCCTTCGAGTATAGCACTGGGCGGCTCACTCGCGCCGACCCGACGTCACTGCCGGGCGGCCCGCCGGAAGCCTTCGGCCAGGTGCATATTGTGCGCCTGGCCGAGCGTGGTCGCGCGCTCGCGCATGCGCTGCTCCAGGCGGTCGAAGTCGCTGATCTGGGACGTGTGGTGGCGCAGCGCGCGCAGCTTCTGGTCGAACGTCTCGGTGATGTCGACGAAGTAGGTCGGGTCGCCGGTCGACCAGAATAGGATCTCGGTGACCTTGTGCAGCGACAGCCCCTCGTCCAGATGCTCGGGATAGGCGAGATGGAGTTCCGACGCCGGAAAGCAAGCGTCGATGACGGCGGTGCCGGTGGCGCGGTGATCGGGATGGTTGACGAAGCCCTCGCGCGGCAGCACCAGCGTCGGATCGTGGGTGACGACCGTGCCCGGGCGCACCTCGCGAATGATGCGAACCAGCTTGCGCCGCACGTCGAGTGAGGCCTCGACCTCGCAGTCGCGGCAGCCAAGGAAGCGCACGTCGGTCACGCC
>JADLAZ010000043.1 GCA_020849725.1 Chloroflexota bacterium
GCGCGACCTCGACCTGGCCGCCGTTGCCGCGGCGCTTGTGCATGACGGCGATCGGCAGGCCCAGCAGTTCACCGTACTTGTCGGCCCAGCGCGCCCGGCCGACATCCGGCGCCACCACCACCGCATCCGACAAGTCGCGCTGCCGCAGGTGGGCAGCGACGAGGGGAATGGCCGACAGCGAGTCCATCGGGATATTGAAGAAACCCTGCATCGCCGGCGCGTGGACATCGATGGTGATGACGCGGTGCGCGCCGACGGCGGTCAGCACGTCGGCGACGACCTTGGCCGAGATCGCCTCACGGCCCTTGGCTTTCCGCTCCTGACGCGCGTAACCGAAGTAGGGGATGACCGCGGTGATGCGGTTGGCCGACGCCCGGCGCAGCGCGTCGATCAGCAACATCAACTCGACGAGATTGTCGTTGACCGGCGGCGCCGTCGGCTGCAAGACGAACACGTCCTCGCCCCGCACGCTGTCGAGCAGGCGCACGTAGGTCTCGCTGTCCGGGAATTGCTCGGTCTGCACGGCGGCCAGCGGGATGCCCAGCAGGCGAGCTGTCTCGTCGGCCAGCGGCTGATTGCCGCGCCCGGCAACCAGCCGCAACGGGCGTTCCTCAGGCACGAACCTCTCCCTCGGCGATAGGCGGATCCCGACCGGTCCGACAGACAGCGCGCACCGCCGAGGTGATCATCGGCGGTGCGCGGCGCGGCCGCTACTGCAGACTGAGGCGGGTTGCCACCTCTTTGTTGACCAGATTGCGCGGCAGCTTGCCCGACAAGATGGCGGCGATATTCTGTCCGGCCCGGCGTCGGCGCTCGATGTCGGCCGTGTCCGAGCGCGAGGCCATGTGCGGTGTGATGACGACGTTGGCGCGTCCGAGCAGAGGATTGTCGGCCTGGACCGGCTCGACCTCGGTGACATCCAGGCCGGCGCCGAGGATGGCGCCGGCGTCGAGCGCCGTGATCAGCGCCGCCTCGTCCACGACCGGGCCGCGGCTGGTATTGATGAAGATCGCGGTCGGCTTCATCAGACCGAAGTGGTGGCTGCTGATCAGGTGTTGGGTACTCTTGAGCAGCGGCACATGGCACGAAACGACATCTGCCTGGCGGAAGACCTCATCCATCTCGACCGGTTCAACGCCGGCCGCGCGCAGCACGTCGGCGGACACAAACGGATCACTGGCGATGACCCGCATGCCGAACCCCAGACCTCGGCGGGCCATGGCACGACCAATGTTGCCAAAGGCGACCAGGCCAAGCGTGCTGCCGGCGATCTTGGGAATAGCGCGCGGCGCCGGCTGGGCCTTGCCCCACTCGCGGTTCTGCACGATGGTCGCATACTCGAGGACGCGCCGGTTCACCGCCAGGAACAGCGCGAAGGCTTGATCGGCGACCTCTTCGATGAAGACATCGGGCACATTGACAACGGCAATGCCGGCCGCGGTGCAGGCGTCAACGTCGATCTTGTCCAGGCCAATGCCGCCGGTGGAGACGACCTTCACCTTCGGCATGCGCTCGATCGCATCCGGGTCGATCGCCAGGCCGCCGACCATGATGGCATCAGCATCGCGGATGGCCGCGTAGTAGTCCTCCTTCGTCGGACAGGCTACGGACACGATTTCAGCGCCGATTGGCGCGAGCGCCTCATTCTCGTACTCGAAGTTGGCGCGCCGGCCACCATACGGATTCGGCGCCACGACTCGAAATCCCATGCCACCAGCCATCCTTCCTGCCGCGCACACGCAGGCGCGTGACGACGTGCCGCCCGCACCGGCGGCGCGACCCGTGCCAGCAAGACAACTTCAGCACCGACTGGCCAACCGGGTTGCGCACGCATCCTAGCCCGCCGACCTTACCACGTCAACAAAACTGGGCGTAGAATGCCTGGCGGGGTGTCCTCGCGGCCCTGGTGGGTACCGGACTGGTGACAACCGCCCCGTGTCTCGACACCATCATTGTTGGCCTACGGACCTTGACTTGTGACACAGCATATGCGATGCTTCGTCAAGCGCCAGTCCTCCTGCGGGACTGGCCGCGATGCGCTACTCACCGGCCGCGCCACGTGACGACGGGCCTGAGCCGCAATCGCCGTCGGAGGGAACCGTGAAGCAGCGAAGTCTCGTCCGTGTCATGCTGGCTGTCGGGCTGCTGGTGGCGCTTTTGCTGCCAGTGGTCGTTCCGCCCTCCGTCGACGCCGGCGATGAGACGATCGACATAGACTATCGCGTTAATGATGGCCAATTTCGGGATGCCGACGAACTGCCCGGGCGCGCGCTCGGCGTGTGCCCCGGCGACCTGGTCACATTGCGGCTGAAGATCGGGCCGCGCGGTGGCACTGGTGACCTGCGGGGGTCGTTTCCGTCCTCATCACGGCTGCGGGTCCTTGGCGCCCAGCCGGCGCCGGACAGCAAGAAGCTCGGCTCCGGCGGTCAGCAGTCACTACTGTGGCGCGACAGCCGAGTCAACGTCGGAGATGTGTTCACCGTCCGATTCCGCTATATCAACGGCTACAACACCATTAATTTCAGCATCACTGGCGCCGGCGGAAGCGGCAACGACATCGAGCTGAAACTCGGCTGTGACACTGCGACGCCACACCCGACAGCTACCAAGACGCCACCCATCGTGGTTACGGACACGCCCGTTGCCACTGGGACGCCGACACCGGAGGGAACGCCACCGACGCCCACCGAGACGCCGACCCCAGAAGGCACCGAAACGGCCACGCCGGAAACGACCGAAACGGCCACGCCAGAAACGACCGAAACGGCCACGCCAGAAACGACCGAAACGGCCACGCCTGACATCACCTATACGCCAACCCCTGAAGGCGAGACGCCCACGCCAACCACGCCGACGGTGACAGGAACCCCGACTGAGGGCACGCCGACCACCCCGACGCAGACGCCGACTGAGGGCACGCCGACCACGCCGACCCAGACCCCGACCGAAGGCACGCCCACCACGCCCACCACCCCGACGGTGACTGGAACCCCGACCGAAGGCACGCCCACCACGCCCACCACGCCGACGGTGACTGGAACCCCAACCGAAGGCACGCCGACCACGCCGACGCAGACGCCAACCGAGGGCACGCCGAGCACCCCGACCCAGACGCCGACTGAGGGCACGCCGACCACCCCGACCCAGACCCCGACCGAGGGCACGCCGACCACCCCGACGGTGACTGGAACCCCGACCGAAGGCACGCCCACCACGC
>JADLAZ010000044.1 GCA_020849725.1 Chloroflexota bacterium
CACGCCCCGCACGGCCCGACCGAAGGCCGCCTGACGCCGCCACCACGCCATCACCCCCTCCCACCTGGCGCTGCACCCACCGCCTCCGGGTCAGGCTGCCCCAGGTAGTCTAAACATCACTGATCGAGTTATCAATCACCATTACTCGGGCTGCGGCCTGTGCGACTACTGTCGTATCGGCTACGAGCAGTTGTGCGTGCGCGGCGATCACAAGGTCTACGGCTTCAACACCCATGGCGGCAATGCCGACTACCTGCTCGTGCCGGCGCGCACGCTGCTGCCGCTCGACGAGGCGCTGACGTTCGAGGCCGGTGCGGCGATCGCCTGTGGCACGGGCACAGCCTACATGGCGCTCAAGAAGCTCGACGTCTCCGGCCGAGACACGCTGGCCGTCTATGGGCAGGGGCCGGTTGGCCTGAGCGCCACGCTGCTGGGCGCGGCCATGGGTGTGCGAGTCATTGCGATCGATGTGACACCGGCCCGCCTGTCGCTGGCGCGGGCGCTGGGTGCGGCCGAGATCATCAATGCTGCTGAGGTCGACCCAGTCGCGGCCGTTCGCGACCTCACGCATGGTCAGGGCGCCGAGGCCACCGTCGATTGCACCGGCCAGGCAGGCGCGCGGGACCAGACGGTCCAGAGCGCGCGCGTGTTCGGGCGGGCCTGCTGGGTCGGCGAGGGCGGCACGGTCACGCTCAATGTTAGTCGGGATGTCATCCACAAGCACCTCACTATCTATGGCTCGTGGACGTTCAGCACCGTCGGACTGGCTGAGTGCGCTCGGTTCGTCGTCGACCGGCAGGCGCCGCTCGAGCGGTTGATCACCCATCGCTTCCGGCTCGATCAGGCTGAGGAAGCATTTCGTCTTTTCGATGGCGGCGCGACCGGTAAGTGTGTGTTCGTCATGGACTGACGGTTAGCCGCGCCGTCAGCCTGGTTTTTGACTTTCGCGTCCGCGCGGCATACACTCCGTTCTATCTGTGGCGGGAGGTGACTTGAGTCTGGCGCCCGCTAGCCGGCCGGTTGGTGCGTGGCGCATTGCCCGGTCGTGGGACGCTGGTGAAACCGGCTTCGGATTGGCCCCGTGCGGCCAGGCGAGCGGGAGGACAAGGCGAATGATCTTCCGACGGCGACAGGATGAGATGGAAGGCTTCCGGCGGATGCGCGAAGCGTTGCGGCAGCAGGCTGATCCGCAGGACCACGCGCTGCTCGATGACGAGGCGTATGCCCCGTATGAAGACGATGAGGACGATGTGGTCGCGCTGCTCGAAGGCGACGATGACGTGGATGACGCGCTGACCGACAGCGTCGGCGCCGCCGAGGAAGCGCCCGAGGGGGCGGGGCCGGCGCCCGCGCCGGTCAGCGCGCCACTCGCCGTGGCCAGCGATGCTGCGCTGGGGGCGGCGATGCCGGCGCCGACAGGGCTCCCACGACCGGAGGGTCGGACCGTCACCACGATCGGTGCAGATGCGAGTTGGAGTGGGACATTGCGCTCCGAGAGCGATGTCTACCTTGAAGGGCGGGTCGAAGGCACGCTCGAGGTGCGCGACACGGTGTACATTGCTGAGCAGGCGGCGGTTGATGCGCGCATCAAGGCCCGCTCCGTCGTCGTCGCTGGCCAGGTCAGCGGCACCATCACCTGCGAGGGCCGGCTCGAAGTGACGCCGACCGGGCGGGTGAAGGGCGAGATCAATGTCGGCAGCCTGGTAGTGCATGAAGGCGCCGTGATCGATGGCACGTTTCGAATGAATGCAACTGCCGCCGGGCCGGCCCGGTAGCGGCGCGGCGAGGGACGGCCGCCGGGCCGCTCTCGATGAAAGGAGTGAGGCACGTGGCGATGCGGCCCCCATCAGTTCCCGACAGCCGTGGTCTCTTCCCGCGCGCCGAGGGCGGCGAGCAACACCCCGACCATCAGGAGAGCGTGATCGACGCTAGTTCGGCGATCGATGGGCTGTGCCGCGTCGGCCACAATCTCCGCATCGAAGGCGAGGCCAAGGGCGAGATTCAGTGCGAGGGCACGCTGACGGTCGCCGAAGGCGCCCGGGTGTCGGCCAAGGTCGTCGCTGCCAATGTGATCGTCGCCGGCTCGCTCAATGGCGAGGTGACCTGCCGGCAGCGCTTGCAGATTCTGCCCTCCGGCCGCGTCAGTGGCACGGTCACGACCGCCTCGCTGGCGATCCAGGAGGGCGCCCTGTATGAGGGCGAGTTGCACATGCTGACGACGCCAGCGGATACCCGTCCGCAGCCCTCGGCGGCGCGGGCGGCTGGCCCGACCGGCGCCGGCCGCGGGAGGCATCAGGCCGCCAACGGCCGCGCCGAAGAGACGCCCCCGCCCGTCGAGAACTGACCCCCGGCCGCCTCCCGGTCACCTCCCGGCCGGCGCGGCGAGCCGGTCGGCGCGCTCATGCGGGCGCGCGTTCGCAGAGAGGTTCCAGCATGCCGCGCATCGCGATGATCGGCGCCGGCAGCGTTGTCTTCGCTCGTCAGCTCGTGGTCGACATCCTGGCATTCCCCGAACTGGCTGGTTCCACCTTCGCGCTGATGGACATCGACGCGGCCCGCCTCGATACCGCGCGGCGCATGGTCCTGTCGTCGATCGCGGCCACCGGCGTCGAGGCGCGGGTTGAGAGCCATCTGGAGCGCCGGCCGGCCCTCGATGGCGCCGACTACGTGATCAACATGGTCCAGGTGGGCGGACACGCCGCGACGCTGCTGGATTTTGACATCCCGCGGCGCTACGGCCTGAAGCAGACGATCGCTGATACCCTCGGCGTGGGTGGCGTCTTTCGCGCTCTGCGGACGATCCCGGTGCTGCTCGATCTCTGCCGCGATATGGAGGCGCAGTGCCCCGGCGCGCTCCTGCTGAACTACACCAACCCGATGGCGATGCTCTGCCTGGCGGTCGCCCGCGCCGGTCGTGTGCCGTTCGTCGGCCTGTGCCACAGTGTGCAGGGCACCTCCCGGCAGCTAGCCCGGTATGTTGGCGTTGACTACGATCGGGTCCGCTACCGGGTCGCTGGCATCAACCACATGGCCTGGTTCCTCGATTTCACGGTCGATCGGCAAGATGCCTACCCTCGGCTGTGGGACCTGCTGGAGCGTGGCGACGTCCCGCCGCACGATCGTGTGCGCTTCGAGATGATGCGCCGCCTCGGCTACTTCGTGACCGAGTCGAGTGAGCACATGGCTGAGTACCTGCCCTACTTTCTCAAGCGGGACGCGCTGATCGAGCGATTCAACATCCCAGTCGACGAGTACGTGCGACGCTCGGAAGCCAATCTGGCGGCGTTCGAGCAGGCGCGTGTGTCGGCCAGCGGCCAGGGTGCGCGAGCGGTCACACCGTCGCACGAGTATGCGGCTTCGATCATTCGCGCCATTGAGACGGACTCGGACTGGTCGTTTCACGGCAACGTCGCCAATGCCGGACTGATTGACAACCTGCCGGCCGATGCGTGCGTTGAAGTGCCCTGTCTGGTGAACGCGAACGGCGTGCAGCCGGTGGTTGTCGGTGCGCTGCCGCCGCAGTTGGCAGCGTTGAATCGCACGAACATCAACGTCCAGCAACTGACCGTCGAGGCCGCCGTGACCGGCAATCGCGATCATGTCTATCAGGCGGTGATGCTCGACCCACATGCCGCCGCAGTCCTGAGCCTGGATGAGATCTGGGCGATGACGGACGACCTGATCCAGGCCCACGGGGCAGCACTGCCGGCGCTGACGCCCGGTCGCTTGCGGCCCCGTCGAACGACGACCACCGGCGCCCACCCCTGAGCGATGCGGTGACCCGCGCTACCCGCCGGCGGCCGGCGCCGAGGAGGATGAGACAGCGATGACGGATGCGGTGATGGACGGCCCGCGCCACTGTGGCCTGTGCGGCGTGCCGATCGTGCGCCCAGAGACCATGATCGAGGTGGCCGGCCGGTTTTACCCCAGCGCCAGTTGCGCCTGGCTGGCCGAGAATCCGGACCTTGCCCTGAGGATGCGGCGCAGCGGTGGCATGGTGCAGACGTGCGGTCTCTGTTACGCGCCGATCGTCGTCTCGGAAATCATGGTTCTCCAGGATGGGTTCACCTACTGCTGTCCAAATTGCGCGGCCGTGGCGCGCACCGGCGCCGCGCCGGCCGTTGCCGGTGGCCCGCCAGTGGCAGGGGCGGCTTCGAGCCGCTAGCCGTACAGGTCCGGCTCGGATCGCTCCTCGAGAGGCCGCGTGGTCAGAGGCGGCGGCTCCTCGGCGAAGGCTGGCGGGAAGGCGGCGGCCGGTGGCGGTGTGGGGCTGGACGACGTCGTCGGCGCCCGCCGCCGTGCCACCCACCACCCCAGCGCCAGACCGCTGCCAGCCAGCGCCACGGCCCCTGAGGCGCCGAGCGCCAGCAGGGTCCATGGCGTGTCCGGTATTGGCGCCGGCCCGTCCGTGAGCGGAACCACGCCGCCGGACTGGGTCGTGGCCGGCGTCGGCGCGGTGAAGACGATCGCGGTGGCCGAGTGAGCCGGGAACGTGTAGCTCATGCGCGTACCGGCGTCAGTAATGGCGCCGGTGTGGAGGCGCACCTGGTCGGCCTGGGTGTTGTCCGCGTTCAATGACGGGCCGGTGAGGGTGACCGTGCGCGCCTCGGCCGCGGCGGCGAAGCCGTCCAGAGCGAGCGTCACGGCCATGTCCTGGGTCGCATGCTTGTTGACTACGACGACGTACAGCGTCTGCTTGTCGGCCGACAGTGAGGCGGCGCTCGTCAGGGTCGGGTAACGCACGGCGCCACGCGAGCCGCCGGGGGCGGTGAGCATAGGCGCACGGGCGACCTGGCTCTGGACCACCAGCGAGCCGAAGTTCTGCGTCATCAGCTTCAAAGCGTAGAAGGTCGGCATGGGCTTCTCGACGTCACCGCCTTCGAAGAGCGTGAAACCGCTGTCGGCGGCCCGCCAGTAGTTGCTGATGGCGAAGTAGTTCGCCACGTCGATCTGGCGGTTAGCGAAGACTAACAGCGTGTCAACGACAAACAGACCATTGACTAGTTGATGAGTTTGACCATTCGTCTTATCGCGATTGTTCCACTCGCTGACGACGATCTCCATGCGCTTGCCCTTGGGCGCATGCTGGTCGAGCAAGCCGCGCAACTGCACCAGCTTGCTCTCGAAGATCTCGGAGCGACTGAGCAGATCGGCGTCCGTATCGCCATAGAACCCGTTCTGCGGATAGTAGTGGACGACAACACCGTCGATCTCGGGGCCGGCCATCTCCATCAGCGTCTTGACGGTTGCCTCCGCACCGCCCCAGTAACCGAAGTCCCAGTTGTTGCCAACCGCGTAGAGCTTGATCGGCGTCGGGCTGGCCTTGCGCATGGCGCGGGCGTATTCGGCTGCTCGGGCAGCATACGCGCCGACGTAGCTGGCGGGCTTGCCGTGCCAGCGCGGGTCACCGCCGCTCTTTGCCCGTGGATTGGCATAGTCGTAGTCGCGGTCACCCTTGTTGCCGGTCTCCCACTGGCCGTACAGCTCGTTGCCGATCTCCCACAGGGTGACGTTGTATGGCTCGGACTGGCCCCGTTGCGCGCGCAGCGCCGCGTAGTCGACGCCGCTGCCATCATGGTCGGCCGTGCCATTGACATACTCAACGAGGTTGGCGGCCTCCTGGGCGGTGCCGCTGCCGAAGTTGACGAGGTATTGAAACTGGCCGCCGATCTGATGGGTATAGTCCAGCCACTCGTCCGGGTCAGTGTCCCAGACATCCGGGTCGCGCAGGGCGACTTCCCAGTGGTGGCCGTCGCGGCCCCACTCCCCGTTGATCTTGGTGCCGAAGTTGCGAACGTTGAGCGGCCGGCCGGTGATCGGCGCCAGTTCCCGCACGCGGTCGATCGTGCGGCCGAGATAGTCGTCGTGCCATTCGGGGTGGGCCGGGTCATTGGCCCGCCAGTAGTTCTCATCGGCAACCAGACCAAAAATGTCCCGCACCGGGCCGATCGAGCGCCCAGCGTTGACGGTGATCGTCGGGCCGCTGGCCTGGCCCACGGCGGCCATTGGCAGCGCCAGCCAGCCGACCAACAGCACCAGGATCAGCAGCCGGCTGGTTGCCAGCATGCGCCGGTGGTGCGCCGGCAGCCGGGCACCGGGATGTGTCTGCGTCACAAACCTCGACTCCGCGCCGAAATCGCCGAGACCGCCTGAAGCGTACCAGATTGCTCGCCGCTTGCCACGCGCTGCGGGCGTGACACTACAGCGACCGGCCGGCCTCGGGACGGGCCGCCGCCGGACGCACCTCCGGCGGTGGCGACAGCCGCATGCGCCAGACCATGCCCATGGCCTCAAACAGGATGCGGCGGCTCATCTTCGACTGGCCGACGCGCCGGTCGACGAAGACGATCGGCGTCTCGACGATGCGGAATCCGAGCTGGTGCGTGCGATAGGTCATCTCAATCTGGAAGGCGTAGCCGGTGGCGGCGACGCTATCGAGGTCGATCGTCTCGAGTACCTGGCGCCGGAAGCACTTGAAGCCGCCGGTCAGGTCGTTGATCGGCAACCCCAGGATCGTGCGGGCGTAGAGCGAGCCACCGCGGCTGATGATCTTGCGGACGGGCGACCAGTTGACGGTGCCGCCGCCAGGCACGTAGCGCGAGCCAAGCACGAGATCGGCGTGCTGGATAGCCGCCAGGAACTGCGGCAGGTGGCGCGGGTCATGCGAGAAGTCGGCGTCCATCTCGAAGATGAGATCGTAGTCGCGCTCCAGGGCATACCGGAAGCCGGCGATGTAGGCCCGGCCCAACCCCTGCTTGCCTGGCCGGTGCAGCACGTGCAGGCGGCCGGAATAGCGTGCGGCTAGCTCGTCGGCCAGCTCGCCCGTTCCGTCGGGTGAGTTGTCGTCGACGACGAGTATGTGCAGGCTGTCGAATGCCAGCACATCGGCGACGATCGCGGCCAGGTTCTCGCGCTCGTTGTAGGTCGGGATGATCACCAGCGCCCGCTCGTTCATCTTTGCCGTCCTCATGTGCTGGTGGCAGTCCGTGCCGTGTGGCGACCGGGTGGTCGCGCGATCGCGCCCCGCCGCCATGGCGACGCTGTTGGCATCACTCCTTGTACGCGCCAGGGGCGTCGGCTGTTATCTCCTGTCGCGGGACGCGCACCCGGCAATGGTAAGAATTCTGTCCAGGTTGTCATCTGTGGCAGGGGGAAGATTCCGACTATTCCCACCCAGCCGGCGGTGCTGCTGCCCGTGCAGAGGCTGCAAATCACATGGCTGGGGCCAGTATGAATAGTGTGATCTTTGACCGCCACCGGCCGTAGAGATTGCGAGTGGCCGGCTCATGCCCGGCACATCTGGGCGAGCGTTAGCGGCTGGGACGGACCAGCGCACGATGGAGGAACCGATCGTCTCGGCAAGGATGCAAGGGTGCGATCAGGGGGAGGTCAGGGGATGCTGAGACGGGCGATCAATTGGGTGCTGGCAGTGACGGTGGTCGCGGGCCTGATCACCTGGCCAGCACCGGCGCCAGTGACGGCAGCCTCGTATGATCCAGAGCTGCTCTATCCTATTAATGGGGCGACGGCCGGCCCGGATCAGCCGACCTTCACCTGGCAGATGCCAGCTGCCTTTGGTGGCGTCGTCAACTCCCAGAAGATCTGGGTCGTCGACGACTTGAACGGCGACGGCTCCTATACCGAGGCCGACTTCAACGTCGCCACCGATTGCGCGGCGAACGCGGTCGTTCTCAATTGCCGCTTCGTGACCTCGATCGACAAGGCGCTGCGCAGTTGGACGCCGACGAGTAGCCCGCTGCTGTACAACAAGCAGTATGTCTGGCGGGTGGAGACCTTCACCTCGATAGGCAACGGCAAGACCTGGAGCACGTTCCGCACGACTGACGTGCCGGCTGCCCCGGCCCTGATTGCCCCGGCCGATAACGCCCAGGGCGTCCTGCACCGGCCCAGCTTCTCCTGGAATCCCGTGACCCTGGCCGGCAGCTACATCCTGCAAGTCGGCACCGATGTGACCTTCTCGACGAGTGTCGTCATCAACGTCGTGACAGGCACGACCGCCTACGACCACACCGCCGATCTGGCGCTCAACACGACCCATTTCTGGCGGGTGCAGGCGCTCAACGGCGCCGGCGCCGGCCCGTGGTCGGTGGTGCGCCAGTTCAAGACCCAGGCGTCGGCTGGCGCCATGACCGCACCGCCCCTGCTGACGCCGGGGGTGGATGAGCTGATGACCGCGACCGACCCGGTCTTCACCTGGTCGGCTGTGCCCGGCGCCACGCAGTACGAGTTGTCGGTCTACACCGCCAGCTCCGGTGGCGTGCCGCTCGGCGGCTCGCCGCGCATCATCTCCGCGCCGACCACGTCCTACGCCTGGAAGGCGAGCGATCCGCCGTTCACCTACAACCGGCCGCCGGTCGCCCCCTTCCCGACCGGCCCGTACTATTGGGAAGTCAAGGCACGCTCCAGCGGCACCCAGTTCGCGACGAGCGAGCGGCGCGCGTTCGCCTTCGCGCTGCCGGCCTGCGCCAACCCGCCGGCGGTGCCCAGCCTGGTGGCGCCCGCGGCCGACATTACCGTCGGCACGCTGACGCCGACCTTTGACTGGACTGACTCGGGCTTCGGCACGACGTCGGCGGCCAACTACGTGGTTTACGTGCATACCTCGAATCCGTCCGACCCGGTGACCGGCCCCTATGGCGGCGCGGCCTCGCCGTCGGTGCAGGTCGCCCGCCACACTTGGGCCAGCGCCTTGACGCCCAACACGACCTACTACTGGCGCGTCCAGACGCAGTGCAACACGGTCTACTCCAACCCCAAGAGCACGCCGTGGCGCATGTTCCGCACCCCGGCGGCGCTGGCCGGCATTCAGCCGCCGCAACTGCTGGCGCCGGCCACCGGCAGCGCCACGCAGAACCTGACGCCGACGCTCGACTGGACCGTCGCGTTCGGCGCGGCCGAGTACGATCTGCAGGTGCGCAACAACGCCGACCCCGACTGGTCCACGCCGATCGTCAATCTGACCGACGACGCCGCGCCGACGCCGGCCGCGACCGGCCCGGCGCTGGCCGCGACGACCTACACGCTGGCCGCGGCGCTGACGATGAACAACATCTACCGCTGGCGTGTGCGCGGTGTCGCCGCCGACGGCACGACGAAGAGCGCCTGGTCGACGGAGTTCACCTTCGGGCTGGCGACGCCGCCGGCGGTGCCGGTGCTGTCGACGCCGGCCACCTCGACCGTCCTGCCGACCGGCGCGGACCTCCGGCCGGACTTTGTCTGGACCAGTTCGCCCGCGTCGACCTCGTACCGCCTTCAGTTGTTCACCGCCGGCACCAGCTCCTCGCCCATCGACTTCAACAGTGGGGCCACGCCGGCGCTCGACGTGGCCGGTATTCTGCCGCTGACCTACACGCCCAGCGTCGACCTGCAGGCGGGCACCTGGTACTGGTGGCGCGTGGCGGGCAACAACTCCGGCCTGGATGGCGCTTTCAGCACGCCGTTCAGCCTCAAGCTGCCGCCAGCGCCAGCGCCGAACGCGCCGACCACCCTGAACTTCAGCCGCGCACCGGCGCCGGACGATGCCAAGGCGCCGCTGCAGCCGGCGCTCACCTGGACCGACGGCAGCGCCGGCTCGGCCAGCCAGGCGGTCGACTTCAGCCTGCAGGTGGCCAAGGCGACGAATCCCACCTATGCCGCCGGGCCGGACCTGGTGATCAGCCTGGCCGGCCTGACGACGGCGAGCTTCGCCATCTCGACGCCGCTGGCCTACAACACGGCCTACCTCTGGCGCGTCCGTGGCCGCAATGCGACCGACTTCGGCCCGTGGACGGAAGGGACGTTCACGACACTGCCGCCGCCGCCGCCGACGGCGCCGACCTTGCTCTACCCCGGCAATGGCCCGCAGTTCCCGTCGTTCAGCCCGGTCTTCGGCTGGAGCGCGGTCACCGGCGCGGCCCACTACCAGCTTCAGTTCTCCACCTCGTCCGCGACCAATGCGAACGGCGATTTTGCCTCCAGCCTCTACAGCTCGCCAGGTGCGAGCCTGACGACCACCAGCTACTACTATCACCTATCGTCCAACGTGACGTTCCTGCCGGGCACCACCTACTACTGGCACGTGCGCGCCTTCAACGGCGTCAATCCCACCGGTAGCCCCTGGTCGTCGACCTGGTCGTTTGTCACACCGGCCGGCACCGGCACGCCGGGAACGGTCGCGCTGATGGTCCTGCCGGCCATGGACGCGACTAATGTGCCGATCCGACCGACCTTCAACTGGTCCGATGCCAGCCTGGCCTGTGGCTACAAGCTGCAGATCCGCCTGAGCGACGCGACCGGTCTGGCGCCGCTGACCAGCGGGCCGGCCGTCTTTGACCAGCAGGTCCGACCGTCGCAGCATTTCATCCTGTCCGACCTCACGTTCAACGGCACGGTGCTGTACAACACCAAACTGTGGTGGCGGCTCATCCCGGTCGGCCTCAGTGGCGCCAGTTGCACCACTCAGGGAACGCCGACGAGTTGGCAGCCCTTCACGACACGCCTGCCCGACCCGCCGGCGCAGCCGGCGCTGGTGGCGCCGGCCGATGACGCCGTCAACCGACTGGCGACGAATCCGCCAACCTTCGAGTACACCGACAGCAGCGCCGGCACGCCGTTCGCCGCGACCGGCTACGCGATCAAGGTGGCCAAGGACCCGGCGCTGACGGTGGACGCGATCACCTACAACGCCACCACGACCAGCTTCACGCCGCCGCAGGCGCTCGACTACGACCAGATCTACTACTGGCGAGTGACGCCGATCAATGCCGGCGGCAACGGACCGGCCTCCGGCGTGCGCGCCTTCCTGACGCCGCTGCCGGCGCCGCCTAGCACACCGTCGCTGACGACCCCGGCCGCCGGCGCGGTTGGTCTGCCGCTGCTGCCGACGTTTGCCTTCAGCGACACCAGCGTCAACACACCCAGCCAGGCCAGCCACTTCCAGATCGTTGTGGCGACGGACGCGGCCCTCAATAGCCGCGTCGTCGATACCGGCTTCCTGCCGATCGCCAGCCTGACCAGTGGCGGCGCACCGGGCGCCTACACGCTCACGCTGGCGGCGCCGCTGCCGTCATACTTCGCGCCCTACTACTGGTCGGTGAAGGCCAAGAACAAGAACGCGACGCCGAGTGCCTTCGCCGCAGCGCGCAGCCTTCGCACCCAGGCGCAGGGGCCTGGCCTGACGCAACCCGGCAGCTCCTCGGCGCCCGGACCGGTCCTGCCGGGTGTGCGCCCGGACTATGCCTGGACTGCCGTCGGTGGAGCAACCAAGTTCGAGCATCAGGTCGCGGCCAACGCCGCCTTCGGCAGTGCCGTCACGACGACGATTGAGCCGGCGGCGACAGCCTTCACGCCGGTCGACAACCTGTCGGCCAACACGCCGTACGGCTGGCGCGTGCGCGCCTTCAGTGGCGGCGAGTGGACCGATTGGTCGGCCACGTTCTTCTTCACCACCCCGAATGTGACGCCGCCGAGCGCGCCTGTGCCGTCAAGCACGAACCAGACCAATCCGCTCCGGCCGCGGCTCAACCACTCCAGCCCGGTCGGCGCGACCTACTACGATTATCAGATCTTCGCCTATGACACCCTGACCAGTACCTGCGAGACCGACGGCACGCCTGCCTACCAGAAGATGGGCGTGCTCACCCTGCCCTTCACCGTGGACGCCGACCTGCCGACCAGCGCGACGCTGTGCTGGCGGGTGCGGGCGGGCAACAGCGAAGGGTCCAGCGCCTGGGCGACGTTCGGGACGTCGTTCGTCACGCCGGTCGCCGGCCCCACCGGCCTGGCGGTCAGCGGTGTGGACCTGAGCGTGCCGACCTTCACCTGGAGCACCATTGGCCAGCTCAACTTCACCGTCGAGTGGTCCGCGAGCGCCGACTTCGCGGCGGGCAATGTCACGCGCTTCAAGACCGTCAGCGCGCCGGCTCCGGCGACGACGACCTACACTGTGCCGGACGCCGACCGCCTGAGCTACAGCACGACCTACTATGTGCACGTCAAGGCCACGACATCCGAGCCGGACACGGCCTGGTCGAGCACGGTCAGCTTCACGACACCGCCGACCCCAAACGCCGTCACGCAGCCGGTGATTCTATCGCCCGGCGCCGGGGCGACCAATGTCGCCATCTTCCCGACCTTCACCTGGTCGCGAGTGGATAGCGCCAGCGCGTATGATGTCACGATCACCCATCCGTCGCTGGCGAACCGCGGCTCGTTCGAGGTGCCGCAACCGGCGAGTGGCAATCCGAGCTATCAACTGCCGTACTCGGCGCCATCGCCGAAGTGCCCGACCAATGCCAGTTGCGCGCTGACATTCAGCCAGACGTATCAGGTGCAGGTCGTGGCGAAGAACGCGATCAGCACCTCGACAGCCGGCACGGCGAGCTTCACTACCCAAGCCGCCGCGGCGGCGGGCGTGCCAGTGCAGGATAGCCCCGGCGTCGATGCCACCGTCGTCGAAGTGCAGCCGACGCTCACCTGGCACGATCCGTCGGGCCTGGCGTCGAGCTTCAAGCTGCGCGTGCAGGGTGTCACATCGTATGGCGCCGCCTGCCCGAGCAATCCAACCGTCGATGCAAACGGTATGCTGATCGGCAATGTCGGCATCGCACCGACCGTGTACGCGCCGACCTACAAGACTCAGGCGCTGTTCGTCGGCAACTGCTACTTCTGGCAAGTTCGATCGGTGAACAGTCAGGGCGAGTCCGACTGGACGACGCCGCGCAAGTTCGTGGTCGGCACCACTGCGGTTCCGACCAATCCGCACCAGGTGCTGCCTAGCGCCTACCAGTTGCGACCCCAGGTCGCCTGGGACGTCGTGCCCGGAGTGACTGGCTACAAGGTCCAGTTCTCAACCGCCACCGGCAGCGAGTCGGCCTTCCTGGCGGGGCTGGCGCACGAGCACATCTCCACCGACGGCGCGGCGACGAGCTACATGCCGGTGGCCGAGCTGCCGGCCGGTCCCAGCTACTACTGGCGCGTGGCCGGTCGCGCTGGTCCCAGCGATGGCCCCTTCACCGGCATCCAGAGCGTGCAGCCCGCGCCACTGGCGGCGCCGGCGCCGCCGCTGCCGCCAGCCCTGGCCAATTTCGGCTACTCATTCCCCAGCTCGGGCACCGTGCCCGCCTTCACCTGGAGCGATCCCAGCCCGGACCCGACCAGCGCCACCAGCTGGGACATCGAGGTCGCCCAGGCCACGAGCGTCAACACCGGCGCCGGCACGCTGGAAGCGCGCGGCCGGTTCACCAGCCAGGTCAAGGGATCGGCTAACGGCCTGACCACGCCGGCCTGGACCTATGCCGGTCTGGCGCTGTCGCCCAACACGCAGTACTTCGCCCACATCCGCGGCCGCAACAATAGCGGCGCCGGCATCGGTGCGGATGGCGGCTGGTCGGCGGCGTTCCCTTTCACCACCGGCGAGGGCGGTGTGCCGCAGCCGCCGGTCCTGGCCGGTCCGTCCTGCCCGAGCGAGGGTATCGGCACGCCGGCGCAGCCGTGCTGGGTGGCCTCGCTGCTGCCGTCGTTCACCTGGCAGGCGGCGCAGGACACGACCTACTACCGCATCGTCTTCGGCACCACCAACGACATCGACGGCAGCTTCGTCCAAACGTCGAGCGACATCGTCGTGCCGGGTGGCGCGGGCGCGACCAGCTACCAGATGCAGGGCACGGAAGGCGTCAACCTCGCCAACCGGCAGACCCTGCGCTGGGGTGTCAAGGCCGGCAACCTGGTCGGTCTGAGCGGCGTCGGCACGACCGGTGTCATCCGCCCGGTGCTGTTTCTGAGCGGCCTGCCGTCCGGGCTGGCGCCTGCCGGCGGGACGACAGTCGCGACGCTGCGTCCGACGTTCACCTGGACGCCCGTGCAGTACGCCACGCAGTACCGCATCCACATCTTCAATGTCACGACCAACACCGACCACACGCTGCCGTTCGGCATCAGCCCGAACGCCCAGAACGACACGGGCGGGCAGCAGAGCTACACGCTCGACGCCGGCAAACCAGTGCTGCTGGCGAACCAGCAGTACCGCTGGCGGCTGCTGGCGATCAATGAGCGCGGTGAGACGGACTACAGCGGCTGGGCCGACTTCGCGACGCCGGAGACGCCGGTCGCGCCGACGGGCACGATCGCGCCGACCAGTCCGCTGGATGACGCCGTCAATCAGTCGCAGACGCCCACCTTTATCTTCAGCTACAGCAGCGCCGACAGCGCGACGATCAGCGGCTATCAGCTTCAGGTGATGAAGTGCGGCGTGAACCTCTGCCCCGCATCGCTCACTGACGCCACCTTCACGATGGGCAATGGCGGTTTCTTCAAGGACATCACCACGACGCAAACCGCTGGTGTCACCTATCTGCTGGCCGGCAGCACGCTGTCGGAGAACAACTACTACGCCTGGCGGGTGCTGGCTCGCAACGCCCAGGGCCTGGCCGACGCCACGAGCGCCACGATCCGGACCTTCCGCGTCGGCGCGCGAACGCCGACCCTGGTCGGCCCGGCTAACACCAGCACCGTGACCACACCGACGCCGACCTTCCAGTGGCTGTCCATCGGCGCCAGCTCCTACACGCTCGAGGTTGGCGCGCGGGCGGCGAACAACACCTGCCCCTTCAGTCCGCTGGCGATCGACCAGCGCAACCTGCCGGGGTCAACCACCAGCTTCGTGCCGGGCACGCCGCTGGCGGTCAACACGACCTACTGCTGGCGGGTCAAGGCGATCAGTGGCCCGTCGACCTACACCTCGCAAATCTGGACCTTCACCATCACTGTGCCGGCGACGTCGCTGCCGGTGGCGCCGACCAACCTGACGCCGACAGGCAACGTCGCCAATCTCACGCCGGCGCTCGGTTGGACCGATCCCGGCCCCGGTGACGCGCGCGCCAGCCAGTTCGAGTACGCTGTGTACGACTCCGGCAACCAGCAGATCGCCACCGGCCTGGTCAGCACCAACGCGGTGACGCTCGGCACGCTGGCCCTCGGCGACTACACGTTCAAGGTGCGCGGCAGCAACGCCATCGGCAATGGACCCTACTCGGCCACTGCCGCCTTCAGCGTCACCGCTGCCCCGACCGCGCCGCTGCCGCCGGCGCTGCTGTTGCCCGGGCACAACAGCAATCAGAATCCGGTCGGGCTGACGTTCACCTGGAAGGATCCGGGGTCGGGCACGAGCGCAGCCGGCACGAACTGGCGGTTCTCCGTGCGCACCTGGGTCGACGTATTCTGTGTCGAGTTCCCATCCAACACCTTCGATCCGAACTGCGCCAGTGGCGGCTCGCTGACCGGCGTGCCCGACAGCGACGGCAAGCTGAAGTACAGCTACACCCTCACCGGCGCGCAGGCGGCTCTGCTCCCCAGTCCGACGAGGTACAACTGGCAGGTCAAGGTCCGCAATCCGGCCATTGGCTACTGGAAGAACAGCAACTCGTTCTACTTCTCGTCCGGCGCCGGTGAGGCCACCGCCACGCCCACGCCGACGAATACGCCGACCGGCCCGACGGCCACGCCGACCGTGACCCCGACGCCCGGCGGCCCGACGGCCACGCCGACTGACACGCCAACGCCGACACCGACGGTGCCCGGCCTGCCGGCGCCGGGACAGGTCAGCCCAATCAACGGCCAGACGGGCGTGGCGGTAACCGGCTTCCAGTTCCGGTGGAACTCGGTCACTGCGCCGCCCGGCTATGTCCACAGCGGCTACGAATTGAAGCTCCACCTGACCGATGACGCGGGCAACCCGACCGGATTGCCGGTCTGGACGGCGCAGCCGTCGGCGAGCGCCACCTTCATTAACCTGCCTGGCTACATCACGCTGCAAGGGGGGACGCGATACTTCTGGCAGATCCGCGCCAAGTACCCAGCCCTGGGCACGATCTCGTCGACGACATTCTGGACGGCCGGCGCCGCCACCGCGACGCCCACCGCCACTCAGACGGGGCCGACCGCGACCCCGACCCTGACGCCCACGCCGGGCGGGCCGACGGCCACGCCGACCAGCACGCCAACCACGACTGGCGGCGCCGTGCCGCCGCCGAACCTGACCGGCCCGGCCAACGGCGCTACCACCGGCACGACGCCGACGTTCACCTGGACGGCGCCGGCCGGCGTGACCGTCACCAACTTCGATTGGGAGATCTGGGTCGGCGCCACCTGCGGCACGGGCACCCGCTGGTACAACCAGACGCCCGGCGGCGCGGTGACGTCGCTCCCGCTCCCGGCCTACAAGGCGCTCACGTCCGGGCAGGGGCAGATCTACTGCTGGCGGATGCGCACCAAGCTGGGATCGAACCCGAGCGACTGGGTGTCGCGCACGCTGACCGTCCCCTGACGGTCGGCCATCGAACCCGGGCACGACGCGGCCACCGGCGACACCGGTGGCCGCGCCGGCCTGTCCGGTTGGCCTCTCCCTGGTGGGGTCGGCATGCCGTCAACGCGGCGGGGTTAACCCCCTACCCCCTTATCAGGGGGAACAGCCCGACGCGACTGCCGCATCATGCGAGGCGTGGCCTACCCGAACAGGCGCGAAACGGTGACGGCCTCCAGGCCGCGCTGCTGGAAGTGGTCGAGGATGCCGGGCAGGGCCGCCGCCGTCGCTGGACTGCCGATGTGGGCCAGGACGATCGCGCCGGGGCCGGCGTTGGCGGCGACTCGCTCGTAGATGAACTGCGCCGTCTTCGGCTCGCCGACCGAATCGAGCGTGTCCAGTGTCCAGAAGACCGACGTGAAGCCGTGCCCGTTCACGGCGTCGAGCGTGCGGGCGTCGCGCGCGCCGAACGGGAAGCGGAACCAAGGCCGCGTGCTGGCGCTGGTGATCTGCAGGATGAGGCCCTCAGTGCCGTAGATCTCTTCCGCAATCTCGGCCTCGGAGAGCGTTCGGAAGTCGGGGTGGCGGAAGGAGTGATTGGCGATCTCGTGGCCCTCGGCGTGGATGCGCCGCACCAACTCCGGGTTCTGCTGCGACCAGAGGCCGGTCAGGAAGAAGGTCAGGCGCACCTGACGCGCGGCGAGCGTGTCAAGAATCGTCGCCGCCGGCGCCGCGCTCGCGCCCGCGTCCAGGGTCAGCGCCACCAGCGGTCGGGTCGGGTCGCCACGGATGACCTCGGGGATGACCGGCGCCCCCTGGTAGGTGCGCACCGGCGCCGGAGCGCGGCTCGGCGTCGGGCGAGCGGCGGCGGCCGTGGGTGAGGCGCTGGGACGGACGGCGGTCGCCGTCGGCCGGCTGGGACTGGGTGTGGCTGGCCGGGTAGCCGTGGCCGGTGGTCGCGTCGGCGTGGCCGCCGGGGAGCGGGTCGCTGTCGGCGGAACGGGCGACGGGGTCGGCGCCACGCGGGTGGTGGCCGTCGCGGTTGGGCGCGGCGGTGCTGTCGCCGTGGGCGGCGGCGGCGTCGGGATCGCCGGCGCAGTCGTCGCCGGTGGCCGCGAGGGCAACGGCGGGGTGGGACCGGGCAGCGTCTGCGAGGCGCAGCCGGCCAGACCAGACGCCGCGATCAGCAGGTGGATAAACGACCGGCGCCGCACCAGACCCCCTCCCATGCACGAGCCACGCTGTGACGGGCCAGTGCGGGCCGCCACACCGACACGACGGTTGACCAGGGCCGTTGGTTCCCCGCTGCTCTCAAGCGTACCCTAACCGGGCCGACGTCAGAGAGTGAAACGAGCGCGGTCCGCCGGCGTACTACCGGCTGGCGGCGGCTTGGGCAGCGAGCGTGATAGGCCGGCCACGACGCCGGCAGCACGCATTGGAGTGGGCGATGGACGACCGACGGTGCGAGACATGCGGCGGGCGCCTGCGCTATGACGCCGGCTTGCAGCGGCAGATCTGCGGCCGTTGCGGCCGGTCCGGTCTGGTGCGCGGTGTCGAGGTCGTCGACTGGCTAGGCGATACGCCCGTGTCGCGCTACCTGATCGCGGTTGAGCCAACACCGGCCCGTCAGCCCAGCCAGGTCTACCTCGAGGCGCTGCGGCGCACGCGCACCGGTCAGGATCCCGCGCTGCGCTAGTGGCTCGGCAGTGATGAGGCGCGTGCGCCAGACCCGACAGGGTGCGCCGCAGCGTGGCGCTATCGATGGCGCACCATCGCCGCGGCTGGCTGTTGGGCGCGATGGTCCGCGTCGCGGTGTCGGGGTCGGCGCTGCGCGGCTCGGTCGCGGCCGACCTGGACCTGCACGGACGGCATCCCAGCTTCCGCTGGTCGGTCGAGCGACGGGAAGCCGATCCGATCAGCACACCGGTCAGCGCCGGACCATTGCCCCCGGTTGACCGATGAGACATGCTCACCACAGCCGGTGGCGTAAAGCTCATGCGCGACGACGACGACTCAGACAGTGTATGGGCGATACTGGACTCGAACCAGTGACCTCACGGATGTGAACCGTGCGCTCTAGCCGACTGAGCTAATCGCCCCCTCCTGCGCCGGGTGCGGGCTGAGTATAGCACTGGCAACCTACCGCGGCAAGCGCCCGCGCCCTCATCGATGCTCGCCGAATGCGACAGAGCATGTATACTTGCTCTGTGTTGTTGGCATCCGGGCACCTGCTGGCATCGTGAGGGGCTGGGCTAATCCGGCGTTCGCGGGTCACGGCAGCGCGAGCGTCGAGGGGCGGGCCATGATCTGGCGGATGTGGCGCAGGTTCGCTGCCAGCACTGTCGTCGCGGCCGCGACGCTGGGTGCCGCCTGCACTGCGTCCACGCCCCCAGCGGCAGTGACGACGACCGTTCCCACTGGGACCACGGTCAGCGGTAGTTCGGTGCCGGGCGCGGACGCGGCCATCGCGACGCTGACGACGGTGGCGGGGAGCATGCGCACGGCCACCGCCGTGGCGGCGACGCCGACGCTGACGCCGACGCCCGTGCCGCAGCGCATGCCGCTGGCGCTGGCGCCGCCGCACCCGATGGCGACGACTTGGGTGCTGCATGCTGTTCCGGGCGTAGTCGAGCGCTCGGCGCGATTGGCGGTGACGGACGCGGGCGAGCTTTTCACCGTCGACAGCAACCTGCACAAGATCGCCCGCTTCGATTCGACCGGCCGGCTCATCACCAGTTGGGGCAGCCAGGGATTCGGACCCGGGCAGTTCACGTTCCAGCTCGATGGTATCCGCGCCACGGCGCTGGCCGCCAGCTCTGACGGTATCGTCTACGTGATTGACGCGACCAGCCGGATTCAGAAGTTCGATGCCGACGGCCGACTGCTGAGCGTGATGTCGGCCCGCGCCGACACCGAGGGGCACATCCGGCGCGCCGGTGGCATGGCGGTGGATCGCAACGGCAACGTGTACGTGACCGACAGCGATGCCCACCGCGTGCTGAAGTACGACCCGACCGGCACACCGGTGCTGCGCTTCGGTATCCTGGGCGTCGGCAATGGGCAGTTTCAGGGACCGGCCGGCATCGCCGTCGATCCGGCGGGGAACCTCTATATCTCCGACAGCCTGGCCCGAGTTCAGAAGTTCGACCCCGCCGGCCGCTTCGTCGGCGGCTGGGGTGTGCGGGGCGATGGCGATGGCGAGTTCAAGGCGAGCGTCACACTGGCGGTCGATCGGCAGGGCATTGTCTTCGCCGCCGACTGGGCCAACCATCGCATTCAAGCCTTTGACCGAGACGGCAACTACCTGGCCCAGTGGGGCGGCCTCGGCAGCGGCGCCGGCCAACTGCGCTGGCCCGGCGGCATCGCCGTCGATGGCGCGGGCGACATCTACGTGGCCGACCTGCTCAACCAGCGCATCCAGCGGTTTCACCCGCGCGCACCCTGGCCCGCGACGAGCATGGGGACACCGACGCCGCGCCCACCGACACCGACGGCCACGCCGACCAGTCCGCCGGCGCCGTCTGGCCCGCCGCCGTTTATGACGCCGACGGACCGCTAGCCCCGGCGACCGCTATGGCACCGCTGCGGCGGTGACCCGGATGATGCCCTCGGCCACCGGTCCAAAGCGGCGATCGCCGAGCGCGATGTCGGCGGTGATGACGTTCCGCTCGCCCGCCGTCACGCCAGCGGGCGCGGTCACGTCGAAGGTCAGTGTCCCCTGCCCGCCGGCGTCGATCGGGTCGGCGGCGTCGGCCTCGACGGCGATCCAGCCGGCGGGCAGGCGCAGCGTCGCCCGGGGTGTGGCTGGGTGATTCAGATGGTTCACGATGCGGACTTCGATGCGTGCCGTCCCGCCGGCCATGACCGTGGCCTGATAGGGATAGAGTGTCGCCCAGTTCGGATCGAGCGCGAAGCCGGCCTCGGCCGGGACCGCCACCAGCCCCCAGATGATCTCCTCCAGCGCCCGCGCGCGGCGCAGCGCCTCGTCCAGGAAGGCCGGTTCGACCAGCACCGTGCCGAAGTGCCCGGTCAGGAGCCACTCCGGCTCGAAATCGCGGATCTTGGTCACTGTCTCGACGAAGTCGCCCGGCAGGAAGCGATTCTGGAAGACGGGGCCGCCGAAGCGCGGCCCGGTCAGCGCCCGCGCCAGCGTGTCGCCGACGTAGGCGATGCGCCGGCCGTCGATTTCGAAGCGCAGCCCGCAATGGTACTCGGTGTGCCCGGGCAGCTTGGTCGCCTGGAACGAGATGCCGCGCCAGGCAAACGCCTCACCCTCGCCGAACACTTTCGCGGCGATCATCGGCCGCTCCCACAGGCAGGGGATCTTGTACGCCTCGGGGTGCGCCAGGATGTCGACCTGATTCTCAAATACCCAGAGCGCCGCGCCGTGCTGCTCATAGAGCCACTGCAGGCCGCAGACGTGGTCGTCGTGGTAGTGGCTGGGCAGCACGACCTCAATCGAGCGCAGGCCCGCTACGCGCCGCAGCTCCGCGAGGCTGTGCGCAGCGAAGCGAAAATTGGCCGCGAAGTGGGAGCTAGACGGAAAGCCGTAGTCGAGTTGCATGGCGGTCCCGTCGTCGGCCAGCAGTGTGTAGGAGTTGGCGACACTGGTGGTGTTGGCCCACAGGTGCGGCGTCAGCGGCTGCACGCGCGAGTCCGGTGGCAGGAGCGCGTAGCCGGGGGCGCTGGGATAGCGATTGAGCTGGAGCCACTGGTAGTACGCACTCAGGCGGCCAATGAGACTGGCACAGGCGGCGGCCGGCTCAGGCAGCGGCGCGCCGTGCGACGGCAGCGCCAGGTGTGGCGCCAGGTCGGCGAGCGTCTGTAGCGTGTGCGCCAGCGCCGGCACGCCGGTCTGCTGACCGTAGGTCCATTCCAGATCGTACAGGGTCCAGGGTCGTCCGGAATGGTGGATGACGTCGCCGCAGAAGACAACACGCTGACCATCGATCTCACCAGCCAGCATGATGCCACCCTTGGTGTGGCCCGGCGCCGGCAATATCTGCAGCGTGAGATCAGCCCAAAAGAACTCCTGGTAGTCGACCAGCGCCAGGTCCACGGCGCAGTCCACCGTCGGGGCAAAGAAGTCATTGTAGGTGGTGTAGTTGTCGAAGATGCCGCGCCCGCGCCAGAAGTCGGATGCACCGGCGAAGTAGCCGATCTCGGCACGCGGCGCGGCGATGCGCGCGCCGGCAGCGCGGAAGAGGCCGGCGCCCTCATTCTGGTCCCGGTGAAAGTGCGTGTGAACGACCCACTCCACCTGGCGCACACCCAGGCCGGCCAGCGCCTCGACGCCCAGGCCTGACCCACTGTCGATGGCAATGGCGCGCTCACCGCGCCGGATCAGGTAGACGTTGCAGATGTCCTCGATCAGGAACAGGCTCGGGCTGAGCTGGCGTGCGGGTGGCAGGTCCGGCGTCACTGGCGCACCTCCTGGTGGTCGTCGATCGATTGACGCAGAGGACGGTCAGGTGTACTGGGCCAGGAACCGCGCCGCGGCGCCGCCCAGGACGTCGGCACGCTGGGCATCAGTCAGGAACGAGCAGTGGCGGCGCACCAGGTCTAGCCATTGGCGGTAGGTCGCAACCGTCAGCATTGGTGGGTAGTCGGTGCCCCACATGACGCGGTCGGCGCTGACGTGCTCGACCGTCCAGCGGATGAACGCCTGCGTGGTCGAGAACGGATACTCCTCGCCCGGCTGCAGCAGCAACGGCAGCGCCGCCAGGTCCGTCCAGACGCGAGGATGCGTACCCAGGTCGGCCTTCGCGCGCCAGTTGGGGTCGCCAGGGCCACCGACGTGGCAGTTCACGAGCTGCAGGTTGGTCAGATTGTCGAGCATGGCTCGAATGGCTGGCACGTCCGCCGGCGGCGTGCCGATCAGGTCGAGCGCCAGCGGCCGGCGCAACTGATTCAGCCGCTCCCAGACGCGCCACTCGTGGTCGCCGTCGAAGCGGAAGTCTGGCCGCAGTCGCCGTGTCGTCGCCAGCTCCACTTTCAAGCCCAGCAAGCCACGCTCGATCAGGCGTTCCAAGTGGTCGGGATCGTCGGCGCGATCGAAGCCGCCGAGGTAGGCGTAGCCGGCCAGCCGGTCGGGCCAGCGGGTGACGGCGTCAATCACAGTCTCGTTCTGGTCGCCGTACAAGTGGTGCTGGACGACAATCGCGCGATCGACGCCGGCATCGTCCAGGTAGGCCAGCAGCAGTTCCGGCGGGCTGGCAGGCGGGTCGAACGACGGCGGGAACCATTGCGACTCGCGGTCGCCGTCGATGACACGCCCGAAGCGCAGCGGCCGGCGAAACCCGGTCAACTCGCGGGCCAGGTGGACGTGGGCATCGATGATCACCGGCTCCCCTCCTGGTGGCGGCGGCGGCCGCATTCGATAGGTCAGGATTCCTCGGCCAGCACCCGATCGACCATCTCAGTCGCCAGGCCCAGGTAGGCCGCCGGCGCCAGCAGCCCATCGATCGTGGCCGCATCGAGGTGGGCCGCGACCAAGGGCGTCGCCAGCAGCACGTCGCGGAACGGGGCGCCCGTAGCGATGGCCTGCATCGCGGCGGCATAGACCGTGTCGTGGGCGATCTGGCGGCCGAGCGCCGGCGCCAGCGCCATCATCACCGCTTCGGCATTGAGCAGTCCGCCGGTCAGCGCCAGATTGCGGCGCATCGCCTCTGGACGAACAACGAGGCCGGCCAGCAGCGCACGGGCCTGGACGACCAGGCCGTGGGCGAGGATGCAGGCTTCCGGCAGCGCCAGCCACTCGGCGTGCCACGGCCCTGTGGCGCGCTCACCGTCGTGCAGCATCGCGTCGAGCATCACCGGCGGCAACTGGCGCAGCCGGCTGTTGGCGCCGATCATTGCCTCGCAGGTGATTGGATTGCGCTTCTGCGGCATCGTGCTGGACCCGCCACGACCCGGACGGTAGCCCTCCTCGACCTCGGCGATCTCGGTGCGCTGGAGGAATGCCACCTCGTGAGCCAGCTTGGCCAGCGTCGCGCCGAGCAACGCCAGCACCGCCACGAACTCGGCGATACCGTCGCGACTGGTGTGCCAGGCGATCGGTGGCACGCCCAGCCCGAGCGCGGTGGCCAGCCGGTCCTGGACGGCCAGGCCGGCCACGCCGACGGAGGCCAGGGTTCCGGCTGCGCCAGCGAATTGCACCAGTTCGGCGCGGTGGCCGGCTGCCGCCAACCGTGCCTGATGCCGGCGCAGCTCGGCGACGAGTACGGCGAGCTTGTAGCCGAAGGTAATCGGTAGTGCCTGCTGGCCGTGGGTGCGCCCGGCCATCGGTGTGGCGCGGTGCGTGCGCGCCAGCGCGACGAGTTGAGCGAGCAGCCCATCCAGGTCTGTCGTGATGAGGCGCCGCGCGCTGGCAAGTTGCAGCGCCGTGGCCGTGTCCATGATGTCCTGGGTCGTCGCGCCCCAGTGGACGTAGCCGCCGGCCGACTCACCAGCCGCCCGGGCGATCTGGCGCACCAGTGATAGGATCGGGTAGCCGACCAGCATCGTACCCTCGCGCAGCGCGTCCCAGTCGATCGATAGCCCGTCGCAGGCTGCCGCGATCGCCGTGGCGGCGTCGGCCGGGATCAGCCCGGCTGCGGCCTGGGCGCGCGCCAGCGCCGCCTCAATGGTCACCCAGCAGTCGACCTGCGCCCGCTCCGCGAAGACGGCGCGCATGGCGGCCGTCCCAAACATATCCCGATAGAGTGGTGAGTCGAGGGCGCTGCCGGCCTCGGCGATGTCGACTTCTGGGCGGTCCTGGTCGCGCATGTCAGCCTCATGGGTAGTCGTGGCCGTGGTCCGGTGTGACCCGCATTCTACACGGCCCACTAGCTCTAACAAGCCGTGCGGCCGCGCCACATCCGGGCTGAGCCGAGTATAGTAAGCGCGGGTGGGTCGTCCGTTGGCCGCCCGGTGCGAGCCAGGTGTCGTGTGGAGTCATTGCGTGCCGCCAGACCAGCGTGAGCGGCTCCAGACCGCCCTCCTGTATGCCCTGTTCCTCATCGTCTATGTCGGCGTGGCCGGTCTGCTCGGGTCGCTGATCGGACTGGTCGTCGGCATCATCCGGCAGGCCGAGGATGATATCCTGACCGGCGCTATCATCGGGGCCGTCATCGGCCTGCTGTTGGGCATCGTCGTCGCCTGGGTCGGCCGCCACGGTGCGCCACCCGACGCGGCCGCCGGCGAGTCAGCGCCGACCGGCACCACCGGTGACTCACCCCCACCGGCAATCGAGGCGCCGGAGACGGCGCCCGACCGGCGGCCACCCGCTCCGGACGCGTAGCGACGCGCCGGCAGCCGGCACTAATGTGCTATGGCAGCACCATCCTGCGGCTGCCACGATGAGGGCAGGCCGGGCGTCCGATCGCGGGCGCCGCCGGCCTGTTGCCATGTCGGCTCGACCGGAGGAGAAAGGACAGCCCTGATGACAATCTCGACTGACTCGCTGGCGCCGGCCGACCGCCTGACGACACTGGAGGCTGAAACGCGCCGCGAGCTGGATCAGAGCCGCGAGCAGTTGACCGAGATTCAGCTGCTGTTGCAGCAATCAGCGAATGAGGCCGACAAGCTGGCGCAGCGCGAGGGCGCTATTACCAGTCGCGTGCGGGACATGGAGATCAACCTGGAGAACTACAGCCGCTCCGACGTAAAGTCGCTGTACACGTCGGCGCACGAGGTCGGGCTGCGGCTATTCATGATGCGCAGCCAGGTCGAGCAGCTCCAGATGCGCCAGGAGCACATCAAGGAGCGCCAGGCGCAGCTCGGCCTGGTCTTGAGCCTGCTCCACTCGGTCCAGGGCGCACCAGCGTCAGCGCCGGTCGATGCGGTCGCCATCGCCCCGACCACCCACCTGGCCACCGGCGCCCACGATCTCAAGAGCATGATTGAGGCTCAGGAAAGCGAGCGGATGCGCGTCTCACGCTACCTGCATGACGGCCCGGCCCAGACGTTGACGAAC
>JADLAZ010000045.1 GCA_020849725.1 Chloroflexota bacterium
CGGCCGCCACCAGCGCCGTGGACCGCGGCCGGCCGGCCAGGTGATCGGCCAGCGCCAGCACCAGCGCGCCCATGTGGCCGGTCGGCGGCGTCAGCGCGACTGGCACGCCGTGGCGGGCGAAGGCGGCAGCGCACACCGGACCCTGGGCCGCGACGACAATCCCGGCCAGTCCCTGCCGCAGCGCCAGCGACTGCCCATGCGCGGTGGCGATGGCGAACAGGTGGTCGACCTGAGCGGCGCTGGTGCCGATCAGCGCGTCGACGCGCCCGGTGCGCAGCCCATCGATCAGCGTCAGCACTGGCGCGTCATCGAGCGGGGGCGCCCACCGGTAGGGCGTCACGGTGACGACCACCGCGCCGCGCGCCGCCAGCCCGGCCAGGAAGTCGGTCGGCTCGCCGCCGTAGAGCTGGACGGTTACCCGCTGCTCGGTCAGGTCCCAGGCGTCCATCGCCGCCAGCAACGCCACCGTCGTGTGGGGCGGCGGCGCCAGCAGGTCGATGCGCACGCCGGCATGGCGCAGCACCGCCGTCGGCTTGGGGCCGCGCGCGGCCACCCGCGCCGACCGCAGCGCGGCCAGCAGGTCCGCCTCGCGCCCGCGTCGGTGGGCAGCGTCGAGGAGCGTGGCCGCACCGGCGCCGGTCAGGAACACGGCCACGTCCGTCCCGTCGTCGCACAGCCGCTCGACGGCAGCCACCAGCGCCGGCGCGTCCGGGTCATGCACCTCACGCAGGCACGGCGCGGCCAGCGGCACGCCCTGGTGGCGCGCGATCAGACTGGCCAACTCCTCCGTGCGGCGCGACTCGAGAAACGCCACTACCCGCTGCTGCAGATCGGCCACGAACCGTCGCCTCCTGATCCAGCCTGACGCCAATGCCGGACGCCGGACACACGCCGGCCACGGCCGGTGAGCAGGACGCGCTCGATCCCCACTGCGTCCACTGATGGCGAGCACCGGCATCAGGGAACCCCATAATGCAGTACTGAATCAGAAAAGTCAAGTACTTTCCAGTGTGGCGCATCCACGAGCCGGCAGAGTGGGCGCCCGCGATCCTGTACTATGGGGCGAGCGTCGCGGCTGCCCGAGGCACGGACCGGAGACTGGAGGGGACGATGCGCATCACCGGTGTCGAGCTGACGCTCTTCAAGCCGTCATGGGATGATGCCTATGGTCCGGCGCACGAGCGGGTCCAGGTCGCGCTCCGAATTCATACTGACGACGGCGCCACCGGCATCGCCCGCACGTGGTTACCCCAGGCCGGCCCGATTCGCGACCTGCTTGCGCCGGTTCTGATTGGCGAGGATCCCCTCAATTACGAGCGGCTCTGGGCACGGCTGGAGGCGGTGACCGTGCCGCTGCTTGGACAGGAGCGGACGCTGCTAGCCGCCATCGGCGCGCTCGACGTGGCGCTGTGGGACCTGCGCGGCCACATTCTCGGCCGGCCCTGCTGGCAGTTGCTCGGCGGCTTCCGCGACTGGGTCGACGCCTATGCCGACATCCCCATTCGGTCGCGCACCCCCGCCGGGCTGGCTGGTGAAGTGGCCGCGGTCGTCGATCAGGGGTTTCGGGCCGTCAAGTTCCACATTCTCAGCCCCGACCCCGATCAGGTGGTAGCCGAAGCACTGGCTGCACGCGCCGCCGTCGGCCCGGACGTCAAGCTGATGATCGACATCTTCCGCGCCTTCGATCCGGCGACGGCGCTGGCCGTCGCCCGCCGGCTGGAGGAGGTCGACCCGTTCTGGCTGGAGGAGCCTGTGCGCTGGCACGATCAGCCACTTGGATTGGCGCTGGTGGCGCGCGGCACGCGCATCGCCATTGCCGGTGGTGAGGGTGAGTGTACCCTGTACGGCTGTCGCGCCATCGTGGAGCAGGGCGGGGTCAGTTACCTGCAGGCGAACGTCGTTGGCGCCGGTGGCTACACGCCCTGGCTGAAGATCGCCGGACTGGCGGCGGCGCACCACGTCAAGATCGCGCCGCATGGGGCCGCCTGGCCCGAGATCAATGCCCACCTGGTCGCGGCCCAGCCCCATGGCGTCATCGTGCCGGCCACGACACCGGGGCTGCCGCCCGAGGTGTGGGCGCGCCTGTACACCGACTTCGCGATCCGCGACGGTCGCATCCAACTCACGGACCAGCCCGGCCTGGGCCTGGCATTCGACGAGGACTTCCTGCGTCGCCATCGGGTGGCCGACGGCTGAGTATCGGCTACCAACGCCAGACACGTGGGGCCTCACTTCGATGCTGTCTCGCCATCGGCGGTGGTAGAGCAGCCCGCGCCGCTGCCGCCCCACACCTAAGCGCGGAGCGCCTCGAGCGCGTGGAAGAGGTCCACCGTGGCGTCGATCTCGTCGCGATAGATCGAGACACTTTCAACGTTGACGCCGAGTGGCACGGCCGCACCGGCCATCTGATCGAGGATGCGGCGGAAGTGTTCGCGGCAGATCTGGATCGACCGGCTGAGCGGAGCCGGGTCATCCAGGATCGCCCGCGCCGTCGCATCGGTGATCGCCACACCGAGCCAGCGAATGAACTCGATGGTCCTTGCCCGCCCACAGGGAACGAATGTCAGGACGATCCGGCGCGGCGCTACACCCTGCTCCCGACAGTCCCGCGCATAGTCGCGCAGCAGCCGAACGGTGGTGCCGGCGTCGTAGACCGCCTGCGAGATGAAGTACTGACAGCCATCCCGCGCCTTCTGCACCAGCCGCTGGCTCTCGCTCCGAGCGGCCGAGTGGCGCTCGGCGATGGCGACTCCGCCGAGCGCAAAGCCGGCCGGGTGCGCCGCCGCCAACCGGGTGGCCCGGGCCAGTGGCAGGCCCGGCGGCAGGCCACGCGAGGTCGGCCGCCCAACCAGCGACAGACAGTCGATGTCGTACGTGTCGCGCGTCTCGGTCAGTCATGGCGGCCAATCGGCCTCGTTCATCGGGCCGACCGCCTTGTAGACGACGACCGGGCGCCCGCTCACGTCGCGCAGCCGCGCCGCATACCGACGCGAGTCGATCATGGGCAGGAATGGGAACGGGCGCGGCAGGCCGATGCGATCACTCTCGTCCTGCACATCGTAGACGACCAGTCCGTCCAGCGGCAGGCGCCGCACCCGCTCGGCCAGCCGTGTCGCCGCCAGCGCGATCCGCTCCTCGGTCGCGTCGGCGCGTGGCGGCGTCGTGCCGTAGAGTGATACCCAGCCCCGGGCATCGAGCAGCTTCGCGCGGAGGTCCATCCTGTCGTCTGAACGGTCGCCCATCACGCCGTTGTTCGCTGCACCGTGGCGTCGGGGCGGCTGACCACGCCTTGCCGCAAGTGGATGCCCAACCCAGGCCCCTGCGGCAGATGCAGGCGGCCGTCGCGGATGATCGGCTCGCCCTCGACCAGCTCGGCGTAGTAGCCGTCGTAGAAGACGCGCGTCGTCTCCATGATCGCCGCGTTCGGCACGTTCAGCAGCACATGCGCCGACGCCCACAGGTTCACCGGTCCGGAGTGGTCGTGCGGCGCCAGCGGGATGCCGTAGGTCTCGGCCATCGTCGCCATCTTCTTCAGCTCGGAGATGCCACCGGTCCAGGTGACGTCGCCGATCATGACGTCGGTGCCGTGCAGTTCCAGCAGCCGGCGCATCTGGTGGCGGGTGTAGAGGCGCTCGCTGCCGGCGATGGGGATCGTCGTGCGCGAGCGCAGGTCGGCCCAGGTCTCGGGATTGTCCTGCCAGAGCATATCCTCCAACCAGTAGACCGGCAGCCCCTCCAGCGCGCGGCCGATCTGGATGGCGCTGGTCAGGTTCCACAGCCCGTGGCCCTCGATCATGATCTCCATGCGACCATCGAACGCCTGGGCGATAGCCTCAATGCCGGCCATGCCCTCCCTCAGTTGCGCCGGCGTGATCGTCTGGCCCCGGCTTTGCCGGGCGTAGGGATCGAACATCGCCCACTTCAAGCAACTGATGCCGGCCTCCAGCAACTCGCCGGCCAGCCGCACCGGGTCGGTGCGCGCCAGCGCCGCGTCAGAGCGGTCCTGGTAGGTGGAGCAGGTGTTGTAGATGCGGATGTGGTCGCGGCAGGCACCGCCGAGCAGCGCATAGATCGGCAGGCCGGCGACCTGGCCGAGCAGATCCCACAGGGCGATATCGATAGCGGAGATCGCCCGCAGCTCCGCGCCGGAGTAGCCGTGGAAGCCGGCGAAGTCGATCAGCGTTGCCCACAGCGACTCGATCTGCAGCGGATCGACGCCGAGCAGGAAGCGCCGCGCCAGGTCGTGCACGACCGGCGCGGTGCGCGTGTCCGCCGTCTGCCCCAGCCCGATCAGACCGGCGTCGGTGTGCACCTGCACGAAGATGAACGGCGGGCTGACGTGCGCGAGATGGATCGTCTCGACGGCCGTGATCTTCATGGCGCCTCCTCGGGGACGGGCAGCGGCGAGCTACGGTGGCGCGGGGCGCCAGTGGGCACTCCGGCGCGCGCGCATAGCTTAGCGCAGGCCGCGCCTGGTCCGCTGCCGCCTCGCGTGATCGACGTCATGGCGCCCGGCTCAACCGCCGATGAGCCGAGCAATGACCAGGCCGGCGATGACCGCGGAGATGACGGTCGCGAACATGGGGATGATGAAGGAGTGATCGATCAGCTTGGTGCCCAGCGAGGTCGTGCCGCTCAGGTCGAAGTTGGCCGCCGCCACCGCCGGGGCGCCGGACGGGAGCGTCAGGGAGCCACCGACGGCCGGCCACATGCCGATGACCTGCTCGGGACTCAGCCCGGCGGCCAGTGCGATGGGAACGAGGATGCGCGTGATGGCCGCCTGGCTGCCGATGAGGACGGCGAGAATGTAGACGGCGATGGCGTAGATCCAGGCGAACTGCGTGACCAACCCGCCGACGGTGCGCACGATCTCGGCCTCGTAGGCTTGGACAAAAGTGTCCGCCATCCAGGCGATGCCGAACACGGCGATGGCGGCGGTCATGCCGGCCTGGAAGACGCTGAGGCCGGGTACCTGGCCGATGTTCGGGCGGCAGAACAGCACGATGAGCGTGCCGACGGTGAACATGACCATCTGAATGACCATCGGCGTACCTAGCGGCGCGCTTGCGTCACCCTCCCCGATGCGCGGGCGCAGGCCGGGGAAGAAGCCCAGCACCATGATGACCACGACGCCGCCGATGAAGAGGAGCGCCGACAGTCGCTCCGTCGGCGTGACCGTCACCTCGGCCACCGAACCGGTCGTGGCGCCGGGAGGCTGCAGATCGCCGGCCGCCACCCGCCGTTGGTACTCAGGGTCGTCCTCAAGCTCGACACCGAGCCGGGAGCTCACCAACGATCCGACGACGATGCCGATGAGGACCGACGGGATCGTGATCATCAGGATGCCGGTTAGCCCGACGCCGAACTCGGGCGTGTCGGTTAGCGTCACCATCGCGGCCAGGGCCGCCGACACTGGGCTGCAGATGATCGCCAGCGTGATCGCGATCACCGACATCGCCAGCGGGCGCGACGGTCGGATCTTGCTCTGGTAGGCCACGTCATAGATGATCGGGAGCAGTGGGTAGATGATGTGGCCGGTGCCGGCGCCGAAGCCGAACATCCACGTCACCAGCGGCGCCATGAGGGTGATCTGATTGGGCCGGCTGCGCAGGGCGCGCGCCGCCAGCACTACCATCCAGTTGATGCCGCCGGCCGCCTCCATGACCGAGGCGGCCAGGACGACGCTCAGGATGATGAGGACGACATCAATGGGCGGGCTGCCGGGTTGATTGCGAAACACGAACACGAGGATGAAGACGCCGAAGCCGCCCCACAGCCCGAGACCGACGCCACGGGTCTGGGTGCCCATGTAGATGGCCCCGAGAAAGACGGCCAGCTCCAGGATGAAGATGACGACATCCATACCAGGCCCTCCCAGTGCGGCGCTCAGGCCGGTGTGCCACAGGTCGATTGCACGGCAGCGGCGAGCCGCGCGGAAGACGCCCGGACTGCTTGGATATCTCGAGCGATCAAGGGCTTGGCCACGGCCAACGGCGCGCTGGCATCATGGCCCACCACGGCTGCCTGGAGGTCCACCACGGCGGTATAGAGGTCCTCGATCGGGGCGCCGTGGCGGCCCTCGGCCACGGCGGCGAGGCCAGCAAGTGCGGCCAGCACGTCGTCGATGCCCTGCTCCAACTGGCCAATGGTCTCGGGCGGCGTCGCAAGGAGGTCGCCAACCTGCTGCTGCAGCACCCGATGGCGGGCACAGATAGCGGTCTCCGGCAGCTCGTCGCCAGACACGGCCGCCGAGATGACGCCGAGTGCGATGACGATCGCGGTGAGGCCCCCCACCACGATGAGCGGCCGCCAGTTCCCGAGAGCGATGCTCATGGCCGACCCTCGGTCGCGGCGCCGTGCGACACCAGGGCCGGCGGTCGGCGCCGCGCGGCGAACCCGATGGTGGGTGTCATGGACATCTCCTCACGCCGGCCGCGCGCCTCCCGAGTGTGGCGCACGGCTTCGAGGTCACTCCCGATTGGCCGGCGTCGACCGCCCGTAGGCGCGGGAAAGCGGTGGTTCGGACACGTCCTCACCGGCCAGGCGGGCCGGCTCCATGATGATGCGCACGTCCTCGGCGGTCATGTAGCCGCCGTCCACCAGCAGATCGGCGATGCTGACCCGGGCGGCCAGCGCCTGCTTCGCCAGCGCGCCGGCGGCCTCGTAGCCGATGTACGGCGTGAACGCCGTGATCACCCCGACAAACGTCGCGGTCTGCTCGGCCAGGCGCTCCGTATTGGCGGTGATGCCGACGACGCAGTTCTCGCGCAGCGTGAGCATCGCGGCAGTCAGCCACTTCAGGCCCAGCAGCAGGCTGTGCGCTACCACCGGCCCGAAGGCGTTGAGCTGCAACTGGCCGGCCTCCGACGCCATCGCCACCACCGTGTCCGTCCCGGCGATGACGAAGCAGACCTGATTGACGACCTCGGGAATGACCGGGTTGATCTTGCCGGGCATGATGCTCGACCCCGCCTGTCGCGGTGGGAGGTTGATCTCCCCGAGACCGAACTGCGGGCCGGAGGAGAGCAGACGGAGGTCGTTGCAGATCTTCGACAGCTTCATCGCCAGCCGCTTGAGCGTCCCGGAGAGCTGCATGAAGACGCCCATGTCGGTCGTGGCTTCCACGAGGTGCTCCGCCGTCCGGATCTCCCGCCCGATGATGGCGGCCAGGTGCCGGCAGACAGCCGCGGCATAGCCCGGCTCGGCGGTGATCCCGGTTCCCACCGCGGTGGCGCCCAGGTTGGTCTCCCAGAGCATCGGCAACACGGCGCGCAGGACCGCCCGGTCGTCGCCCAGCGTGATCGCGAAAGCGCTAAACTCCTGCCCGAGCGTCATCGGCACGGCATCCTGCAACTGAGTGCGGCCGACCTTGAGGATGTCGGCGAAGTCCCGCCCCTTGTCTCGAAAGGCGCCCTCCAGCCGCTCCAACTCGTCCAGCAGCCGCTCGAGCGCGATGCCCAGCGCCAGCTTCAGCGCGGTCGGGTAGGTGTCGTTGGTGCTCTGGCCGCGGTTCACGTCGTCGTTCGGGCTGAGGTGCTGGTACGCGCCTCGCTGATGCCCGCCGAGCTCGAGGGCGCGGTTGGCCAGCACCTCGTTGACGTTCATGTTCGTCGAGGTGCCCGCCCCGCCCTGGATGATGTCAACGACGAACTGGTCGAGCCACTGCCCGCGCTTGACCTCCTCGGCAGCCTGGTCGATGAGTGCCGCCCGGTCGGCGGCCAGCGCGCCGAGTTCGGCATTGGCGCGGGCGGCCGCCTGCTTGACGCAGGCGAAGGCGTGAATCAGATCAGGGTACTCGGCGATCGGGCGGCCGCTGATGGCGAAGTTCGTCAGCGCCCGCGCCGTGTTGATCCCCCAGTAGGCGCCGGCGGGCACCGCCACCGACCCGAGCGAGTCCGTCTCAGTCCGCGTCGCGCCGGCCGTCCCAGCGCGGTAGGTGGTAATGCTGTCCTGAAAGGCGATCGCTCGGCCAGCAGGTTGACCCAGTGGAGCAGTCATGTCGCATGTGCCTCCTCGTGTCACTGGGCGCCAGGGCGAGCCAGTGGGGGAATGACAGCCATCGCCTGCAGTACCGATCAGCCGGCGGATTGGACCAATACCCGACCGAGGCCAGGCTGTCAGGACAGCGACGGCCAGCCGGCGCTCAACCGGCCCCAGCCGTCGATAGCCACGCCGCCCCAGGGCAGACCACTGGACCCAGCCCCTACTTCCGCTTCCACGCCTCGAACTCGGCCAGCGTGGCGGCGTTGGGCGGGTAGACGCCGAGGATGCTGTTGCCGGACTCGATCTTGGTCAGGATGAACGCCTCTTTGCGCTCCTGCTCGGCAGCGTCGCGGGCGACCTCAGCGGCGACGGCCAGCGGGATGATGATGACACCCTCGGCATCGCCGACGACGACATCGCCCGGCAGCACGGCCACGCCGCCGCAGCCGATCGGCACGTTGATCGCCACCGGGTGGTGGATGGTGAACGAGATATTCGGGTGCTGACCGCGGGCATAGGTCGGCAGGTCGATCGCCTGGATCGACGGCGTGTCGCGGAATGCGCCGTCGGTGACGATGCCGGCGGCGCCGCGCTGCTTGATGCGCGTCGCCAGGATGTTGCCGAGCGAGCCAGCGCGCGTGTCGCCACGCGCCTCGATCATCAGCACGTCGCCGGGACCGACGCTCTCGACGGCGACGCGCTGCTTGTTCGTCAGGTTGTCGAACTCCTGGGAGTGCTCCAGGTCTTCGCGGGCGGGGATGTAGCGCAGCGTGAACGCCTGGCCGGCCAGGCGCAGGTCGGGCCGCAGCGCGCCGACGTCCTGCAGGAAGAGTTGCTTGAAGCCACGCCGGTTGAGCTGGCTGCTGAGTGTGGCGGTGCTGACCTGCTTCAGCAGCTCCAACACCTCGGGCGCGACGCGGGCGTAGGGGGGCGTCTCGGACATCGCTGTCTCTCCTTGCTGGCGGCCACCGGTCGGGGATGCCGCGCCCATCGTAGAGGCGAGGCGTCGACCCCGCAAGCGCGGTCACGCCTGATCGCTGCCGCTGGCGACCGGGAGGAGCGGGATGGATGGCATCCGCACCGACCGGGCGCACGTCGAGCCGGGCCAGGTTGGTGTGCGCCAGGGCGAGCTGATGGCCGATACCGGCTACCTCGTGGCCGAGATCGATGCCTGAGGGCGCCCGATCGTTCCTGTGAATTCCGTCACGAGTCGGGTATACTCGGCATCTAGGCGGCACGGGGCCGCGCCCGGGGCATGGGATCACCATGGAGACAGTGGACATGAGCATCAGAACCGGAAGCAGCGAGGACATGGCTGGGATGACGCGGCGGCAGCTGCTGCGCGGCGTGATCGCCGGAGGACTGGTGATCGCCGCCGCGCCGCTGGTGGCTGCCTGCGGCGGCGCGCCGGCCAGTGGCGCGAGCAAGCCCGCCGGCGGCGACGCGAAGCCGGCCGCCGGTGGCACGACCGTCGACATGAACGACCAGAATCAGTACGTGCCGGCGCAGATCACGGTCAAGAAGGGCGCGACCGTCACCTGGCGCAACGTTGGCACCATGGTACACAACGTCCAGACCGACCCGACCGGCGTCATCGACAAGACCCATGCCGTCGTGCCGGCCGGTGCAAAGACGTTCGCCTCACCGATGATCGAGGCTGGCAAGACCTGGTCGACGACCTTCGATGTCGTCGGCGACTATACCTACTTCTGCCTGCCGCATCAGGCGCTGGGCATGTTCGCCAAGGTTACCGTCACCGAGTAGCCGGCACGCCGGTCACGCCGCCGCTCAGACGCGTCGCGGCGTGACCACTGGGCGCCGGCTGGGATGGCGGCTACTGGTAGCCGAGCGAGCCGTCGGGGCGCAGCGGGAAGGGCCGGTGCCACGATCGATAGGGGAAGCGCGGGAAGGCGTCCTCGTTGAGCGCGATGCCCAGGCCGGGCGTGGTCGGCAGCTCCAGGTAGCCATCGACCAGCTTCATCGGCTCGACGACCAGGTCGCGGCGCGGTGGCCGATCGTCGGGGATGTACTCGAGGATCAGGAAGTTGGGGCAGGTCGCGGCCAGGTGGACGTTGGCGGCGGTGGCGACCGGACCCATCGGGTTGTGCGGGGCGAGCTGGACGTAGAATGCCTCGGCCATGGCGGCGATTTTCTTGCACTCCAGCAACCCGCCGGCGCAGCAGATATCCGGCTGGATGATGCTGACCGCCTCGCGTACCAGCAGGTCGCGGAACTGGTACTTGGTGTAGAGCATCTCACCGGTCGCCAGCGGAATGTCGACGTGGGCGGCCAGATTGGCCAGCGCATCGATGTTCTCCGGCCGCAGCGGCTCCTCCAGAAAGAAGGGCTGGTAGGGCGCGAGAACCCCGGCTAGCGCCGCCGCCTCGGCCGGGTCGATGGTGCGGGCGTGCGGGTCGACGCCGATGTCGATGTCGTCGCCGACGGCCGTGCGCACCGCCGCCATGCGCGCCGCCGCCTCGCGCAGCAGCGCGTTGCGCGACTGGCTGGCGAAGCCGGGGCCGCTCGGCCCGATCTTGAGCGCGGTGTAGCCGTAGCGCTCGATCAAGCTGACGGCGTTCGTGGCCAACTCCTCGGGGGTGCGGCCGTGCGGGCTCTGGTAGACGCGGATGCGGTCGCGACAGGCGCCGCCGAGCAACTTGTAGACCGGCACGCCGAGCGCCTTGCCGGTGATGTCCCACAGCGCCTGCTCGATGCCGCTGATGGCGCTGTTGACGACGACGCCGCCTGGAAAGCGGCTGCCGGCGTACATCAGTGTCCACAACCGCTCGATCTCCATCGGGTCGCGGCCGATCAGCCAGGTCTCGAAGTCCGCGACGACGGCGGCGGTGGCCAGGTCCGGCCCGGCCGAGTACGCCTCGCCGATGCCGACGAGGCCCTCGTCAGTGTGGACCTTGACGAAGACGAGGTTGCGGTGGTCGGGGTGGACGAGCAGGGTCTCGATGCGGGTGATCTTCATTCGTGCGCTCCAATGATGCGACCGGCGGCGCGAATCCCCTACGCAGGTAGCACGTGCATCGTACGCGCGACCGGCAGCAGACGACAAGCGCTATGATTGCTCTCAGCGGCGCGGCGCGGTGGAGCACTCGCAATCGGGCGACGGGGGACATCATGGTGACGAAAGAGCGGCTGCACCAACTCATCGATGTCTTGCCACCAGACGCGGTCGACACGGCCGCGCGGGTGCTGGAAGCACTGAGCGGCCTCGTGCCCAACGAGCCACTCTACTCGAGCGCGGACGCGCCACTGGATGATGAGCTGGAGACTATCGACGAGCGCGCCTCAGTGGCTGAGGCGCACGCGGATGTCGCGGCCGGCCGGGTTTCGATCGCCACTGATGTCTACAAGCGACTCGGTCTGTGACGGTCGAGATCGTCATTACCGAGAGTGCCGAACGGGACCTTGGTCGGCTCGACCGCCAGGTTGCCCGTCGCGTCGCCCAGGCACTCCAGCGCTACGCCGATGAAGACCTTGGCAACGTGCGTCGTCTCAGGGGCGAGGACGAGTTGCGCTTGCGCGTTGGCGACTGGCGGGTGCGTTTCAGGGAGCAGTGGATCGCTCGACCGGCCAACCCGCCGTCCACTGGTATGGTGCAGGTCAAAGTGATCACTGTGCTTCGCGTGCTGCCGCATGGGCGGGCCTATCGCGCTCGGTGACCAACAGCACCACGTGGGCGATCTGCCAGGTCCACGGCGCCGGCCCCGACCCGGTGCGGTGGCAGGTCAAGCTCGATCAACCTGATCTGCCAGAGGTGGCCGGAGCCAATCGTCAGTCGACGCGCGGCCGCCGCGGCAGCAGCGACTGCACCGGAATGGCCCTCGCAGGGAATGCGAGCGACGTGACGGCGCCGTCGGCGGTAGTCACATCGGTCGTGGCATAGTCCCAGTTTGAGTCTGGACCGGGCGCCGCCATCGGCTGACGCCTGACCTCAACGGTGCGGTCGACGAGGTTGACGATCCAGTACTCCGGCACCGCAGCAGCCGCGTACATGTGCGCCTTGCGGCCACGATCAAACGCGAGCGTCGTATCGCTGATCTCGACGACCAGCGCCGCCGTCGTCGGATGCTCGTCGACGTAGTCGTCCGGCTCGCCGACCACGACCGCGGTATCGGGCTCCGGCTCGTCGAAGTCGTTCAGGGCCAGCGGCAGTTGCTGGCGCACGCTGTAGTCTGGCCCGACGATGCGCCGCAGTGCCGCACCGACCTTGTCGATCGCGACGGCGTGCGGACCCTTCATCGGTCCCATCTCGACGACCTCTCCCCCGACTAACTGCACGCGCCGGCCAGCCAGAAACCCCTGGTCGGCCAACCGGGCGAAGTCGGCACGCGTCCAGCGGATTGGCTGCGGGAGCGGAGCCGGCGCTGTGGCGCCCTGGGCCATGATGACCTTCCCTTACGTGCCAGGCACGGCTGGCGCCTGGAAGTCTACCATGGGACCGCGACGACCATAGGCGCGCCGATGACCACGGTTCGGTAGCGCACCGCAGGCTGGGACGAAGCCGACAGCGTTAACGCCGGCCACCCAACGCGGCGCAACGATGCGCTTCGGTTCCACATGGCCATTCCCTACGGCAAGGACACGGCGTAGCTCTGCCGATAGACCTCCACCTCCGTACTGTCTGTGAGTCCGGGCACGTCGACTTCGGCGCGGCCGCCAGGACGAGTTCGGCCGACCACCTGCCACCGGCGTTCAGCCTGGTCCCTGCCGCGAGTCCCTATACCGAAGCGCGCATGGGA
>JADLAZ010000046.1 GCA_020849725.1 Chloroflexota bacterium
CGGGCGACAACATCAACCTGGCGGTGGAGTTGATCGTGCCGGTGGCCATCGAGGAGGGCCTGCGCTTCGCCATCCGTGAGGGGGGGCGCACCGTCGGCGCTGGCGTCGTCACCGCCATCAGCGATTAACTGCGTGATCATCTGACGGTGGGTGACTTGATGAGTCACCCACCGTCACGAGAAAGAAGCACGACCATGGCGAAGAAAGGCAAGGCCGACCGGCTGACGATCACGCTCGAGTGCACGACCTGCCGCGAGCGCAACTACACGTCAGAGAAGAACCGGCGCAATGACCCCGGCCGGCTGGAACTGAAGAAGTACTGCCCACGCTGCCGGATCCACGCCGTTCACCGCGAGACGAAGTAGCGCGGTCTGTTCGCTCGGCACGCAGCAGCCGGCTCCCCCGTCGATCACCGGCGGCCGGGGGCCGGCTGTTTTCGTGCCCGTCACCCGCCCTCAGACCGACCCGCGAAACGGCCAGATCGTCATCTCATCGGTCCAGGCCGTCGCCGGCTGCGTCAGCAGGAAGGCGATCGCGGCGGCCACATCGTCCGGCGTCAGGTATTTCGCATCGCTCTGGCGCTTCTCGGCCACCGAGCGCGGGCCGAAGTCGGTCAAGATGCTGCCGGGGCAGAGCGTCGTGCAGCGGATACCGACGTCGCCGTACTCGGCGGCCAGCGCCTGCAGCAGCCCACGCAACCCGAACTTCGAGGCGCAGTAGGCCGCCAGCGTGGCGTAGCCGCGCAGCGCCGCGCCAGAGGCGATGCCGATGATGCTGCCACCGCCGCGCGCCCGCAGGTGCGGCAGCGCCGCCTGGGCGCAGATGAACGCGCCGGTCAGGTTCGTGCCCAGCGTCGCCTGCCAGTCGGCCAGCGCGTAGCTCTCGGTCGGCCCATAGCGGCCGATGCCCGCGCTGAGCACCAGCCCGTCCAGCCCGCCAAAGTGGGCGACGGTCTGCTCAACGGCGGCGCGCACGGTGGGCGCATCGGCCACGTCGGCCGGGAGTGCCAGCGCCGCCGGCCGACCGGCGGCGTCATCGACCGTCCGCGCCACGGCCGCCAGATCGCTGGCGGTGCGCGCCAGCAGCGCCACGCGCGCCCCCTGCCCGGCCAGGTGCAGCGCCGTCGCGCGCCCGACACCCCGCCCGGCGCCGGTGATGAGGATGACCTTGTCGTCGAGCGCGACCATGGCGACCTCCTGAACGGACGGCACGAGGCTCCGGATGCGGTCAGGCTGGCCCAGCACCGCGCAGCAGCGCGACCACTTCGGCGCGGCTGGGGCCGGCGTGCCGGTCGGCCCGGCTGATCGTCAGCGCCGCGACTGCATTGCCCCAGCGCAGCGCCACGGCCGGCGGCTGGCCGCTCACCGCCGCTGCAATGTAGCCGGCATTGAACGCGTCGCCCGCGCCAACGGCGCTGACGACGGCCACCGGCAGCGCCGGCGCGGTGATAATGCCGTCAGGGCCAGCCAGCAGCGCACCATCCTGGGCGCGGCGCGCCACGACGATACGCTGGCCGCTGGCCAGTCGCGCCGCCGCGTCGGCCGTCGGTCCGGGACAGAGCAGCGGCACTTCGTCGGCCGCCGAGCCAAAGACGACGCCGGACAGTGCCACCGCCGCCTCGACCGCCACCCGGAAGTCGCCCGGCAGGCGGCCGTCCTCCAAGCCCAGCCGCAGGTTCAGGTCCAGCGAGGTCGGCACGCCGGCGGCGCGCGCCAGCGCCAGCCCGTGCAGCACTGCCTCACGGCCGGGCGACTCGACCAGACAGATGCCGGTGGTGTGGACCCAGGCGGCACGCGTCATCAGCGCCGGGTCGACCTGCGCCGGTGCGAGCCAGGCCTGGGCCGCGCCGCGCCGCGGCCAGCCCAGCAGCGTGCGCTCGCCAGCGGCGTCGACCAGCGCCAGCACCAGCATCGTCACCGCCTCAGCAGAGGCGACGAGCTGGGTCACATCGACGCCGGCATCGTGCAGATGCCGGCGTGCGAAGCGGCCAAAACCGTCGTCGCCCACCGCGCCGACCAGTGCCGCCGGCACACCGAGCCGGCTGAGCGCGATGGCGGTGTTGGCGCCGGTGCCACCCAACGACAGCACCGGCTCCGGCGCCGGTTGCCCAGTCTGCGTCGGCAGCCGCACGAGCAGGTCAACGTTGGCGTCGCCAAGCACGACGATTGGTGCGGGCGAGACGCTCATGTCGCCGCCCGCGCCGCCGCGACGAAAGCCCGCACGCGCTCCGGATCCTTGGCCTTGGCGCCCGGCACGTTCGTGTGCGTGAACGAGTCGACGCACCACGGCCGGACGGCTTGGATCGCGGCGGCGACGTTGCCGGCGTGCAGCCCACCGGCCAGGATGACCGGGATGTTGACCCGGCGCACGATCTCGGCGCTGATGGCCCAGTCGTGGACCAGACCGGTCGCACCGATGCCGACGACGTTTGGCACGTCGGTGTCGAGGATGAAGTAGTCAGCGACGCGCTGATAGGCCAGCGCCAGGTCGACGACCTCCGCGCTGCGCATGGGGATCGCCTGCATGATCTTCACCGGCGTGACACGCGCCCGCAGCGCGGCGACGGCGGCCGGCGGCAAGCACTCGATGTCGCCGCACAGGTGCAGGATGTCCGGTCCGACCGCCTGGACCATGGCGACGATCTCGTCCGGGTCATCGGCGACGCTGAGCGCCACGCGCAGTGGGCCGGTCTCGGCCGGCACGGCGGCGAAGATGGCGCGCGCGCGTTCGAAGTCAACCTCGTCCTTCAGCCGGCCATGTTCGCCAGGGGCGATGCCGATCAGGTCGACACCGGCGGCAACGCACATCGCCGCATCGGCCGGCGTCTTGATGCTGTACAGTTGGACCTTCATCCGTGTCGCCTCCCCTGCCGTGCGGGACCTGTGGCGTGCCCACCGGCCGAGCCTCGAGCCTACCATCGCCCGGCTGGAGCGTCGAGACGCCCCCCAGAAACGGCCTATGCCGTACAATCGCCGGAGCGTTGCCCCGTACCTCTGACCGCGCCACTGGCGACAAGGAGACCCGATGACGGCGCCGATCCCTGCCTCGCATGCCGACCTCCTGCGCCCGGAGACGCGCGCCTTCGCCGCGCTGGCGCTGGTCACCAGCACCGGCGAGCCGCACGTCACGCCGATGTGGTTCGGCTGGGACGGCGATCTCGTTATCTTCAACACGGCCCGCGGCCGGGTGAAAGACCGTATTCTGCGCCGCCATCCGATGGTCGCATTCTCGATCGTCGACCCGGCTGACCCCTACCGCTACCTGCAGGTGCGCGGTCGGGTCGTCGACGAGACCGAGGCCGGCGCGTTCGACCAGATCTGCGATCTGCGGCTGAAGTACCGCGGCGACCGCAACTACCCGAAGCGGCCCGGCGAGGTGCGGGTGACCTACCGGGTGCGCCCGGAGCGGGTCAACACGATGGGCTGAGCGACGATGCATCTCCCAGCTCGGCCTCATCCCGGCGCGCCGCCGGCCATCCCGCTGCTGCTGGGTGTGCTGACGGTGGCGACCTTCCTGACGACCGGCACCGGCGTGACGCGCGCCCCGTTCCTGCTGGCGATGGCCGCGGACCTGCAGACGACGCTGGCGGCCGTCGCCAATCTGGTATCGCTGTCGGCGATCAGTTGGGGCATGGCGTCGCTGGCCTCCGGCATCCTGTCCGACCGCATCGGCCGCCGGCAGATGTTGATCGTCGGACAGATCCTGATGGCGGTCTCGATGCTCGGCATCGCCCTGGCGCCGACCTACCTGGCCGCGGCCGCCTGGTCGCTGGTCAGCGGCGTCAGTGGTGGCACGTATATGGGTGCGGTCTTCGCCACCGTCGCCGACCACGTGCCGGCCGAGCGGCGCGGGCGCGCGCTCGGCTGGGTCATGTCGGGCCAGTCGCTGGCGCTGGTGCTGGGGGTACCGCTGGCGACCTTGATCGGTGTCGTCGGCGGCTGGCGCGGTGCGATTGGCAGTCAGGCGCTGGCAGCGGCGGCGATAGCGGTGGCCATCGCGCTGATCGTGCCGTCGCGCCAGCCGGCCGCCGCCAGCGCCGGGCCACGGCCGCGCCCACCGTCGGTGCGGGCGGCGCTCCAACCGCCGATCGTGGCCTTGCTGGTCGCCGGCATCGCCGAGCGCGTCTGCTACGCGGGCATGGTCGTCTACCTGGCGGCCTACCTGACCACCAGTTACGGCGCAACGCTGGAGGCGCTGGCGCTGGCGCTGGCGCTGGTGGCGGTCGGCAACCTGGCCGGCAACGTCATCGGCGGCCTGACTGCCGACCGCCTGCCCGCCCGACCACTCTTCTTTGCCGCCACGCTCCTGGCGACCGGCGCGCTGGCGCTGCCGCTCTACCTGTGGCAACCCGGCCTCAACCAGACCGTCGGCCTCGGCTTCGCCTTCGCGCTCGCCAACTCCGCCGGCCGGCCGGCGCTGATGGCGACGCTGAGTGGCGTGCCAGCGGCGGTGCGCGGGTCCGTCCTGGGCGTGAATGTCTCCTGCGCCAGCATTGGCTGGATCACGGCTACCGCCCTCGGGGGCTGGCTGATCGGCAGCGGCGACTTCGGTGGCATCGGCCTCCTGGGCGCGGCGATGGGCCTCGCCGGCGCGCTCGCCGCGACGCTGGCCTGGTGGCTCGGCCGCCGCCCACAGCCGGCGGCGGCCATGGCCGCCGCTCCGGAGTGACGAGTAGGGGCTGAGGACCGGGGGCTGGATGGATTGGTCAGCCGGGCTGGCCCACCCTGTCCACGGCGTCCACTCCGGTGCACGCCGGGGTGACGAGTGGACGCCGTGGACGGGGTGGACAGCGTGGTTCCATGGGGCAGGCGAGCGCCCCAGCATCCAGCATCAGCCACGCCGTTGACACCGCCTGGCGTCGGTGTGATCCTGTCGCGGCGCGCACTGATGGCGCAGGAGAGGATGATGCGGCTGGCAAACAAGGTCGTGCTGGTGACCGGCGGTGGCCTGGGCATCGGCCGGGCGACGGCGTTGCGCTGCGCCGCCGAGGGCGCCCGCGTCGCCATCCTCGACCGCCACGAGCTGGAAGCGGCGACCGTGGTGGCGGCGATCGAGTCGAGCGGCGGCCAGGCGCTTCCGGTAGTCGCCGACGTAGCCCGGCCAGAGCAGGTGAGCGCCGCCGTCACCGCCACCCTACGCGCCTATGGCCGGCTCGACGGCCTGGTCGCCAACGCCGCCATTCAACTGCACGAGCAGGACGCGCCGGCGCACCTGCTGGACGAGCAGGTCTGGGACCGCACCCACGACGTCAACCTGCGGGGCGTCTTCCTCTGCCTCAAGGCCGTTCTGCGGCAGATGCTGGCGCAGGGCGGCGGCGGCAGCATCATCACCATCGCCTCGGTCACGGGGTTGGTCGGGGCAGCGCCGGACTACACCGCCTACACCGCCAGCAAAGGCGGCGTCATCGCCATGACGCGCGGCCTGGCGGTGCAGTATGCGCCGGACGGCATCCGGCTCAACACCGTCTGCCCCGGCCCGATCGAGACGCCGCTGATCGAGACGATGCTGGCCGACGCCCAGACACGGCGGTGGTTGGAGGCGAAGGTGCCGCTTGGCCGCCTCGGCCGGCCCGAGGAGATCGCCGCCATGGCCGTCTGGCTTCTCTCCGACGAGGCCAGCTTCGCCACCGGCGGCGTATTCGCGATCGATGGCGGCCTGACCGCAGTGTAGTTGCTTGTTGCTCGTAGTTCGCTGTTTGTAGACAGGCCACTATGGTACACAAGTCCGGCATAGTGTTCATTAACGAGCAACTAGCCACTGAAGGGGTGTTCCGTGTTTCGAGTCGGCTACACGCGCGATTTTCTCGGCGAGGATGGGCAGCCGGTCTTCGGGCGCGACGGGATGGCGTTCGACCTCCTGGAGGAGGCCGGGCTAGCATACGACTTCCTGCCGGGCGAGGGACCGGAGATCCAGGCTGATTGGGTGCGCGACTTTGACGGTGTAGTGGCGCTGGCGCCGCACTGGTCGGCAGCGACCTTCGCCGGCGCGGAGCGGCTGGCGGCGGTCGCCCGCTTCGGCGTCGGCTACGACAATGTCGATCTGGAGGCCGCCACCGCCGCCGGTGTAGCGGTGACGATCACGCCCGACGGTGTGCGCCGGCCCGTCGCCGCCTCCGCCGTGGCACTGATCCTGGCGTTGACGCACCGGCTGTTTCTGAAGGACCAGATGGTGCGCACGGGCGCATGGGAGAACAAGGGCGCCTCGCCCGGCATGGGGTTGGTCGGGCGCACGCTCGGCTCACTCGGCGTCGGCAACATCGGCGCGGAGTTGTTCCGGCTGATGCAGCCGTTTGGCATGCGCGGCATCGCCCACGACCCCTACGCCAGCCCGGCGCTGGCGGCCGAGTTGGGCATCGCGCTGGTCGACTTCGACACGCTCTTCCGCGAGGCCGATGTGGTCTGCGTCAACTGCCCGCTGTCGCCGGAGACGCGCGGCATCGTCAACGCGCAAGCGCTGGCGCTGATGAAACCGACTGCTTACCTGGTCAACACCGCGCGCGGGCCGATCGTCGATCAGCCGGCGCTGACGGCGGCGCTGCAGGCGCGCCAGATCGCCGGCGCGGGTCTGGACGTGTTCGACCGCGAGCCGCTGCCGGCCGACGACCTGATCACAAAACTGGACAACGTCATCCTCGCGCCGCACGCGCTGTGCTGGACCGACCAGTTGTATCGGGGCAACGCCACCTCGGCGGTGAACGCGCTGATCACCATCAGCCGTGGCGAGGCGCCACCGCACGTCGTCAACCGCGCCGTGCTGGACCACGCCGGCTGGCAGGCCAAGCTGGCCCGCCACGGCCGTCCGTGACCACGAACCATGGTCCCTTCGGCCAGCGCAGACAAGTACACGAGGAGGCTCAGAGTGCGCACTAATGAGGTCAAGCGCCGGCTGCGGGCCGGCGGTCGCAGCTTCGGGACGATGGTGTTCGAGTTCGTGTCGCCGGGGCTGCCGCGCATCCTGGCCGAGGCCGGCGCCGAGTTCGTCGTCTACGATACCGAGCACACCTGGCTCAGCACCGAGCAGATCGGCTACCTGATCGCCTCCGCGCGCGCCACTGGCATGGCGCCGTGCGTGCGCGTCGCGAATCTGGACTACCCCCTGCTGTCGCGGCCGCTGGACATGGGCGCGGCCGGGCTGATGATCCCGCGCGTCGAGACGCGGTCGCAGGTGGAGCAGGTCATCCGGGCGATGAAGTACCCGCCGGTCGGCGAGCGCGGCGTTGGCCTGTCGATGGCCCACGACGACTACACCGGCGGCGATGTCCACGAGAAGCTGCGCCAGGCCAACGAGGAGACGCTGGTCATCGTCCAGGTCGAGACAGCACCGGCGCTGGAAAACCTGGAGGCAATGCTGTCGGTGCCGGGCGTCGATGTCGCCTGGGTTGGCCACTTCGACCTGTCGGTGTCGATGGGCATCCCCGGCCAGTTCGACCACCCGCGCTTCCAGGCCGCCATCGACCGGGTGGTCGAGGTCGGCACGCGTCACGGCGTGGCGGCCGGCGTGATGCAGACGACGCCGGAGGCGGCGCGGTCCTGGATGGACCGTGGCTACCGCGCCATCGCCTACTCGGGCGACATCTGGCTGTTGCAGACGGCGCTGCGCGAGGGCATCCAGCGCCTGCGCGACGGCTGATGGGCGACACGGCAGCAAGCGACACTGCCGGTCGCGGATCAGTGACGGGCTACCCTACGCGCGGTGGATAAGCTGCGCGCGGGCCGGGCCGACGCCGATCATCGTCACCGGCACGCCGAGCAGGTCCTCCAGCCGCGCGACATAGGCCCGGGCATTGGTCGGCAGGTCATCGAAGGTGCGGGCGTCTGTGATCGAGGTCTGCCAGCCGGGCAGCGTCTCGTAGATCGGCTCGAGCATGGCGACCAGATCGGTGCGCGCCGGCAGGTGATCCAGCACGACATCGTGCAGCCGGTAGCCGGTGCAGAGGTGGATAGCCGGGAAGTCGTCGAGGATGTCGAGCCGGGTCAGCGCCACCTCGGTGACGCCGTTGGTGCGCTGCGCCGTGCGACAGGCGGCGACATCGAACCAGCCGATGCGGCGCGGCCGGCCGGTGGTCGTGCCGTACTCGTGCGCCTGGTGGCGGATCTGCTCGCCGATCTCGTTGATCTGCTCGCTCGGAAACGGGCCGTTGCCGACACGGCTGGTGTAGGCTTTGTAGGCACCGATGACGCGCGTCACCTGGGTTGGGGCGATGCCGGCGCCGGCGCACATGCCGGCGGCCGTCGGCGAGCCGGAGGTGACGAACGGATAGGTGCCGAACTCGACATCGAGCAGCACCCCTTGCGCGCCCTCGACCAGCACCATCTGACCGGCAGCGATGGCCTCTTGCACCAGGTGCTGGGTCTCGGCGATGTGCGGGCGCAGGCGCGCGCCCATCTGGACGCACTGCAGGTAGAGGTCGTCGAAAGCGAGCGGCTTGCGGCCGTAGACATGCTGCAGGAGGGCGTTCTTCTCGGCCAGCACCGCCCGCAGCCGGATGGCCAGCGTCTCCTCATCCAGCAGGTCGCCAACCCGGATGCCCTTGCGCGCGACTTTGTCGGCGTAGGCCGGCCCGATGCCCCGGCCGGTCGTGCCGATGGCGGCGTCGCCACTGGCCTGCTCCTCGGCCTGGTCGATGATCGGATGATAGGGCATGACGAGGTGGGCGCGATCGGAGATGCGCAACCCGCTCAGGTCGATGCCGCGCGCCGTCAGGCCGTCCATCTCATCGAGCAGCAGGCCCGGCTCGATGACGACGCCATTGCCGATGAGGTTGAGGCAGTCGCTGAAGACGCCGCACGGCACCAGGTGCATGGCGAAGACACCACGATCGTTCTCGACGGTGTGGCCGGCGTTGCTGCCACCCGTGGCGCGCACGACGACGTCAACCTCAGTGGCCAGGGCATCGATGATCTTGCCCTTCCCCTCATCGCCCCACTGGCCACCCAGCACCATCACCACTGGCACGCCGCTTGCCTCCCACAGTTGCTCGTTGCCAGCGTGGCAGGGTTGTGATCACTAGCTGCTGAGCAAGCTAGCCTACCTTGCTTCGCCTAACAACGAGCAACGAGCAATTTCCCTAAAAACCAGCCCGCTTGTCGCAGAGATTCTCGAGCGGCTGACCGGCGAGGTAGCGCCGCAGGTTCTCCTTCGTAATACCCATGACGCGCTCCATCGTCTGGCGCGAGGCGGCCGAGCAGTGCGGCGTCAGGATCAGATTGGGCGCGTCCCAGAGGGGGTCCTCGGCCGGCATCGGCTCGTGCTCTTGCACGTCCAAGCCGGCGCCGGCCAGCTTGCCCTCCTTGAGTGCAGCGATCAGTGGCGCCTCATCGACGATGCCACCGCGCGAGACGACGATCAGGTAGTCCTGCGGGTCGAGCAGCGCCAGCCGGCGGCCGTCGATCATGTGGTACGTCTGCGGCGTGATCGGCAGCGTGACGACGAAGACATCGGCCAGCTTCATCGCCTCGTCGAGCCGGTCGAGCGGCCAGATAGCCTCGACACCGGCCGGCGCCGCGCCCGGGTTCATGTCGACGCCGATGACGCGCATCTCAAACGCGACGGCGCGCTTGGCGATCTGGCGGCCGATATTGCCCATGCCGAGGATGACCATCGTCGAGCCAGTCAACTCGACTGAGCCACCGCTGACGCCGCCGCGATCCCACTCGTGCGCCTGCTGGTCGGCGTAGGCCGGCAGCAGACGGCGGGTCAGCAGCAGCAGCATGGCGAAAGTATGCTCGGCGATGCAGGCGGCGTGGCCGCCGCGGGTATTGGTGAGCTGGACGTTGCTCTCGACCAACTCGGGGATGTTGACGATGCGCTCGACGCCGGCCGAAGTCGCATGCACCCACTTGAGCGTATCCTGACCAGCCAGGAAGACCTGACGATCCATGCCGTAGCCCATCCAGACCTCGGCGCCGCGCACGGCCGCGACCTGCTCGTCAACGGAGCCGGCCGCCACCAGGTCGATACTGGGAAAATCTGCTCGCCACTCACTCAGGATCTTCTCGCCAGGATTGCCACTTATCACGACTTTCATCTGCCTCAGCCTCCCTCACGCCTGTCCGGTCGAACAGGCGCCTCATCTCGATCCACGCGCTGTGTTGCCCCAACTGCCGTGGAGACGGCGCAGTATAGCGCGTGCTGTTCCCGGCGTGAAGCGCGATGAACAACGAAAGACCCCAGTCCCCGGCTTGACACGGTCGCCGCGCTGGTACTAGACTGATCCGCAAGAGCGTTTCTACCAACGACGGGCCGTTCCCCTGCCCCGGGACCAGCCGACACGGACGATGGTTGTTCCGGTCACGGTGCGGGCGCTGGCAGGGCCACTGATACCTACCCACGTGGTGCATTGACCGTCATGATGGAGGAAACTGACCATGCGGACTCGAACGGGTACCTCGCGCCGGGCGTTCCTCAAGGCCAGCCTGGTGAGCAGCAGCGCTGCACTCCTGGCCGCATGCGGCGCGGCGCCGGCCCCGACACCGACCTCGCCGCCGGCCGCCTCGGGCCAGTTCCCGGCTGCCCAGCCGCAGGTCCAAAATACGCCCAGCCCGGCCGCCCAGCCGACCGCGGCGCCCAAGCCAGCTGAGCCGACCAAGCCCGCCGCCCCCTCGCCGACGACCGCTCCGGCAGCAGCCGCCTCGCCGACCGCCGCAGCCACCCAACCGGCGGCCGCGGCGGCGAGCACCCCCGTCATCGGCACGGCCGCTGGCATCAAGCAGGTGCCGCGCAACCGCACGCTGGTCCTCAGCTTCGCCGGCACTGGCGCCGCGGAGGGTCGCTGGACCGACTACGAGCTCTGGAACCGCTACGCGCTCGGCTCCAACATGCAGAACGGTGGCCTGCTCTTCTACGAGCCGGTCTACTACTACAGCGCCTTCGCCGACAAGTGGATCCCCTGGTTGGCCACCAGCTTCGAGTTCAGTGCCGACTACAAGCAACTGACGTACAAGCTGCGCACCGGCATCAAGTGGAGCGACGGCAAGCCGTTCAGCGCCAAGGATGTCGCCTTCACGCTCGACAAGCTGCGCGAGTTCGGGGCGAAGGTTGCGCTCGGCAACGAGGTCCAGCAGGCGGTGGCTGAGGTCAAGGCGCCCGACGACGCGACCGTCGTCATTACCTTCAAGCAGCCCAGCCCGCGCTGGAACCTGTACATGGCCTTCGGCGCCGGCCTGGGCATCTATATCGTCCCCGAGCACATCTTCGCCGGCGTCGAGGACTGGTCCAAGTTCACCTTCTATGACCCGGCCAAGAACTGGCCGATCAGCACCACCCAGTGGCAGGTCGTCCACTCATCACCGCAGCAGAAGATCATCGACCGCAAGAATAGCTGGTGGGCGGTCGATCAGGGCCTCTCCAAGCTGTCCAAGGTCGAGCGCGTCGTCTACATCGCCTACACGACCGAGACACAGGCGGCGCAGCTCTTCATCAGCAACCAACTCGACAGCTCGCTCGACGTCCGACCGGCGACGATGGAGCAGATCCTGGCCCAGAACCCGAAGGTAACGACCTGGACCGGCAAGGACAAGCCGTTCGGCTACACCGACCAGTGGCCGACCAACCTCATGCTCAACAACACCAAGCCGCCGTTTGACGACAAGGACATTCGCTGGGCGATCAGCTACTTCATCGACCGCGACAAGGTCGTGTCCGTCGGCTACCGCGGCGCTGGCTCGCGCTCGCCGCTGCCCTACCCGAACACGCCGGCGATCCGGCCCTACTTCGACTCCGTCAAGGACCTGCTGGAGAAGTACAACACCAACGAGTACAACCCGGCGAAGGGTGCGGCGCTGCTGGAGGGCAAGGGCTACAAGAAGGGCGCCGACGGGCTGTGGGTCGACGCCCAGGGCAAGAAGATCACGCTGCCGATCAACGGCTGGGCCGTCTTCAGCGACATCGGGCCGATCCTCAGCGAGATGCTCCGTCAGAACGGCATCGACGCCAGCTATCAGGCGCCACCGGACGTCTTCGCCCAGGCCACCCAGGGCACCTACATCGGCTACCTGACCGGCACCGGCGGCAGCTGGGTCGACCCGTATTTCCACATGCGTCTCTTCCAAACCGCGAGCGCGCTCGGCGCCGCGCCGGTCAACATCAGCCGCTGGAAGAGCGACGATTATGACAAACTCGTCGATCAGTTCGTCCAGGTGCCGCTCCCGGACAAGGCCAAGCTGCTCGATATCTTCCGCAAGGCGATGGAGCTGTGGATCCCCAACCTGCCGTCGGTGCAGATCACCGAATGGTACCACCGCATCCCGACCAACCAAACGTACTGGACGGGCTGGCCGACCAACCAGAACCCGTATGTCAACAGCGCCTTCTGGCACTGGACCTTCCCACTGATGCTCGAGAAGCTCGAACCGGCCCAGTGAGGCGACCCCGGCAGTGAACGTAGCCGCGCGCAGGCCCGAGACGGACGAGCGCGACAAACGGAGGAATGACGGTGCGTCTCGGTTACCTGCTCCGGCGCGTGGCGATCTTCTTCGCCGTGCTTTGGGCGGCTTCAACCATCAACTTCCTGCTGCCCCGGCTTTCCACTCAGAACCCGATTCACGACAAACTGATGTCTCAGGCAGCCAGCACTGGCTATCTCCAGACGGCCATCGAAGACATGATCAAGGAGTACGAAACCAAATTCGGTCTCGACAAGCCGCTCTGGCAACAGTACCTGACCTACCTCAGTGATGTGCTGCGTGGCGACTTCAACTACTCGATCACCAACTACCCGCGCACCGTCCTGAGCATGATGCAGGACTCGATCCCCTGGACGATCGGCCTGCTGAGCGTAACAACGCTGTTCGCCTTCAGCCTCGGCACGCTGCTCGGCGCGCTGATGGGCTGGCCGCGGGCGCCGAAGTTCATCGCCAAGTTCCTCTTTCCGCCGCTGCTGACCTTCTCAGCCATCCCGTTCTACCTGCTCGGGCTGGTCCTGGTCTACATCTTCTCCTTCCAACTGAAGGTCTTTCCCACCCTCGGCGGCTACACCGTCGGGACGATCCCCGACTGGAGCAGTCCGGCTTTCTGGCTCGATGTCCTCTACCATTCGATTCTACCGGCGCTGGCGATCATCCTCGGCGGCATCGGCGCCTGGGCGCTGGGCATGCGAGCGATGATGGTGACGACTCAGGGCGAAGACTACATGACCTTCGCCGAGGCCAAGGGGTTGAAGGGCAGCACGCTGTTCATGCGCTACGCGGTGCGCAACGCGCTGCTGCCGCAGACGACCGGGCTGGCGCTGGCGCTCGGCCAGATTCTCTCCGGCGCGGTGCTGGTGGAGGTCGTCTTCTCCTACCCTGGCATCGGCACGACGCTCTTCCACGCCATTCGCGAGAATGACTACTTCCTGATCCAGGGCATCATCATCGGCATCATCGCCTCACTCGGCGTCGCCACGCTGATTCTCGATCTGATCTACCCAATACTCGATCCGCGCATCATCTACCGGAAGACATAGCAGGCCAGAAGGCCGGCTGGAGCCAGGAGGAGTCATGGCGGCGGCAGTCGAGCGAACCGCGCCGACGGTCGGCGGGCAGAAGGATATTACGGGGGGCTGGTTCGGTGGCATGCGGCGCTACCTGCGCCGCAATCCGGTGCTGATCATTGGCATCGCCCTGCTGCTCAGCCTGGTGTTGTTCTCGGTAATTGGGGCGCTGGTCTACGACACCAGCCGCGCCCGGGCGCTGTCGGTGACGCCGAGTATGCCGCCGTCACTGGAGTACCCGTTCGGCACCGACAGCCAGGGTCGCGACCTGTTCGCGGTGATGGTGCTGGGCACGCCGATGACGCTGCGCATCGGACTGGTCGCCGGCTTCATCGGCGTCGCCATCGGCACGGCGCTGGGCTTCATCTCGGCCTATTACGGCGGCGCAGTCGACGCCGGTATTCGCGCCATCGTCGACGTCGGGCTGACCATTCCCGGACTGATGCTGCTGATCATTCTGGCGGTCATGGTCCGCGGCAGCCTGACGGTCGAGCAGATGGCGCTCGTCATCGCTTCACTGGCCTGGCTGTGGCCGACGCGCACGATCCGGTCACAGGTGCTGTCGATGCGCGAGCGCGCCTACGTCCAGGTCGCTCGTCTATCGGGCATGAGCGGGCCGGGAATCATCTTCAAGGAGTTGATGCCGAACCTGCTGCCGTATCTGGGCGCGGCGCTCGTTGGCGCGACGGCGGCGGCGGTGCTGGCCTCGATCGGCCTGGAGGCGCTCGGCCTCGGCCCGATGGAGGCGCCGACGATCGGTATGACGATCTACTGGGTCATCTACCACTCAGCCCTGCTGCATGGCATGTGGTGGTGGTTCGCGCCACCAATCGTGATCATCATCATTCTGTTTCTGGGCTTGTTCTGCCTGTCGGTCGGACTGGACGAGGTCGCCAACCCACGCCTGCGCCGCAGCGTCTAGCGCCGTCAGGTGGCGACGAGCGTGCCGATCGGCTGACCCAGCGCCGCCTGGACGATCGCATCCGGCGCCTGCGCGTTGAAGACGACGATCGGCACCTTGTTCTCGTCACACAGCGCCAGCGCCGCTGCATCCATCACTTTGAGGTCGCGCTCGAGCGCCTGCCGATGCGTGAGGCGCTCGTAGCGTCGGGCGTCCGGATGCTGGCGTGGGTCGGCGTCGTAGACGCCATCGACACGGTTCTTGCCCATCAGGATGACGTCGCAGTGCAGCTCGGCGGCGCGCAGCGCGGCGGCGGTGTCGGTGGAGAAGAAGGGGGTGCCGGTGCCGGCGGCCAGGATGACGACGCGGCCCTTCTCCATGTGGCGCAGCGCGCGCCGGTAGATGTACGGCTCGCACACCTGCTGCATCTGGATGGCGCTCTGGACGCGGGTGAACTGGCCACGCTGCTCGAGCGCGTTCTGCAGCGCCAGCGCGTTCATGATCGTGCCGAGCATGCCCATGTAGTCGGCGGTGGAGCGGTCCATGCCCAGGGCGGCGGCCGACATGCCGCGCCAGATGTTGCCGCCGCCGATGACGACGGCCACCTGCACGCCGGC
>JADLAZ010000047.1 GCA_020849725.1 Chloroflexota bacterium
TCAGCCTGCTCCATCGCGCCGGGATCGACCGGATCGCCGAGCGCTTGCGCTACCACAGTCGTCATCCCGAGGCCGTCCTCGCCCTGCTCGGCTGCCCGCCAGCCTAGAACGCATTCGCCCTGCACGTCACCGAGGTGCTTGACGCGGCCGAGCAGCCCCGGATACTGGTCTTTTTCCCGCTTTAGCGCGGCCTGGCGCGCCTGCTCCATCTTGTGGACACTATCGAGCATCTCGGCCTGGGTCATGGGTCCGCTCTTGTCGGCCACGGCCTCACCGCCCTGCGCGCGGGCCAGCTTCTCGTAGTGCTGCTCCCACATCCACAGCAGGTCCGAGTCTGGCTCGCCGCCGGTGGCTGGCGCCAGGTGTCGCCGTAAGAAAGCACGGATGAACCGGCTGCGCTCCTCGACCGACGACCAGTGCGAGTGCAACAGCTGCTTCTCAAACAGCGTGCGCTCGGCGTCTTTGTCCGTAGTCGCCGGCTGGCGCTGCAATTGGCGCTGCAGCGCCTGGTTCCCCAGCGCCAGCCCGCCCGGTTGCCGCAGCCCCGGTGGCAGCGTCCCGAGGGCGAGGCTCCGCTGCAGCGCCTGGTTACCGAGACTCGGCCCAGCCGGGGACGCGGCCTGCTTCAGGCGCGCCTGGCGGATGGCCGGCCGGGAGGCGCCGCTGTCGGGCCGCCGCAGCGGCAGTCGCGTCCGTGCGCCGTTCATGCCGGCCTCCCCTGCCCACCGACCGCCACACCTGATCAAACGCTGCGACCGGCCCGAATTCGCCACGCCGCCATCGTCGTGCGCATCGCATGCTACAATGTCGTGCCCCGTCGCGCCCGCTGATCGATGCCGCACTGGAGGGTGAGATGGCGACGTTACCCACCGTCCGGGCGGCTCGCCCGCTTGATGTCATCGTCATCGGCGGCGGCATTATTGGTTGCGCCATCGCCCGCGATGCCGCGCTGCGCGGACTGCGCGTCGCGCTGGTCGAGCAGGCCGACTATGGCGGCGGCACCTCGGCCGCCTCCACCCGGCTGGTGCACGGCGGCCTGCGCTACCTGGAGCAACTCGACTTCGGCCTGGTGCGCCAGGACCTGGCCGAGCGGGAGCGGCTGCTGCACCTCGCGCCGCACCTGGTGCGCCCGCTGTTGTTCCTGGTGCCGATCTACGGGCGCGGCGCGCTCTACCAGGCCAAGCTGCGCGCCGGCATGGTCCTGTACGATCTGCTCTCCTATGATCGCAGCCTGCCCGGCCACCGGTTCCTGTCAACCGCCGAGACGCTGGCGGCCGAACCGGGCCTGGCTCCCGACGGCCTGGAAGGCGCGGCCGTTTACTCCGACGCGCAGATCGAGCTGGCCGAGCGGCTGTGCATCGAGCACGTCGTCGGCGCGGTCGACGCCGGCGCGCTGGCGCTCACCTACACCCGCGTTACCGACCTGCTGCGCGACAGCGACGGCGGGGTCACGGGCGTGCGCGTCGTCGACCAACTGACCGACCGGGCCGAGGAGCTGCGCGCGCCGGTGACCATCAACGCGACCGGTCCCTGGCTCGACGCGCTGCTGAGCACGCTGGACCCGACCCACCGGCCGCTGCTGCGACGAACGAAGGGCGTGCATCTGGTGACGCCGCCGGCCACCCGCCAGGCGGTCGTCCTGTTCGCTGGCGCCGATGAGCGGCTGTTCTTCGTCATTCCCTGGCTCGGTCTGGCGCTGGTCGGCACGACCGACACCGACTTCGAGGGCGACCCGGCGGACGCGCGCGCCGAGCCAGCGGACATCGCCTACCTGGTCGATGCCGTCAGCCAGGCGTTTCCGCATGGCCCCTGGCGGCAGATCCACTACACGATGGCCGGCGTGCGCGCGCTGGTGCGCCGCGAAGGCGTCAGCACCGGCGCCGTCTCGCGCAAGCATCGCCTGCTGGACCACGCCAGCGCGGGCCACCCGGGCCTCATCTCCGTTGTCGGCGGCAAGCTGACCGCGCACCGCGACATCGCCGAGGAGGCGGTCAACGCTGCCTGTGCCCGGTTGGGAGTGCGCGCACCGGCGCGCACGCGCACGCGCCCGCTGCCCGGCGGAGTCGGCTTCGGGCCGGTGCTGCCCGCCACCGCGCGCCGCCAGGGGCTGGCGCTTGGTCTGGACGCCGACCAGTGCGACCACCTGGTGCGCGTCTACGGCAGCCGCTACGTCGAGGTCTATGACCTGATCGCCGACCGACCAGCGCTGGCGGCACGGCTGGACCCGGCCGCGCCCGATTGCCTGGCACAGGTCCATCACGCCGTCCAGCGCGAGGGCGCGCGCCGGCTGACCGACGTGCTGCGGCGCCGCACGACGCTCGGCTTCAGCCCCGGCCAGGGGCTGGCCGCCGCCGACCGCGCCGCCGCCGCGCTGGCCGAGGCGCTCGGGCGCGACGAGGCCACGGCCGCCGCCGAAGCCGTCGCGTACCGGCGGATGGTGAATGACCGGTAGAATGTGATCGGCAGCCAGGCCCGCGCATCGCACCAGTCATCGGTCAAGAGCCGCTCCGTGCAGTCCCGGAGGTAGCCATGAGTACCACCAGCACCGCCCGCCAGTTCACTGTCGATGACCTCGCCAACTTCCCCGATGATGGCAATCGCTACGAGGTGATTGAGGGAGAACTGTACATGTCGGCCGCGCCAGGCAATCGACACCAGATGGTCATCGTGGCGCTGACCGTGGCGCTCGAACTCTGGCGACGGGCTGGCGGCGGTGGCCTGCTCGTTTCCGGCATCGGGCTGGTCTTCTCCAAGGCTGACGCCGTCATTCCCGATCTGGTCTGGGCCGCGCCCGACCAACTGCCGGCGATGCTGATCGATCCGGCCACCGGCCAGCGCGACGAGAAATGGCACCTGGCGCCGGCGCTGGTGATCGAGGTGCTGTCGCCAGGACCGGTCAACCTCGAGCGCGATCGGGAGACGAAGCTGACGCTCTACTCTCGGCGCGGCGTGCGCGAGTACTGGATCGTCGACCCGGTGCGGCGCGGCGTCGAGGTCTACCGGCGCACGGAGGGGCAGTTGCACCTGATCGGCACGGTGCTGGCCGACGAGCCGCTGACCTCGCCGCACCTGGCCGGCTTCTCGCTGCCGGTGGCCGACCTGTTCGCAGAGGTGGAACCGGAAGCCTGAGCCAGCCTGTCGGGCTGGGTCGGGCATCGCGCGCATCTCATCACAGCGGCGCCACGCCCCCCGCTGAAGCCGCCATCTACCGGCGAGTGCTGCGTAGTACGCACCGTGTGCTGAGTGAAATGCAACCTCTACCCATCACTCGTCACATCGTCTATCGGTCGCCGTTGATGGTTGCGCCGGGGTCGGTTGGCCGGGTGCGGCGCAAGTAATCCGTCGCGCGCTCCAGCCAGACGGCCGGCAATCGCCCCGACTCGACGCCGAAGGTGAGCAGCTTGGTCAGCGTCAGCAGCGCCGTCAGCGTAATGCCGCGCGCGCGCAGGTTCTCGGTCGCGCCTTGCTCGCGGTCGATCAGCACCAGCGCATCGCGCACGGCCAGGCCGGCCTCCTCCAGCCGCGCCGCCGTCGTCAGCACGCTGCCACCGGAGGTGATCAGGTCATCGACGATCAGCGCCGCCTGGCCGGGGATGAAGCTGCCCTCCAGCGGGGCGCTCGGCGTGCCAGGGCGCAGGTAGACCAGTGGCACGTCGGCATGCAACGCGTAGGCCGTCGCCAGGTGCAGGCCGCCAAGCGGCACCCCAGCGACGACCTCGAAGGCGTGGATGCGCGGCCGGCGCATCGCCTGCGCCGTGCGCACCTCCTGATCGATCAACCGGCCGACCAGCCGGAGCAGCGCCGGCCGCCCGATCAGCACGCGCGGGTTGACGAAGACCGGCGAGTGCTGCGTGCTGGCGCTAGGGCTGAAGTCACCGACCTGGACGCCATCCAGGTCAAACAGCGCCGCCGCCAAGTCGAGGATCGTCTCGCCGTGCTCCGTCACTCGCTTACCCGCTTCACTTGCATCCCAGCCCAGCCGCGGGACACCGCGCCGATTGTACCCCCAGCGGGCACGCCTGGATCAATCGGTTCCGTCTGAGCCAGCGCGAGCAGCCCGCGCCACACTCAGGCGTGGGCCTCGGCCGGCTGGACGCGCCGCTGGCCGGGCGTGGGCCGCGGCGCGGCCGGCTCGATGGTCGGCGCCGCCTCACCGGCCGCGACCATGCGCCGGACGAGCCGCTCGCGCAGGACCGCCGCCACCTCAGCATGTGACTGAAATCCAACCAGGTTGGTCAGCTCATAGGGATCGCTCAGCAGGTCGTAGAGGAACTCCTCACGGTAGCGATCGGACGCGGCATCGCGCCAGCCGTCAGCGTCAGGCGCGACGACGCCATACTTCCAGCGCTGCGTGCGCACCGCTCGTCCGACCTGCGACTCGCTGATCTGGACGAACATCTCCTCCGGCCAGTCCTGGCGCTCTCCTCGCAGCAGCGGCATGAGCGAGCGCCCCTGCATCTCGGCCGGCACCGGCAGGCCGGCGGCGTCGAGCAGCGTCGGCGGCAGGTCGATCAGGCTGACCAGCTCGCGCACCTGGCCGCCGCCGTCGAAGCCTGGCCCCTGGAAGGCCGTCGGCACCCGGATCGCACTCTCGTGGCACGAGCGCTTGTACTCGGCGTTGCGGGTTTTGAAGTGGTTGCCGTGGTCCGAGGTGAACAGCACGATCGTCCGCTCGGTCAGCCCCAGGCTCGTCAGGGCGTCGAGCAGGCGGCCAAGCGCCTCGTCGAGCCGCCTGACCATGCCGTAGTAGCCGGCCAGGTGCTGGTGCGCCGAGCCACCGAGCGCGGCCAGGTCCGGCGGCAGCCAGCGCCCACGATAGCGCTCCTCGTAGCCGTCCGGCGCCGGATAGTCGTCGCGATGGTTCTGGTGGTGCGGCTCCAGAAAGGACAGGAACAGGAAGAACGGCTGCTGGCGCGGCGCAGCGATGAAGCGGATGGCCGCGTCAGTCAACGCGTCGACACGATAGCCGGGCAACTTCACTGGCTGGTTGTCCCGGTCGTAGAGGACGGTGTCGTAGGCATCGGAGGTGAACTCGAGCAGGTTGGACGCCAGCCAGTGCTCGTAGCCGCCGCGCTGCGGCTCGGGCACCGGTTCTTCGGCGCCGAGATGCCACTTGCCGATGTAGCCAGTAGTGTAGCCGGCGGCGCGAAACGCGTGCGCCAGCGTCGGCGTCGCGGCCGGCAGGGGAATGCCGTTGCGAAACAGGCCGGTCGTCGTCGGGTAGAGGCCGGTTTGCAAGCAGGCGCGCGCCGGGGCGCACACCGGCTGGCAGGTGAACGAGTGGCTGACGTGCGTGCCGCGGCGGGCCATCCGGTCGAACGTCGGCGTCAGGTCGAGCGGGTTGCCGTACAGGCCGGTCGTGTCCCAGCGCTGCTGATCGGTGAAGAAGACGACGACGTTCGGCCGCTCGCCCGGCTCTGCCGCCATGACGGTCCCTCCTCGGCGCCAGGTTGGAACCTGGCCGCGCGTACCGCCGAGGCCGCTCACGAACGGCCCCGACGGCGTCCGAACTGCTGCTCTCCCCTGAACCGCGCCTATGCCGAAGCGCGCATGGGAATAGCATACTTCGCATTACGTATCGTAGGGGCGGTTCGCGAACCGCCCCTCCGGTGGCCTGGGCATCCCGTCTGAGCTTCGGTTTAGCTCTTGAAGAGCGCGTCCAGCTTGGTCTTGATCTCGGTGGCGACGGTCTGGGCGTTGGCCTTGTTGTTCCAGAGCAGGTCCATGTTCGGCGAGACTACCTCGCGGAAGCCCTGCGGCCACTTGATGTGGACGGGGTCTCGCACGACGAAGCCCTGCGCCTGCACGAAGCCTCTGGCGTTCTTCGGCCGCTCTGGCTTCATGAAGGCATCGGAGTTGGCGACCTTGGTGCGCGACGGGGTCGTGCCGCCGACCGCCACCTCGTCCATCTGCGCCTTCTCCGACGTGAAATACTTGAGCAGCTTCCAGGCCTGGTCCGGGTTCTTGGTCGCGCCAGTCATCGCCCAGGCAATGCCGCCGCCGCCGGTGCCGCGCTTGCCGCCCTTGCCGACCGGCAGCGGCGCGACATCCCAATCAATGTTCTGGAAGCGGCGATAGGCGGCGGCCGAGGTCGGGTTGTCGATAACCATGGCGATCTTGCCGGTACCGAAGAAATTCTGCATGCCCATGTCGGCCTCGGCATCCGGCGTCGGGGCGACCTTGTCCTTGTAGATGAGGTCCTGCAGGAACTGGAGCGCCTCGATCGCGGCCGGGTCCGTCAGGGCGATCTCGGTGGCGACACCCTTGTCATTCTTCTTCACGACCGTGGCGCCGTTGGAGTAGACGAACGAGGCCCACGGCCGCCAGCCACGGTTGACCAGGATGCCCCACTGCACCGTCTTGCCGCCCTCGACGACGGTCAGCTTCTTGCCCGTCTCAAGGTACTTCTCGAAAGTCCAAGTCGTGTCCGTCCAGTCGGTCGGCGGCACCGGCACATTGGCCTTCTTGAACAGGTCAATGTTGTAGTAGACGTTCTGGTTGCCGTAGTCGCGCGGGATCGCCCACAACTTGCCCTCCCAGCGGTTCAGCTCGACCGCCTGCGGCAGGAAGGCGTCAATGTCGTAGTTGTCCTGCTTGATGTAGGTGTCGATCGCGTAGACGAGCGTGCGCTCGACCGCCGCGTTGACCGGCACGATCTCCTGGTAGAGGATGAAGACGTCGGGCGGGGTGCCGCCGGCGATGAGCGTGGTGACCTTGTCGGTCATCGCCTGGCCGCCAACGACGGTGACCAGCTCGGCCTGAATGCCCGCGTTCTGGTCGCTGAACTCTTTGGCCCAGGTCTCGTAGACCTTCTGGTTGGCGCCGCCGATGCCGTTGTAGGCGGTCACTTTGACGCCGGCCGGCTGCGCCGGCTTGGCCCCGGCGGGCGCCGTCGTCGCGGCCGGCGCGGGCGCGGTCGTGGCGCCAGCGGCGGGGGCCGTGGCTGCGGCGGCCGGCTTGGTCGGCTCAGCCGCCTTCTGACCGGGCACGGGCTGCCCGGCATTGGGTCCGCAGGCGCTGAGTGCCGTCAGCGCGGCCAGGCCCCCGGCCCAGCCCAGCAGGTGGCGACGGGTGATCGTTGGGTGGACCATGTGCGTTTTCTCCTGTGCTATCCCTTGACACCGGTGAAGACGACGCCCTGGATGAAGTAGCGCTGGCCGAAGAAGAAGACCAGCAGAACCGGCAGCATCGTGACCAGCGACGCCGCCATGACCAGATGCCACTCCGGCCCATGCTCGCTCTGGAACAGTTGCAGGCCCAGCGCCAGGGTCAAATTGGACTTGGAGTGCAGGTAGATGAGCGGGGTTAGGAACTCGTTCCAGGTGGCATTGAAGACGAAGACGGCGACCGCCATCAGCGCCGGGCGCGACAGTGGCAGGATGATCCTCCAGAAAATGCCGAAGCTGGAGCAGCCGTCGATGCGGGCGGCATCGTCCAGCTCGAGCGGAATGGTCAGGAAGAACTGGCGCA
>JADLAZ010000048.1 GCA_020849725.1 Chloroflexota bacterium
GGCCTCGGCGGCGTGTTCGCCAGCATCGCCGGCGTCGACGGCATCGTCCTCCTCAGCTTCATCCTCGGCGTCATCGGCAGCGGCACCGTCTTCCTGCTGGCGCGCATCGACGACGACGGCCAGCCCGCCGACCACCGCCTCGGCGCCGGCCTGCATGCCTGAGCCGATGGGCACGGCCGATCCAGAGTGTGCTACACTATAAGCGCGGCGACAATCGGGAGAGCGACCCATCACCGGACCCGCGTCGCGAGCAGCGCGCACCTCACGGCGCTCACGCGGGGGCGGCGCCACGATCCAGAGCGACGACGATGCCTGACTTCGAGCAACTGGCCGCGCTCATCCGCGAGCAGGCGCCAGCGACAGACCTGGCGCTGGTCGAGCGCGCCTATCACTTCGCGGCCGCCGCGCACGCCGGCGTGCTGCGCAAGTCCGGCGAGCCATATATCATCCATCCGACCGAGGTCGCCTGCATCCTGACCCGGATGCAGCTCGACAGCGACAGCATCGCCGCCGCGCTGCTGCATGACGTGCCGGAGGACACCGAGCGCACGCTGGAGGAGGTCCAGCAGGAGTTCGGCGACACGATCGCGCGGCTGGTCGACGGTGTCACCAAGCTGGGTCAGGTGCGCTGGCCGAACCCGGCCGAGCAGGGTGAGCATCAGGTTGAGGTGCAGGCCGAGAGCCTGCGCAAGATGTTCCTGGCGATGGTCGATGACGTGCGCGTCGTGTTGGTCAAGCTGGCCGACCGCCTGCACAACATGCGCACGCTGGACGCCCTGCCGCCGGTCAAGCAGTACCGCATCGCCCGCGAAACCCTGGAGATCTACGCGCCGCTGGCCAACCGCCTGGGCATCTGGCAGATCAAGAGCGAGCTGGAGGATCTGGCGTTTCGCTACCTGGAGCCGGACCGCTACCGCGAGATCGCGGCGCTCATCTCGGCCCAGGGCGGCGGCCGCGACCGCCTGATCGCGCGCGTGACCGGCGAGCTGACCAGCGCGCTGGCGACCCAGGGTATCCAGGCCGACATCTCTGGCCGGCCGAAGCATATCTACAGCATCGCCAGGAAGATGGAGCGCAAGGGCGCCTCGTTCGATCAAGTCTACGACGTCGTCGGTGTGCGTGTCGTCTGCCGCGATCTGCCCAGTTGCTACGGGGCGCTCGGCGTCGCGCATGCGCTGTGGCGGCCGATCCCCGGCGAGTTCGATGACTACATCGCCACGCCCAAGGAGAGCATGTACCAGTCGCTGCACACGGCGGTCCTGGTCGACGGCCGGCCGCTCGAAGTGCAGATCCGCACGCTGGAGATGCACCGCGTCGCCGAGTACGGCATCGCGGCCCACTGGCGCTACAAGGAGGGCAGCCGCTCCGACGCCAATTTCGATGCCAAGATCGCCTGGTTGCGCCAGCTCATCGAGTGGCGCGACGAGGTGGCCGACGCCCAGGAGTTCATCGATCGGCTGAAGTCGGACATCTTCCAGGAGATGGTCTACGTCTTCACACCCAAGGGCGCCATCATCGAGTTGCCGGCGGGAGCAACGCCGGTCGACTTCGCCTATCGCATTCACACCGACGTCGGCCACCAGTGCGTCGGCGCCAAGGTCAACGACGCGCTGGTGGCGCTCGACACGCGGCTGCAGAACGGCCAGGTCGTGCGCATCATGACCAGCAAGAGCCGCAACGGCCCGAGCCGCGACTGGCTCAATCCGGCACTGGGCTACATCAAGACGGCCACCGCCCGCGAGAAGGTGCGTCAGTGGTTCCGCCGCCAGGAGCGCGAGGCGAACGTCGCCGAAGGCCGCGAGATGCTCGACAAGGAGCTGAAGAAGCTCGGCCTGGACGTCAGCTTCGAAGACATCCACCGCCACTTCCCGCGCTACGTCAAGCTGGAGGACTTCCTGGCGGCAATCGGCTACGGCGCGGTCACGCTCCAGTCGATCACCAGCCGGCTGGTGGAAGAGACCGAGCAGCCAGTGATCACCACGACAGCGCCGGGACCGGTCCGACCGGCCACGGGGCTGGAGGTCGAAGGCGTCGGCGATCTGCTGATCAACCTCGCCCGCTGCTGCAAGCCGGTGCCCGGCGACGAGATCATCGGCTACATCACACGCGGCAAGGGCATCACCGCCCACCGCACTGACTGCTCCAACATTCGGCACGAGCCGGAAAAGGAGCGCCTGATCGCGATCAATTGGGGCACGCACGGCCAGGACCTGTTCCCGGTAACGATGCGGATCGAGGCCTGGGACCGGGTCGGCCTGCTGCGCGACGTGTCGACGGTGATCGCCGACGACAAGGTCAACATGACCTCGGTGCTGGTGACGGCGCACCCGGATCGGACAGTGACGCTGCTGGTGACGGTGATGGTATCGTCGGTCAGCCAGTTGAGTCGCGTTCTATCGCGCATCGAGAACGTGCGCGACATCTACAACGTGCGCCGCGACGTGCCGCTCGCCGCCCCGATCGCCCAGACCTCGACCGCGCCGGCGGATTAGGCTACGGGCTACCGGTGGCCGGGGCGATGCGGTAGACCGCACCGCCCAGGTCGTCGGTGACAAACAGCGCACCGTCGGGGCCGAAGGCGACGCCGACCGGCCGGCTCCAGGTCGTGCCGCGCGCGCGGAAGCCGACGGCGAAATCCTCGACCTCACCGGTCGGTCGGTCGTCGCGGAACGCCAGCCGCACGAGCTTGTAGCCGGTGGGCGGCGTGCGGTTCCACGAGCCATGGAAGGCGACGATCAGGTCGCCCTGGGCGACCGGGAAGGCGCCCGGTGGCACGAAGGCCAGCCCGAGTGGCGCAGAGTGGGCCTGCATCTCGACCACCGGCGGCGTCTGGCCAGCACAGGCGTCGGGGTCGCGGCCGAAAATGGGGTCGGGGATGTCGGCGCCGTGACAGCGCGGCCAGCCGTAGTGAGCACCGTCCCGGATCTCGTTGATCTCCTCCGGTGGCACGTTGTTGCCCATCTGGTCGCGCCCGTTCTCGGTCGCGTAGAGGCGGTTGGTCGACGGCTGCCAGGCCAGGCCGACCGAGTTGCGCAAGCCCGTTGCGTAGACGCGCCCGCCACTGCCGTCGAGCGCGTACTGCATGATCGTCGCGCGCTTCTGATCGCTCTCCAGGCAGATGTTGCAACTGGAGCCGATTGAGACGTACAGCTTGCCATCCGGCCCGATGGCGACTGTGCGCGACCAGTGGCCGCCCTCGGGCAGCGGAATGATGCGCTCGGACACGTCGGCCCGGCCGTCGCCGTCCTGGTCGACCAGTCGGCGGACACCGTTCGTTTCACCGACGTAGACTGCGCCGCCGGCGAAGGTGACGGTGTGGGGTTGGTTGAGGCCGTCGGTGAAGACGATCTGGCGGTCGGCGACACCGTCGCGGTCGCGGTCCGGCAGGATGATGATCTGGCCCAGCCGCTGATCGGCAACGTAGAGATCGCCACCGGGGCCGAACGCGGCGAAGCGCGGCTGGCGCAGCACGGCGAACAGGCCGATCGTCAGCCCGGCCGGCAGCGCGATCTCGCGGCCGGCGAAGCGCTCCAGGCGTTCGGGCGGGGTGGCTGCCCGCACGGCAGCGGGAATGTGCAGCGGCGTGGCCGCCAGCGCCAGAGGCTCCGCCGGCAGCGGGCCATACCGCCAGGTGAGATAGTGCTGGCCGACGTTGCCCATCTCGACGGTGAAGCCGGCCGAATTGTCAGGCGCGTAGGTCAGCACCCGGCGCTCGAACGCCTGGATCAGCACGGCGCGAGGCTCTCCGGCCAGGTGAACGTCGACCCAGGCGGCGTCGGTCAGCGGCAGGCCAGTAGCGAAGAAGGGGCTGTCCCCGATTTTGCCAGCACCGGTCATGAAGGTCCAGAAGGGCGCGGCGATCGGGCGCGACGCCTCCGCGATAGCGACAGTCGTCACCGCCGCCGGCGCCAGTCGGTTCTCGATGCTCCCGCCGGGCGCCAGATGGGCCAGCACGGCCTCGCCCGCTGGCCGCGGCGGGCGACCAACCAGGGCTGCCAGGTCGGCGTAGGTTGGGCCACTGCCCGGGTCGCCGGCCACCGTCTCCGTCGCGGGCGGGCGCGCCTCCTGGCGGCCATCGCCCAGGTCGACCGCGCCGGTGACCAGCTCGACGACCAGTCGGCCGGTGGTAACGCGCCAGAGCGGGTCGACATCCGCTTGCCAGCTCTGGTCTTCCATGCGGGCCTTGTCGAAGTACTGCACCAGGCGCTCGCCGCTCGGCGCGCCGGCATACGGCTCCTGGCGGCCGGCAGTGATGGGCGCCGGCCCCCACAGCCAGGCCCGCCGCACCTGATCGGTGGCTACCGGCGCATCGGCCGCGGCCCACACTTCTTCAAAGGCGGGGCTGGCGAAGGCCGCCTGCGCGCGCAGCGGCGGCTCTCCCAGCGGGGCCAGGAGCGGCGCAAGCAGCGCCACGATCAGCGCCAGCCATCGGCTGCTCCCCCGATTCGCCATACCGCCTCCCTGTGCGAGCGCCGCCGCGACCCTCGCCGCGCGACACGTCCATCGCGGAGGATTGTATGGTATGGCGTCGGCCCGAACGCTAGAAGAGCAGCGCCGCCAGCATCGAGCGATTGACGATGGCGCGCCGCTCGACGAGTGGCTCAGCGCCGTGACCCTCGATGGTGACGCCAGTGAGGGGCACGAACAGCGGCGCGTCGACCAGCCAGGTCAGGATGTCGGTGCCCGGCCGCACCAGCAGCGTGCCCGAGACGACGAAGTGGCCCAGGTCGGCCGTGATCTGAAGCGGCGTCTTGTCCTGCCGCAGCGCCGGCACAGAGCCGCTGTAGTCGCTGGAAACCTGATCGACCGCCAACAGCACCGACGATCGCTGCACCAGCGCCCCGGTCGTCGAGCGGTGGACCGGATCGTGACCACGCCGGCTCAGCTCAGCCTGCACCAACTCCTGGAGCGGCGGGCCGTAATTGAGCTGGTCGCTCAGGCGATGAAACTGGAGGCGCAGTAGCCCGGTGACGACGCTGTGAGCCATGTAGAAGCGCACCGACACCAGCGGGCCGAGATCGCGCGCGGCCGGCAGCTCGCCCGTGATGCCGCTGCGTGTCAGGAGTGCCATCGTCGTTCCTCTCTGCCTCGTTGCCAGCGCGGGACGTGTCGGTCCTACGCTCATGTGTCGTCACCCAGGGGCCTCAGGTCAAGGGGCCACCGGCCGCCATTCGTTTGGCCCGGATCGGCTATGGACGCGGCCGATCGGCACTCCCTAGCATAGAAGGCAGGCCACGGCAATCGTGACGGCGAGGGCGAGCAGAGGATGGGCGGTGGGACAGTCTCACGCGAGCGGCTCTGGCGCGCGGCCGCGCTGGGCCTCCTGGTGGCGCTGGCCTGGCAGCTCGGCAGCGCCGCGCTGGCGCCGCGCCACGTCGTCATCGAGGACCGGGTGGCCGTGCCGCCGCCGCTGGAAGCAGCCGTGTCGGACGAGCCGGTCGCCGGCGGCCCGCTTGCCACTGCCGCCCCCCCCACCCCGCCGGCCGCCGCGCCATCACCCACGCCCCCGCTGCCGGTCCTGCGCATCGGTGGCACCGGCGGCATGGGCGCCTATCTACGAGCGACGCCGCGCCTGGCCGACCGGCTGCGCGCCTGGCCGGACGGCACGCTCATGCAGCCAACCGGCGACGAAGCCACGGCCGACGGCCGGCACTGGCGCCAGGTGCGCGCCCCAGACGGCATCGTCGGCTGGCTACCGGCCGACTTCCTGACGCACTGAGGAGCCAGGAAACCTGAGGACCGGACCCTCACCCAGTCCTCTCTCCCATGGGAGAGGGGCCGGCCGCAGTGGGCGAGAAGCCGGTTCCCTCTCCCCTCGCGATGGGAAAGGGTCGGGGCGAGGGCGCCTTCGTCCGGCCCCCTGGTCTCTACCTTCCCTTCTACTCGTCCACGCCGCCTGCTAGCTTGACGCCCGACGCAACGGCCGTCTAGGATGCCGCCTGGCTGGGGTGGCAGGGGAAGGGAGTGTGGCATGACGCAGACGATCGGCGTAGTGGGCCTGGGCAACATGGGCAGCGGCATGGCGCGCAGCCTCCTGCGGGCCGGTCACACCGTCGCCGGCTACGATGTCCGGCCCGAGGCAGCCGCGGCGATCACGGGGCTGCGGCCGGCAGCGACGCTGGCTGAGCTGGCGCGGCAGTCGCAGATCGTGCTGGTGATGGTGCTGAACTACCCCCAGGTGGAGGCGGCGCTGTTCGACGCCGACGGCCTTGCCGGCGCGCTCGCCCCCGGTGCGACTATCATCGTCTCCAGCACCATCTCGCCCGCGCAGACGCGCCAGCTCGGCGCCCGGCTGGGCGAGCGCGGCTTCGTCTACATCGACGCGCCGGTCAGCGGCGGCGCGGTGCGCGCTGGCGAGGGCACGCTGACGATGATGGCCGGCGCGCCGCAGGCGGTCTTCGACGCCCACCAGCCGGTGCTGGCGGCGATGGCGACCAACCTCTTCCACTGTGGCGAGGTCGGCACCGGCCAGACAGCCAAGATGTGCAATCAGCTCATGGCCGGCGTCACCTTCATGGCCTCGGCCGAGTGCCTGGCCCTCGGCGCCGCCGCCGGCATGAACACCCGCCTGCTGTGGGAGATCCTCGGCACCGGCGCTGGCGACTGCTGGATGATGCGCAACCGCGGCGTCCACATGCTCGATACCTACGAGACCGGCAGCCGGCTCGACACCTTCGCCAAAGACCTCGGCATCGTCCTCGACACCGCCGACCAGTACCACCTGCCGCTCCTCATTGCCACCGCCGCGCGGCAGTGGATCACGCTCGGCATCGCCAGCGGCTATGGCCCGCTCGATGACGCCCACGTCATCAAGCTCCTTGAATCGTATACCGGCGCATCCGTGCGCGAGGCGGCCGGCAACTAGCGCTCGACCTCGGGGACGACGACCCGCCCGGCGCCACGCGCGACCCTGCCGCCACCGCCGCAACCGGCCTGCCACAGGGTCCGACGAGGCCGGCCCCACCCCGCTCGGACGCGCACCCTGCCATGGGCACGGCGTTGACAGTGCGCGCCTCCGTGGCTCATCCTTGCTGCACGCGGTCACCGCGCCACCCAGTTGAAGGGCAAGGAGACGCCGGATGCCACGCCTGTTCCTCGCCTCGCGCGGCCTGCGCGCCTACGATGCCCAGGTCCTTCCGATGCTGGCCGGCGCGGGCGTCGAGCCGGTCTGGACGACCGTCACCGACCGGCCGCACCGCGACGAGGACTTCCTGAACCAGGCTGCCGGGTGCAGCGGCATCGTCGTCGGACCGGAGGGGATCTCGCCAGTGGCCATGGCTGGTCTGCCCGGCCTCCAGATCGTCGCCCGCACCGGCGTGGGCGTCGACACCGTCGATCTGCCAACGGCAACCCGGCTCGGCATCTGGGTGACGAACACGCCCGGCGCCAACCATGAGGCAGTGGCCGATCTCACCATCGGCTTCATGCTGGCGCTGGCCCGCCAGATCCCGCGCCACGTCGAGATCGCCCGTGGCGGCTCCTGGGCGCGCGTGCCGATGGTCGAGCTGCACCGCAAGACGCTCGGTCTGGTTGGCCTCGGCCGCGTCGGCCGCGGTGTCGCCCGGCGCGCCCAGGGCTTCGACATGACCGTGCTGGCGACTGATCCCTACGCTGACGCCCCCTGGTGCGCCGCCAACGGCGTGACACTCGTGCCACTGGACGACCTCCTGACACGCAGCGATGTCGTGTCGCTGCACGCCCTGAACACACCCGAGACCCGTCACCTGATCAACGCCGGCACGCTGGCGCTGATGCGCCCGAGCGCGTTTGTGATCAACACCTCGCGCGGTGAGCTGATTGACGAAGCGGCGCTGCTGGCGGCACTCGATGCCGGCCGCCCTGCTGGCGCCGCACTGGATGTCCTGGCGCACGAGCCGCCCGCCGACGACGACCCGATTCTGCGCCACCCGAAAGTGCTTGTGACACCCCACATCGCCGGCACGACCGCCGAGTCGACCATCCGAATGGGCCTGCAGGCGATTGCCAACGCACTGACCGTCCTCACTGGCAGCCGTCCCGCCGACGCCGTCAACGAGCCGACCCGGCCATGACGACGTTTCGGCCACTCACTATCGACGAGGCGCCCGGGTACCTGGCCGCCGCCGGCCTGGTCGATCCGGCCGAGCCGCTGGCGGTGGCCGAGCTTGGCGGTGGCGTGTCCAGCATCGTCATCCTGGCCGAGACTCCCCGCCACCGGGTCATCCTCAAGCAGGCGCTACCGAAGCTGCGCGTGCAGGCCGACTGGCCGTCACGTCCCGACCGATCGCTTGTCGAAGTCGCCGCCATTCAGGCATACGCTCCGCTCGTGCCAGCCGGCGCCATTCCCGAGGTGCTGCACACGGACGCCGTCCGCCACTGCTTCGTCATGACCGCCGCGCCGGTGACGGCGGTCAACTGGAAGACACAGCTGCTGGCTGGGCAGGCCGACCCATCTGTCGCCGCCCGCGCCGGGGCGATCCTGGCCGGCATGCACCTCGGCTCGACCCTTGACCCGATTATCGCCGCCCGCTTCGACGACCGCGAGTTCTTTCATACGCTGCGCGTCGATCCCTACCTGTGGCAGGTCTGCCGCGTCGACCCATCGCTGCGCCCGACGATCGAGCCGCTGGTCGACGACATGTTGGCCCATCGCCAGGCGCTGGTGCATGGCGACTACTCGCCGAAGAACATGCTCGTCCACGGGCCAACGCTGCTGGTGCTCGACTTCGAGGTTGCCCACTGGGGCGACCCGGCCTTCGACCTTGCCTTCTGCCTGAACCACTTTCTGCTCAAGGCCGTCTACAAGGCGCCGGACAGCCAGCGCTACCTGGATCTGGCCCGTGCCTTCTGGGCCGCCTACGCGCCGGCACTGGCGCTCGAACCGGCCGCCACCCTGCTGCCGCGCACGCTGCTGCTCTTGGGCGCACTCCTGCTGGCCCGCATCGACGGCAAGTCGCCGGTCGAGTACATCACTGAGCCGACTATGCGCGACCGCGTGCGCGCCATCAGCCGCCGCATCCTGGCCGATCGACCGGCGGATCTGGCGGCCGTCCTGTCCCTGGTGGCGCCCGCCTGACGCACCCGTGGCGCGCGGCTTGCCATCCTCCATCTCGCATGTGACACTGTGACCCGGCATTCCGCACCAACGCCGGTCAGCCTGCCGGCTCAGGCGCCACCGGGTGGCGACGGAGGAGCGAGCGTGGGTGGCATCGGCCTGGCGCTGCTGGCCGCCGTCGGTTGGGGCATGGACGCGGTCGTTGCCCGGCAGGGGCTGCGGCATGTGCCGCCGGCGCTGGCGACCATGCTGTCGCTGTGCACCATGCTGCCGGCCATCGTCGTGTTGGGCCTGGTCCTCGACCCCGGCAGCTTCGCCCGGCTGACGCCAGAGGCGCTGCTCTGGTTCGGCGTCCTCGGGCTGATCAACTTCTTCGGCGGCCGCCAGATGAATATGCGCTCAACGCGCATCCTGGGAGCATCGCGCGCGGCGGCGCTGATCTCGGCATCACCGCTGGTGTCGGTGCTGCTGGCGGCGCTGGTGCTGGGCGAACAGTTGACGCTGCCGCTGCTGGCCGGGGTTGGCCTGACGGTGGTCGGCGTCATCCTGGTCGTCAGCAGCCGGTGAAGGACAAGGACTTCCCGATCGGCGTGCTGCTGGCGCTGGGCGCGGCAACAGCCTACGGGGTCAACGCGATCCTGGTCAAGGAGGGCATCCAGCGCTTCGGTGTTGTGCTGCCCGGCCTGGCGGTGGCGGCGCTGGTCGGCATGATCGCGCTGACGCCAATGGCGCTGCGCGCCCGGCCGGCGATCCGACCACCGGCCCGCAGCATCGGCCTCGTGCTGCTCTCCGGCCTGTGCGCCGCCTGCGGCATCGGCTCCTACTTCCTGGCGCTCAGCCAGTTGCCAGTCAGCATCGTCGTGCCGCTTAGCAGCGTCTATCCGCTGGTGACGCTGGCAGTGATGCGTGTCTTCCTGCATCAGACGGAAACGATCACACCGCGCACGATCGTCGGCGCAATGTGTGTGGTGGCCGGCGTCGTGTTGATCGCGCTCACCCGCGCGCAGTGACCCGTCCCGGCGCAGCCATCGCGACGGCGCCGCAGCCAGCTACTTGCAGCCCCAGTGGCTGGCCAGGCCGCGCGCGAACATGCGGGCGGCGACATCTGACTGATCGGAGGGGTCGTAGATGTCCTGGCCACCAAAGGCCTTGAAGGTGGTGAGGTGAAATTGGAACAGACCGTAGTACGGCCCGGCCGGGTTGTAGGCGCGCGGGTTCAGGCCCGACTCGCAGCGCGCTACCCGCAGCAGCCGGTTCGGATCGACGCCGTGGCGGTTAGCGGCAGAGATGATGATGTCGGCGATTGAGCCTGACGATGCGCTCGGTGCGGGCGCCACGGGTGTGGGGGGGGGCGGCGGCGCCGTTCGGGCGATCATGATGACGAACACCCGCCGTCCCGCTGCCTCGGCCAACCCAACGCCCAGTCGGTCGAACTCACCGACGATCGCCTCGCGCGCTGCGGCGTTGTTCAGAAACTCACTGACGACGCGCCAGGAGACGTCGACCTCTGCCTCACCGGTCGTGTCGTCGGCGCGCAGCTCTGTCCAGCGCGCGTAGCGTGCCCCATCCTTGCCCATGTAGGCGCCGGCATCCTGCCCTTCCGGCGTGACATGGCTGAGGTAACCGCGCTGGGCCATATCACGTGCTCGCTCGTGAGCCAGCCCCCATAGGTATGCATCCGCGGCCAGCACAGGCAGCCCCGAGTCGGCGCGCGTGTCGTTCAGCCGGCGCTGGCTGATGCCGTACCAGTTCAACTCCTCGGCCGACCACGCCGCGCCGGACCCGGCCGCCGCGCCCGACACCGCCGGCCCGCCGACGGCAAGCGCCAGCGCCAGGACCACCGGCCACAGCCGTACCCATCCATGCCGCATCGCAGACCCTCCACAGCCACGGTTTGCGCCAGCCGACCTGGGTTGAGGCGTGCCGGCGGCGGTGGCGACCGATCCACGCAGGTCGCCGGCAGCACCGGCTGTGGGGTCGGCCGCGTCGCGTGGGCCGGTGCGATACATCGCCGTATCCGCCGGCCAGGGTATCGCGCCGGCATGGCCGCCAGCGCTCCATCTGGAACGCTGTTCCAGATTGGCGCACCGTACACATGATGTTGCGCAGTCTGCTATAGCCATTAAGTACTATAGCCAGGATCGCTGCTTGAGTGCATCGCCGTTCACTTGGTCGGAACACCGTGCCAGTGCCGGCCGGCGGCCTGCTCTGACTGCGCCGCTAGCGCCCGCGACCACCGCCTGCGCCACCTGTCAGCAGCACTATTGCCCTGGTGGCGGCCGATTTTGGACTATGCCAGACAGGCGCATCGATCGCGCCGGATTGCGTCAGGCACAACGGGCGGAAGGCCGGTTCGTCGCGCCTCACCCGCGACCGTGCGCGACAGAAGGTCGCGGTATACTCTGCCGGGCAGCGCCTGTCGGCGATGATCTGGCGGCGCCCCTGGACCGGTCGGCGCGACGGGCGCGGGGCGCGGGTCGTGCATCCTGGCGAGACTATGCCGCAGGACCGCATCCGCAACTTCAGCATCATCGCCCACATCGATCACGGCAAGTCGACGCTGGCCGATCGCCTCCTGGAGGCTACCCAGACTGTCTCCAGCCGCGAAATGGTCGAGCAAGTTCTCGACTCGATGGACCTGGAGCGCGAGAAGGGCATCACCATCAAGGCGCGCGCAGTGCGCATGGATTACCGCGCCGCCGACGGTGAGCACTACCAGCTCAACCTGATCGACACGCCCGGCCACGTCGATTTCGGCTACGAGGTTAGCCGCAGCCTGGCCGCCTGTGAGGGCGCGCTGCTCGTCGTCGACGCTACCCAGGGCATGGAGGCCCAGACGCTGGCCAACACCTACCTGGCGCTGGCCAACGACCTGACGCTGATCGTCGTCGTCAACAAGATCGATCTGCCGAGCGCCGAGCCGGAGCGTGTCGCCGCCGAGGTTGGCCATTTCCTGGGCGTGCCGCGCGACGAGATTATCCTGGCGTCAGCCAAGCAGGGATTGGGCATCGACGCCATCCTCGAGGCGATCGTCCAGCGCATCCCGCCACCAACCGGCCAGCCGGATGCCCCGACCCGGGCGCTGATCTTCGACTCGCACTACGACAGCTACAAAGGCGTCGTCGCCTACGTGCGTGTCGTCGACGGCGCGATCGGCGAGGATGACACGATCATGCTGCTGTCGAACGGCAAGCGCTCGGAGCTGCTGGAGCTGGGCGTCTTCCGGCCGACGATGGCGACCATCAACCGCCTCGGCACCGGTGAGGTCGGCTACCTCGCCACCGGCCTGAAAGTCGTCGGCGATTGCCAGGTCGGCGACACGATCACCCGCGCCGCCGCGCCAGCGACGACGCCGCTGCCGGGCTATGACCCGGCCAAGCCGATGGTCTTCGCCGGCTTCTACCCGGTCGACGCCGACGACTACCCACTGCTGCGCGACGCTCTCGAGCGGCTCCATCTCAACGATGCCTCGCTCGTCTACGAGCCGGAGACGTCGGCCGCGCTCGGCTTCGGTTTTCGCTGCGGCTTCCTCGGCCTGCTGCACATGGAGATCGTCCAGGAGCGGCTCGAGCGCGAGTATCGGCTGTCGCTGCTGGCGACCGCACCCAGCGTTGAGTATCAAGTCGTCCTGACCGACGGCAGCCGGCTGGCGGTCGACAACCCGTCGGCGATGCCAGATGTCGGCCGCCTCCGCGCGATCGAAGAGCCGTGGATGGCGATCACCATCATCGCGCCGTCGCGCTACATCGGCGTCATCATGGAGCTGGTCACCCAGCGGCGTGGCGCCTACACCCGCATGGAGTATCTCGACGAAGCCCGCGTCCTGCTCGCCTACGACATCCCGCTCGGCGAGCTGATCGTCGACTTCTACGATCAGTTGAAATCGCGCACGCAGGGCTACGCCTCGCTCGACTACCAGTTGGCCGGCTACCGCGAGGCCGATCTCGTCAAGCTGGACGTGCTGGTGCATGGGCAGGCAGTCGATGCGCTGTCGCTCATCACCCACCGCGAACAGGCGTATGTGAAGGGACGCGCGCTGGTGCAGCAGTTGCGCGCGCTGATCCCGCGCCAGCAGTTCGACGTCGCCATCCAGGCCAGCGTCGGTCCGCGCGTCATCTCGCGCGAGACAGTCAAGGCGGTGCGCAAGAACGTCACCGCCAAATGCTATGGCGGCGACATCACCCGCAAGCGCAAGCTGCTGGAGCGGCAGAAAGAGGGCAAAGCCCGCATGAAGATGGTCGGCAGCGTCGAGATCCCTCAGGAAGCGTTCATGGCGGTGCTGACGCTGTCCGGCGACGGGCCGGCGTAGCGCGCCGGCCTGCACACAAGGCCAGCCGGCGCGTCGGCACGTAGGACAAGACGGTGGCCGGCCCGGCCCGGCGCTCCCTGGACATGAGGCGAAAGGAAACGCGCAGTATGATCAGGTTTGGACGTCGCGCGGCCGCCGTCGCGGCGATCGCGGGCGGTCTGACGTTCCTGGCCGGCTGCGGCCTAGCGATCCAGCCGGCCGCGCTGGTGAACGGTGAGGCAATCTCCCGCCTCGAGGTGCAGCGCGAAGCCGATCGCGTCGCTGCTCAGGTCAGCGCCGGCGGCCGTGCCGACCCGGTCGGCCTGCGGTCGCTGGCGCTTGATCGCTTGATCGCGCTGCGGCTCCTGCGCCAGCAGGCCCGCCAGGAGGGCATCATCGCTGGCGCCGCCGAGATCGACGGGCGCATCGCCCAGCTCGTCGTCAGCAGCGGCGGCAAGGACCAGTTCCTCGACATCCTGCAGAGCGGAACGCTGACGGCGCCGGATGTGCGCCGCATGGTCGAGGACATGCTGCTCAGCGAGCGCCTGATCGCCCGCCACGTCCAGATCCCGGCCCAGGTGGACGAGCGGCGCGTCCGCCATGTCCTGGTCGACTCGGCCGAGAAGGCGGCGGCCGTCCGACAGCGGCTGGCCGGCGGCGAGCCCTGGGAGAAGGTCGCGGCCGAGGTATCGGCTGACCCTGGCAGCCGCACCCGCGGCGGCGATCTCGGCTTCCTGCAGCGCGGCCAGACCGTGGCGCCTTTCGACGCCGCCGTCTTCTCCCTGCCGCTCAACGAAGTTAGTCAGCCGGTGCCGACCTCGTTCGGCTACCATATCCTCCAGGTGACCGAGGCCCGGTCCCAGGCGCCGACAGCCGACCAGGCCGCCGACCTCGAGCAGCGCCTGTTCTCGCAATTCCTGGCCCGCCTGCGCCAGGAGGCCACCATCGTCGTCGATGGCGTGCCGGTCGCCCCGCAGCCGGTGCGGCCATGAGCGACCGGGCGGCGGTCCTGGTCATCGTCGGCCTGGGCCCGGGCAGCGCCGAGCAACTCACGCCCGAGGCGCGGGCGTGGCTGACTGGCCCGGCGCCAATCATCGCCCGCACTCGCCGCCATCCCACGCTCGCCGGCCTACCGGCCGCCGCAGCCTGGGAGACATTCGACGACCTGTACGACACCGCTGTCAACTTCGAGGCGCTCTACGCGGCTATGCTGGACCGGCTGCGCGCCGCGCTGGCCGCCGCCGATGGGCCGGTCGTCTATACGGTGCCGGGCCACCCGCTGTTCGCCGAAGCGACGGTGCGGGCGGTGCTGGCCGCTGGGCTGCCGGCGCGCATCGTGCCCGGGCTGAGCCTGCTCGACGCGGCCGCGGCCGCGCTGCTGCGCGACCCGATCGCCGAAGGCTGGCACCTGCTGGATGCGCTCGACCTGGCCCACGTGCTGGAGGCCGAGCCGTTCGGCGCCGGGCAACTGCCGCTGTCGCCGCTGCGGCCGGCGCTCGTTTGCCAGGTCTATAACCGTCGCGTCGCCTCAGCCGTCAAGCTGGCGCTGGCGCGGCTGCTGCCGGACGACCATCCGGTGACGCTGGTCCAGGCCGCCGGCGTGCCCGGACAGGAGCGGATCATCACGCTGCCGCTGTTTGCGATCGACCGCGACGAGCGCCACACCGACCATCTGACGAGCCTGTACGTGCCAGCCCAGCCGGCGCTGGCGGCACTGCGCGCCCCGCAGGCGCTGCTGCACATCTCTGCCCGCTTGCGCGCCCCCGACGGCTGTCCCTGGGACCGCGAGCAGACCCACCGTAGCCTGCTGCCGCACGCGATCGAGGAGGCCTACGAGGTCGTCGAGGCGATCGAGCGCGACGACCCGGCGGCGCTGCGCGAGGAGCTGGGCGACCTGCTGCTGCAAGTCGTCCTGCACGCCCAACTGGCGGAGGAAGCGGGCGAGTTCGTGTTTGAGGATGTCGTTGAGTCGATCGCGGCCAAGCTCATCCGCCGACACCCGCACGTCTTCGCCGATGTCAACGTCAGCGGCAGTGCCGACGTGCTGCGGAACTGGGATCAGATCAAGGCTGCCGAGCGGCGGACGAAAGGCGTGGCCGAGACCGCTGCTGATTCGGTCTTCGCCAGCATTCCCCGCTCGCTGCCCGCGCTCAGCCGAGCGCAAGTCACGCTGCGGCGCGCGCTGCGCCTCGGCGTCCCGCCAGTAACGGCGGTCGACGCAGCGGCCGCAGTGGCCGCCATCATCAACGCCGAACCACCAGCGATGACGGACGAAAGCCGGCACGATGCCCTCGGCGATGTGCTGCTCGCCGTGGTCCGGCTGGCTATCGCCCTGGACATCGACGCCGAGGAGGCGCTGCGGCTGGCGACCGATGCCTTCCGTCGCCAGGTCGAGGGCGACGAGCGCCGCGCACACGTGTGACGCGTGGGCCGGGTAGGGTGCCCAGCGATTCCCGCTAGGTGTGCCGGGGTGGGGGCAGCGCCCGCCCATCCCTGGCGGCCGTGGCCGCACCATCGCCGCACCGCCGAACCAGATGCGGCCCGTCACGCCTGTGAGGGGTATCCAGCTGCCGGTACAATGGCCCGCGATCAGCGCTGAAGGTCGACCGGCGCACGAGTGAGGCAATCGTGCCGAGACGCGTCGTGATGCTCGATCCCAACAGCCACACGCTGCCCTACGATCGGGCGCTGGCACGGGCCGTGGCCACAGCAGGCTGGCGAGTGGAGCTAGCAGTGTCACCATTTCTGTACGAGCCAGCGGCGACGGCTGGCGATCCGGCTATCCGTCACCGGTTCTTCGGCGTGGCCGCCGGTGCACCGGGCCGCTGGCTGGGTCTGGCTCGGCGCGCGCGCCTGCGCCGGGCCATCAAGGCGGTCGAGTACCCTGCTGGCCTGCTGGCACTGGCAGCGGCACTGGCCCGCCGGCCGCCCGATGTGCTGCACGTGCAGTGGAGCCTTCAGCCGGCGCTCGAGGCGCCGCTCTGGCGCTGGCTGCGTCGCCGAGGCGTCCGGGTCGTCTACACCGTGCATAACCTGCGCGCGCACGATGCCGTGACCGACGACCCAGCCCGCACGCAGTTGTACCAGGCCGCCGATACCCTGATTGTGCACAGCGACCGGAGCGCGGCCACGCTGATCGCCGGCAGCGGCGTCGCGCCGGAGCGCGTCGTCGTGGCGCCGCACGGGCCGCTCCTCGAGGACGAGCCAGTGCTGCCGCCGGCCGAAGCGCGCCGCCGCCTTGCTCTACCACCGGACGTGCCCCTGATCCTCTTCGCCGGGCTGATCGAGCCGTACAAGGGTCTGCCCGACCTCGTCGCCGCGTTCATCGCGCTGGCGCCGGCATGGCCGGCGGCGCGGCTGGTCATCGCTGGCAGGGCGAATGTCTCGGTCCAGCCCGAGTGCGATCGGCTGACGGATGCCGGCCTCAGCGAGCGGATGCACCTGGACCTGCGCTTCCTGCCGCAGCCCGACCTGGCGGCCTATCTCTGCGCCGCCGACATCATCGTGCTGCCCTACCGCGACACGACCACCAGCGGCCTGCTGACGGCCGCGCGCCGCTTCGGCCGGCCGGTAGTGGCGACCGACACCGGCGATCTGGGCGCCGTGATCGCGGACGGCGTAGACGGACTGCTCGCGCCGCCGCGTGACCCGGCGGCGCTGGCCCGGGCCATCACCCGGCTGCTGGCGAACGACGAGTTGCGCTCCCGCTTGGGCGAGGCGGGCCAGCGGGCGGCGCTGGAGCGCGACACCTGGGACCACGCGGCCCGCCAGACCCTGAGAGCCTATGGCCCGCTGCGTGCGCGCCCCTGATCCAGCCGGCGCGTCGCCGCCGCGAGCGCCTGCCAGCGCGCCTGGCGCTGAGCCGGCGAGTCGCGCAGCAGCGACCGGACAATGGTGATGTAGGCGGCGCGGCGCTCAGCCGCGTCCGGTGGGCGACCGGTCAGCGCGGCCGGCAGCCGGGCCAGCCAGCGCAGTGCCAGATCGATCAGGAACAGTGCCGTCAACGCCCTCACCTGGCTGGGCCGGTGCTTCTCGAAGAGCAGCACCGCGCCGAAATAGTGCGACACGAGCTTGAAGCGAGGCACGCGGCCGGCGCTCGTGCCCTCGTGATGGCGCACCGTAGCAGCCGGCAGATAGACGCACTGCCAGCCGGCCGTGGCCACGCGCCAGGCCAGATCGACCTCCTCGGCAAAAAAGATGAACCGCTCGTCGAAGCCACCAATCTGGCTCAGCATGTCGGCGCGCAGCAACAGGCACGCTCCCTGTGCCCAGGGCACCGGCAGCGGTGCGGTCGCGTTGGGCGCGAGCGTCGCACGCCGCCAGCGCCCCCCGCCAAGATGCGGGGCAATGCGGTGGAGGTGCAGGTAGCGCCAGGCAAGTGTGCCGAGCGTGGGGAATGGATAGCAGGACAGCACCGGTCGGCCAGCGCCGTCCAGCAGCCGCGGCGCGACGATGCCGGCCGTCGGATCGTCGTCGAGGTAGTCGAGCAGGCGGCGCACCGCCGCCGCGTCCGGTTGGGCGTCCGGATTGAGCAGCAGCACCGCCCGCCCATCGGCCACGGCCAACCCCTGGTTCACCGCCGGCCCGAAGCCGCGATTGACCGGGTTGGCAACCGTCACGGTGGCGGGCCAGAGTGTCCGGGCCAAATCGACGCTGCTGTCGCTGGAGGCGTTATCGACGACGACGATGCGCGCCGCCAGACCCATCAGTGCCGGCCCGAGCGCGGCGGCACAGGCCGGCAACTGGTCGGCGCTGTTGAAGGTCACGATGATGACGGTCAGATCGGTCACGGCTGGTCGTCGGCCGGCGCGGGGCGTGCCCTCCAGCCAGTCAGCCAGCGTGCCAGCCCCCAGAGGAAGCCCAGGCCATAGCTGAGATGCAGCACCGCGAAGACGAGCGGCAACCACGCGGCCAGCCCAGGCGCGCGGTGGCCGTGGACCGCCCGCGCGCTGGCGGCCACCGCGCCGGCCAGCCACGGCACGGCCACCGCCAGCCAGAGGTGGCGACCACGGGCGCCGCGCAAGCGCAGCAAGCCCACGCCGATGACGGCCACCGCGAACAGCGGCGGTACGGCGTGGCGCGGCTGCAGCGAGGCCGGGTGTCGGGCGAGAACGGCGACCTTCCACTCCCCGTAGCGCCAGTACTGCCGCCAGAGGCCGCGCGGTGTGGTGCGGTTGAAGTAGGTTGAGTGGATGCGGGACGACAGCGCGATCCGGCCGCCAGCCGCGCGCAGTCGGAAGTTCAACTCGTCATCCTGGTTGCAGACCAGCCCCTCGTCGAAACCACCGGCCGCGAGTAGCGGTGCGCGCCGGAACGCGCCCAGGTAGACGGTGTCGACTGCATCGTCGTCACGGTCGAGGTCGTGGAACGCGCCGTTGCCGACACCAAACGGCGACGCGGTCGCCAGGGCGACCGCCGCACCCCAGCGCCCCTCGCCGCGCGGCCGCATCGGCCCGCCGGCATTGACTGCGCCGGTGCGCTCCAGCGTCGCCACGCACTGGCGAACGTAGTCCGGGGCGACGATCGCGTGGCCATCGACGCGGACGATGATGTCGCCGCGCGCCGCCGCGATGCCGATGTTCATCGCCGTCGACACGATCCGGCCCGGGTTGTCGAGCAGGCGCAAGCGCGGGTCACGCTCGGCCAGCGCAGCGACGATGGCCCGGGTGCCGTCGCGCGACCCGCCGTCGACCACCAGCACCTCCTGACGGTCGGCCGGATAGTCCTGGGCCAGCACCGCCATCAGGCAGGCCCGGAGGTGCCGGGCCTCGTTCCGCACCGGCAGCACAACGCTGACGAGCGGCGCCGCGGCAGCCGGCGCGAGATCGTCGCGCCGTGGGCTCAGGTTGGCTGGCGCCGGTATGTCCATCACAGCCCTCGCCCACGGTGGGCGCTCGTCAGCATATCATGTCGGTCCCCCGACCGAGCCGCCAGCGCCAGCCCGCATGATGCATAATGGCAGCCGTCGCGCCCGGTTCAGGTGCGCGTCATGATGGGCGATGAGGTGGGCGGGTCGCGCGACCCGCCGCCGGTGAGGAGACTGCTCCCGATGCGGATGAGCCCGTTGTTTGGCCAGACCCTGCGCGAGCCACCGACCGAGGCCGAGGTGGCCAGCCATCAATTGCTGCTGCGCGCGGGGTTCATCCGCCAGTTGGCCGCCGGCATCTTCACAATTATGCCGCTTGGCCAGCGCACCGTCACCCGGATCGAGACGATCATCCGCGAGGAGATGAACGCGATCGGCGGTCAGGAGATGACGATGCCGGTCGTCCATCCCGCCGACCTGTGGCGCGAGAGCGGGCGCTGGTATCAGATCGGCTCGGAGATGGGCCGCTTCCAGGACAAGAACGACCGCGACATGGTGCTGGCGATGACCCACGAGGAGGTCGTGGCTGACCTGCTCCGCCGCGATGTTCGCTCTTACCGGCACCTGCCGCGCCTGATCTACCATCTGCAGACCAAGTGGCGGGATGACCCGCGCCCGCGCAACGGCCTGATCCGCGTGCGCGAGTTCACGATGAAGGACAGTTACAGCCTGGATGCCGATTGGGAGGGACTGGATACCCAGTACCGCGCCCACTACCAGGCTTACTTCAACATCTTCCGCCGCTGCGGCCTCGACGTCACGGCCGTGGGCGCCGATGTCGGCATGATGGGCGGCACGCTGGCACACGAGTTTATGTACCTGACGCCGATCGGCGAGGACACCCTGCTCATCTGCGACGAGTCCGGCTATCGCGCTAACCGCCAGATCGCCACCTTCCGCAAGCCGCCGGCCGAGCCGGAGGCGCCGTTGCCGCTGGAGAAAATCGCCACCCCCACCACGACGACGATCGAATCGCTGGCGGCACTGCTGGGAACGACGACGGCGCGCACAGCCAAGGCCGTCTTCATGGTCGCGACGATCACCGAAGGCGACCACGACGTCACCCGCGTCGTGTTCGCGATCGTGCGCGGTGACATGGACGTCAATGAGACCAAGCTGGCCAACGCCGTCAAGGCCAAAGACTTGCGGCCCGCGCGCGAGGATGAGATCCGCGCGATCGGCGCCGAGCCAGGCTACGGCTCGCCGATCGGCGTCCGCAATGCCCTCATCGTCGTCGACGACGCGGTGCCTGATTCGCCGAATCTGGTCGCCGGGGCGAACGAGGTCGGTTACCACTACCGCAACGTCACCTACGGCCGCGACTATCAGGCCGACATCGTGACCGATATCGCACTGGCGCGCGAGGGCGATCTCGATCCTGTCGCCGGCTTGCCGATGCGCACGTCGCGCGCGGTCGAGGTCGGCAACATCTTCAAGCTCGGCACGCGCTATTCCGCCAGTCTAGGCGCGACCTTCCTCGACCGTGACGGGCAGACACGACCGGTCATCATGGGCTGCTACGGCATCGGTGTCGGTCGCTTGCTGGCCTGCGTCGCTGAGCAGTACCACGATGCCCGCGGGCTCGCCTGGCCGATCACGGTCGCGCCCTATGCCGTGCATCTGGTGCTGCTGGCCGGCAGTGCCGGCGGCGAGGCGACAGCGGTGGCCGAGCGTCTGTACCAGGCGCTCGGCGAGGCGGGCATCGACGTGCTGTTCGACGACCGGGAGGAAAGCCCCGGCGTCAAGTTCAACGACGCCGACCTGATCGGCGTGCCGCTGCGCCTGACGGTGGGCGAGCGGGCACTCAAGCGTGGCGGTGTTGAACTGAAGCGCCGCGACAGCGCCGACAGCGCTATCGTCGCGGTCGACGAGGTCATCGCGCGGGTTGGCGCGGAGATTGCTGCGCTGCAGGCGGTCATCGACGCGCGGGTGGTCGATGAACCCTACTTCGAATAGGCAGCCGGCCGGCCGTGCTGCGCCGCCACCGGGTCGCCACTCAGGCGCAGGCGATCGGCCAGCACTGTGATCCGCACCGCTTCACCGGCTGGCAGGACGGTCGTGCCAACCGATCCGCCCGCGCCGCCGCCGTCCAGCACGACCTGGAGCGTGGGACGGTTCGTTGCCGGCAGCGCCTGGCCGCGTCCGATCTGCACCACGGCTACCGGCGCAGGCGAGGCGCCGGCGGCCATGCGGCGCGCGATCAGCGGCGCCGCGTCGCCCAACAGCACGGCCACCTGGATGGGACCGCGCGCAACGATCGCCAGCGCGGCGTCACCGTCCGGATAGTCGCCAGTATCAAGGATCAGTCTTGCGCCACTTGCCAGCGCCACTTCGGTTGCGCCGACGAGCGGTGGCGCGGTCCGGCTCGCGTGCCAGGCATCCAGCGCGGGCGACGCGACCGGCGCGGTGCCGAGCAGGCTGGCCCGGCCGACCGCACGACGGTCCAGGACGTCGAGCAGACCCGGCACGGAGGTGGCGTGCGGCGGGGCGGCGACGAGCAGTCCGATTGACCGCTGCCAGAACGGCAGATGCCGGTCGAGCGCCACGGCGGCGCCGGTGCGGGTCAGGCTGCCGCCAACGACGATGAGCCGACCGGCAGTATCGGGCACGACGATCAGGCCGCCGCTGCCAGTGTTGACGACGGTGATGACCGGGTCCGCCGCCGGCCAGGTCAGCGCCAGCGCCAGCGATACGCCCACGACGAGCGCGAGCAGCGCGCCGGCCATCGTCCAGCGCGCCGACGCCGACCCTGCCTTCGCGATGGCGGCAGTCAGCCAGCGGGTCATGCCCTGTCGCCTCCGCGCGTGGACGCTCGCTCGACGACGATGATACACTCGGGCGGTGGCGGTGAGAACGGGCAAGCCCGGGCGAAGGACGATAGGGCCGTCACCCGCCAGCAACAGAGTGCCCGATGCAATCGCCTGTCGGCGCTGACGTGCCTTCTCCCTGGCGTCGAGGCGCCCTGTGCGGATGTCATGACCGATAGTGGCAGGAGCGCGCCGATGAGCCAGCAGCGGTTCCGCATCCCGTTCGGGCGCGGCCATGTCACATTCGACGTACCGCCAACGATGCGCGGCTGGGTCGCGGAAAGCCAGCCGATGACGCCACTCCCCGATCTGGAGGCGGCGACGCGCGCGGCAATCGCGGCGCCAGTCGGCTCGCTACCGCTGCGCGATCTGGCGCGACCAGGGGACACGGTCTGCCTCGTCGTGACCGATGCCACGCGCGCCTGTCCCGACCACGCGCTAGCGCCGCCGATCCTGGCCGAGCTAGCCGCCGCGGGCGTGCGCGATAAGGACATCACCATCCTGGTCGCCTGTGGTCTGCACCGGGCCTCGACACCGGGAGAGAAGGTGGAGAAGCTCGGCGCAGCGGTCGTGCAACGCTACCGCGTCGTCGACCACGACGCGCTCGACACGGCCGCGCTGGTTGACCTGGGTACGTTTGCGGCCGACATCCCCGGTGTCGTCAGTCGGCTCGTCGTCGACGCCGACCTAGTCATCGCGACCGGCGTCGTCGAGCCGCACCAGTACGCCGGCTACAGCGGCGGCGGCAAGACGGTGGCGGTCGGCTGCGGCGGCGAGGCGGTGATCGGCGTCAGCCACGGCGTCACCTTGCTCGACGATCCGGGCACGCGCCTGGGCAACCTGACTGGCAACCGGTTTCATGAGGCCGCCTTTGCTATTGCCGAGCGCGCCGGACTGCGTTTCATCGTCAACGTCGTGCTCGACGACGAGGCACGGGCGGTGGCCGTGCGCGCCGGGGCGATGCGCCCGGCCTACCAGGAGCTGGTCGCCGTTGCCCGCACGCTGGTCGAGGCGCCGGTGGACCGGCAGTTCGATGTCGTCGTCGCCGGCGTCGGCTATCCCAAGGATGCTAATCTATACCAGGCCTCGCGGGCGGCCAGCTACATCTTCTTCGCGCCCAAGCCGATCGTTCGGCCCGGCGGCGCGATCATCGTGCCGGCCGCCTGCCCCGAGGGTCCGGGGGCCGGGCTGGGCGAGCGGCGATTCTACGAGGCAATGTGCGCCGCGCCGGATATGGTCACTCTGCTCGACGACGCCCGCCGCCATGGACTGCGGCCGGGTGAGTCGCGCGCATTTGTCATGGCCAAGGTGATGCGCGACGTCGAGGTGATCGTCGCTGGCGCCGACGACCCAGCGATGATCCGCCGCGCCCAGATGACGGCCGCCCCCGACGTGCCGGCGGCGCTGGCCCAGGTCGCCGGCCGGCTCGGTCCCGAACTGGACGTGCTGGTCGTGCCGCACGCGTTGTTGACCTTGCCGGCGCTCACCCGCCAGCCCGCGTCGGTCTGACGGCGAGGTCGCCAGCACGGGGCTGATCAGGCCGTCAAGGCCGGCGCGCAGGCTGACTCGGTGATGCGAGTGACGCACACGTCGATCAGCCGATCGTCGACGCACAGGGTCCAGGCGAGTACGAAGCGGCTGTGCGGATGAGCGATCCCGGCACGGCCAATCGCCGGGATGATGTCGGCAAACAGCACCTTGCCCGGGTAGTGCAGGTACGGCACAACGACGATGCGGCGCGCACCGAGCGTGGCCAACTCGTCGGCGGCGACCTCGATCGTCCGCTCGCTGTTCTCAGCCTGCGCCGGTCGCACGGGTACGCCCAGCAGGGCCTCGGCGCGGGCGGCGAGCGTGCGGAGGCGTTCGCCATCGTCGTACTGGCGGCGGCTGCCCCGGTTGACCAGCACCACGCCGAGCGGCCCAGCGACCCCGCGCCGTGGGAGCCGGCCAGCGACAAGCGGATACTGGCACAGCCCGTCCAGCGCGGCGACCACGCGCTCGGCGATCAGGTCGATCAGAGTGTCGTGCAGGCCAAGGCTCCCCGCCTGGACGATGGCAACGCCCGGCGCTCGTGTCCGCAGATGATCCAACTCGCGGGGGATGTCGACCCGGATCTCCTTGCCGTCGAACAGGAAGTAGGGCATAACGACAATGCGCTGGCTGCCCTCGGCCACCAGCGCCAGGATGGCATCCTCGACGGTGGGTGTGAGGAACTCGAAGAAGCCCGACCTCACGCGCGTGCCGTCTGGATAGCGCGCCTGCAGCCGGCGTGCCGTCTCCAGCAACCCCAGCTCGAAGGCACGGGTGCGCTGACTCCCGTGTCCAACCAGGACGATGTCGAACGGGGCGGTCGGCACGGGTCTCCTTTCATCGGCGCCACCAGTGGTGTACGGCCAGGGCGCGGGTCACACCCAGGCGGTGCGGAGCTTGCCGATCATACCATGCGATCGTGACCGCGCCTGGTGACGTGGACGCCTGTGGACCGCTCAGGGATGCTGGGATTGTCCGCCGCGCGGCAGCGTGCTAGCGTCTGGCGACATGATGATCGTCACCAGGAGGGAGCTTCATGGAGATTCGTGCCGTGCGCTGCGTTCGCCTGACCGGACCGGCCGACCTGGCGCCGAACGAGGAGCGCCAGTTGCAGATGTTGGATATCTACCCGGAGTACGGCCAGCGCGCGGTCGCGCGCCAGGCGACAACGCGGCAGACGGCGATCTACGTTGAGATCAACACCGACGCCGGCCTCACCGGCCTGTTCGGGCCGATCTTCGAGGAGACGGCCGTTCTCATCCGGCGCAAGCTGGCGCCCTACCTCGTCGGCGCCGACCCGCTGGCGACCGAGCGGGTGTGGGATGTGCTGTACCGGCAGGACCGCCACGCGCGGAAGGGCTACGAAATGATGGCGATCAGCGCTGTCGACTGCGCGCTGTGGGACCTGCGCGGCAAGGCGGCCGCCGAGCCAGTCTACCGCCTGCTCGGCGGCCCGACGCGGCCGCGCGTGGCCTGCTACGCGTCGATGCTCGGCCACTCGCTGGATTTGGGCCAGGTGCGCGAGCGGGCGCGGTGGGCCGTCACCCAGGGCTACCAGGCGCAGAAGTGGTTCTTCCGCCACGGACCGGCCGACGGATTGGCTGGCCTGGAGCGCAACCTGGCGCTGGCGCGCACCGTCCGCGATGCCGTCGGCCCCGCGATCGAGATCATGTTCGACTGCTTCATGGGCGGCGATGTCGGCTGGGCCACGCGCCTGGCGCACGGCCTGGAGGAGGTCCGGCCGCTGTGGCTGGAGGAGCCGGTGCCGCCGGACCGCATCAGTGACTTTGCTGCCATCCGGCGCGCGGCGCGCGTGCCGATTGCCACCGGCGAGCACGAGTACACGCGCTGGGGCTTCCTGACGCTGCTGCAAGCCGACGCAATCGACGTCATCCAAGCCGATCCGGACTGGTGCGGCGGCATCAGCGAGTTGGTCAAGATCGGCGTGCTGGCGTCGGCGTTCGGGCGGCCGGTCGTGCCGCATGGCCACTCGCTGCTGCCGGCGCTGCACGTCATCGCCAGCCAGGCTCCGGCCACCTTTCCGATGGCCGAGTACCTGCTGCTGGCGCAACCCGGTAAGCAGCACTTCCACCGCGACTTCCTGCGCCCCGACGGTGGCAGCCTGCCGCTGCCGGCGACGCCGGGACTGGGCCTCGTCCTTGACGAGGACCGCATCGAGAGCCAACAGGAGATCTAGATGGGTCGTCAGCGCGGCGTCCGACCCTCGCGCAGTGCCCCAACGAGAATGAGCAGCGTCCAGAAGCCGAGCGCGGCGGCGATGTAGCGGCCCAGGCCGCGCTGCCGCGGCGCGGCCATTGGCCACGGCGGCGGCAGGGAGACGGCTGGCGCGGGCGCGGGCGCCGCCACCGCGGCTGCCCGTCCCTGCCGGTCGGCGCGAAAGGCATTGATCTTGGCGCCGATGATAACGACCAGGGCACTGGAGTTCAGCCACAGCATCAGCACGATCATGCCGGCGATCGTGCCGTAGGTGGCTGGGAAGTTCGCGAAGAGCGCGATGAACAAGCGGAAGCCAAACGAGAAGACCAGCCAGCCCGCCGCCGCCAGGACCGCGCCGAGTGTGAACAGGCGGAACGGCTGGCGCACATCCGGTCCCACCCAATAGAACAGGTCGAGCGTGATGATCAGCACGACCGCGCTGATCGGCCAGACTAACCAATTCCACAGGCTCACGAGGCCCGGGTCCAACCCCAGGAAAGCGACCGCCACCACACTGAGCACAGCACCAAATACCAGGATGACGAAGACAGCGACGACGACAATGCCCAGGAGCAGCGTCACGCCGATGGCGATGACGATGCGATAAAGCCAGAAGGGCCGCGTCTCCCGCACACCGTGGGCACGATTGAACGCTTTCATCATCGTCGCGGTGCCATTGGAGGCGGCCCACACTGTGAACACGATGCTGACCGACAGCAACTCGCCGGAGCGCGTCGACAGGATATCTCGCAGTGGCTCGGTGATCGCCAGCAGCGCGGCCGGCGGCAGCGATCGGCCCAGCGCGGTCAGCACCGAATCGAACAGGTTGGCGATGCCAACGATGGCGCCGATGAAGCCGGCCAGCGCCGACAGGAAGATCAGGGCCGGGAAGATCGCCAGCACCAGGCTGTACGCGACCTCCGAGGCAGCGCCCGGCAGGTCGGCCTCCGTTGCCTCACCGACCAACCGGCGCAGCGTGTCGACCTGACGTCTTAATCGCTCGACCGCCACACGCGCCTCCCCACCCCTGTCACACTCCTGACCGCACCGTCCGCAAGCCTACCATCTGCCGAACTGGCTGTGACGCCCCGCTGGGTGCCGCGCTCAGGGGGCAATGGTAGAATGGTGCTGTTGCCGCGAGTTGGAGCGTACTCGCGGCACGGCGTGTGCTTGACGGTCCACGATCAGCGTGGGATAAGTGGCGGCTGGTGTCTCGATCGCCGTCGCTCAAACTACGGCCCAGGTCGGGAACGGACGGGAACAAGGAGCGGATGATGGCCAGTTCTGTATCGGGGACACGCCTCGATCGGGCTACAGCGCTCGAATGGTACCGGCAGATGGTGCTCATTCGCCGCTTCGAGGAGCGCGCCGCCGAGATGTACGCGCGAGCGCGCATCGGCGGCTATCTGCACCTCTACATCGGCCAGGAGGCCGTCGCCGTCGGCGCTGTCGCCGCTCTCCGCCAGGATGATCATCTGGTCTCTCACTACCGCGATCACGGCCACGCGCTGGTCAAAGGGGCCGATGTCAACGCCGCCATGGCGGAGTTGTTCGGCAAGGCCACCGGCACCACCGGCGGGCGCGGCGGCTCGATGCACCTGGTCGACGTCAAGAACCACTATTGGGGCGGCCACGCCATCGTCGGCGGCCACATTCCAATGAGCGTCGGCCTGGCCTTCGCCAGCTACTACCGCGATGACGACCGCGTCACGATGTGCATCTTTGGCGATGGCGCGATTGGCAACGGCGAGTTCTTCGAAGCGATGAATTTTGCCTCGCTCTACAAGCTGCCGATCGTCTTTCTCGTCGAGAACAACCTGTACGCCATGGGCACGGCGCTGCATCGAGGCGTGGCCCAGACGAAGATCTATCGCAAGGGCGAGGCGTTCGACATTCCCGGCGAGCCGATCGACGGCATGGATGTCGATGCGGTTCATGACGCGGCCAAGCGAGCCGTCGCCCGGGCGCGTACCGGCGACGGCCCGACACTGCTGGAGGCGCTCACCTACCGCTTCCGTGGCCACTCGATGCAGGACCCGCAGTACTATCGCAGCAAGGAAGAGGTCGAGGACTACCGCAAGCGCGACCCAATCACGCTGTTTCAGGCCCGCTTGCTGGACGAGGGAGCAGTGACCGAGGTCGACCTGCGGCGCATCGACGAGGCGGTCAATGCTGAGGTCGACGCAGCGGTGCAATTCGCCGAAGAGAGTCCGCCGCCCGACGTCAGCACGCTGCTCGATCACTTGTACGCGGACGAATCGGCGTGACCGGCTGGCAGCGTTGGCGCGGAGGCGCGGGCGACCCCGCTGAGGTCGCAATGGGCGAGCGTGCGCCCTAGGGAGCGAGACGACAATGGCGGTCATCACGTACCGCGAGGCGGTGCGGCAGACTCTGCGTGAAGAGATGGAGCGCGACGATCGGATCTTCCTGATCGGCGAGGATATCGGCGCATTTGGCGGCAGCTACTCGATCACGACCGGCTTCCTGGAGGATTTTGGCCCGAAGCGCGTGATCGATGCGCCGCTGGCGGAGTCGATCTTCGTTGGCATGTCCGTCGGCGCAGCCATGGCCGGCCTGCGGCCGGTGCCGGAGCTGATGACGATCAACTTCAGCCTGTTGGCGATGGACCAGATCGTGAATCATGCCGCCAAGCTGCGGCACATGTTCAATGGCGAGATCACCGTGCCGATGACGATCCGCACCGCCGTCGGCACCGGCCAGTTGTCGGGCACGCACTCGCAATTCCTCGAGGTCACCTTCGCCCATTTCCCCGGTCTCAAAGTCGTCACACCGGGCACGCCGGCCGACGCGCGCGGCATGCTGAAGTCGTGCTTGCGCGGGATGGACCCGGTGATGTTCATCGAGCATGCCAACCTGTACAGCACGCGCGGCGAGGTGCCTGACGGCGACTACACAACGCCATTCACCTCGCGGCTGCACCGCGAGGGCCGCCACCTGACCGTCGTCGCCTACTCGCGCATGGTCCATGTGGCCAGTCAGGCGGCCGAGCACCTGGCCGAGCGCGGCATCGAGCTGGAGATCATCGACCTGCGGTCGATCCGACCGCTCGATACGTCGTTGGCAGTCGCGTCGGTCAAGAAGACGAACCGCGTGCTCATCGTCGAGGAGGATTGGAAGTCGTTTGGCGTCGGCGCCGAGGTGACGGCCCGGTTGCAGGAGGAGGCATTCGACTACCTGGACGGGCCCGTGCGGCGCATCGCCCAGGTCGAGGCGCCGATACCATACGCCCGAAACCTGGAGCAGGCGATGCTGCCGACCGCCGAGCAGGTCGTGACGGCGGTCGAGGAGATGCTCGGTCGAGCGCGCCAGTAGCCGGCGCAGGCGCTGACCGAGGTCCAGGTCTAGGCCTGGCCGGGGACCGAGCGAGAGGGGGGAGCGATGGCCAAGCCAGTCGAGATGCCCAGGATGGGCTACGACATGACCGAGGGCAAGATCAGCCGCTGGATCAAGCAAGTGGGCGACACGGTCGCCATCGGCGATGCACTGGCCGAGATTGAGACCGACAAGGTCAGCATCGAGATCGAAGCGTTCGAGGCCGGCGTGCTGCGCAAGATCGTGCGCCAGGTGGGCGAGGTGGTGCCTGTTGGTGGCGTGATCGGCGTGATCGGCAGTGCCGACGAGACGATCGACGAGGCCGCGCTGGGCGTCGCCGCCGGGACACCGGCTCGCGCCGCCGCGCCAGCGCAGGTCGCCACCACCGCGCCACCGGCTGCGCCAGCAGCGAATGGTCAGGCCACACCCTCAGCCCCGGTCGCGCCCCCCTCGCCATCCGCACCGGTCGGACCGCTGACTTTGTCGGCCGGTGGCGGCCTCGAGCGCGTCACCGGGCCGTCACAGGATGGCCTGAAAGCGTCGCCGGTGGCGCGACGCCTGGCCGAGGAGCATGGTGTCGACCTGCGCGCCGTCAGCGGCACGGGTCCGAACGGCCGCATCATCAAGGACGATATCGAGCAGTATGTGCGCCAGGCGCCAGCCGCACCGGCGGCAACGCCAGTGCCCGAGCCGGTGGCCGCACCCGTGGCCGTGCCCGTGGCCGTGCCCGTGGTCACCGGTGCGGAAGAGGTGCCGCTATCGCGCATGCGCCAGACGATCGCGCGTGTCACGGCGCAGTCGAAGCAGCAGGCGCCGCACATCTATTTGACCGTGGAAGTCCTGATGGACGCAGCCATGACGCTGCGCCAGCAGATGAACGAGGCGCTCGCGGCCGACGGCGTCAAGATCAGTGTCAACGACCTCGTCGTCAAGGCGACGGCCCGGGCGCTGGTGAAGCACCGCGGAATGAACGCCTCCTACGCCGGCGACAAGCTGATCATCCATCCAACGGTCGACATCGGCGTGGCCGTGTCACTGCCAGAGGGGCTGATCTCGCCGGTACTGCGCAATGCCGACATCAAGTCGATCAGCGCGATCTCCCAGGAGACGCGCGACCTGGCCGGTCGTGCCCGCGCTGGCACGCTGCGGCCGGAGGAGTTCAGCGGCGGCACATTCACCATCAGCAACCTGGGCATGTTCAATATCGATGAGTTCGACGCAATCATCGTGCCCCCGCAGGCCGGTATCCTGGCGGTCGGCGTGGCGGCGCAGCGGCCAGTCGTGACAGCAGGTCAGCTCGCGGTGGCGACGACGATGAAAATGACGCTGTCGGCCGACCACCGCGTCACGGACGGTGCGCCGGCGGCGGCGTTCCTCAACGAGATCCGGCGGCTCCTGGAAGCGCCGATGCTGCTGCTGGTCTAGGCGGCGGCGTGTCTGGTCGGTCCCTGTAGCGACGGTGGCGCGCACGCCACGAGGAGCGCGGACAACATGGTGGATGTACTGGTAGTCGGCGCCGGTCCCGGTGGCTACGTCGCGGCGATCCGGGCGGCCCAGTTGGGCCTGTCGGTCGCGCTGGTCGAAAAAGACAACGTCGGCGGCGTCTGCCTGAACTGGGGCTGCATCCCCTCCAAGGCGCTGATCCACAACGCCGAGGTGATCGGCCACTTTCAGCACGCCCGCGACTATGGCGTCACGGTCGACTCGATGACGATCGACTTCGGACCGGCGATCGATCGCAGCCGCCAGGTGTCGAGCCGGATCGTCAAGGGTGTCGAGTACCTGGTGCGCAAGAACAAGTTGGACCTGATCAAGGGCACCGCCCGGCTGGTCGGCCGCGGCAAGGTCGTCGTCGACGCCGACAGGCAGGGCCGCGAGGTCGAGGCCACGCACATCATCGTCGCCACCGGCGGCCGGCCGATGGTGCTGCCGGGCCTCGAGCCGGACGGCGGCAAGCAGGTGCTGACCAGCTATGAGGCGCTGGCGATGAAGGAACTGCCGAAGCGCATCGTCATCATCGGCGGCGGCGCCATCGGCTGCGAGTTCGCCTACGTCTGGCACACCTACGGCGTCGACGTGACCATCGTCGAGATGCTGCCGCACCTGCTGCCGCGCGAGGACGCCGAGATCAGCGCCCAGGTCGAGGACAGCTTCAAGCGGCGCGGCATCAAGTTCCGCACCGGCACGAAAGTCGAGCGCGTCGACCGCAGCGCCGATCCGTTGACCCTCACGGTATCGAAGGACGGCCAGCAGGAAGCGCTGACGGCCGACAAGATCCTGCTGAGTGTCGGCTGGTCGCCCAACAGCGCTGGCCTGGGGCTGGAAGAGCTTGGTGTCGAGCTGCAGCGCGGCTACATCGCCGTCGGCGATCAGCTCCAGACGAACGTGCCCGGCATCTACGCCATCGGCGATGTGACCGGCAAACTGGCGCTGGCGCACGTTGCCTCGGCCCAGGGTGTCGCCTGCGTCGAGGCCATCGCCGGCCGACCGACATCCCCGCTGCGCTACGTCGACATGCCCCGCTGCACCTACTGCAGCCCGCAAGTGGCCAGCATGGGCCTGACTGAGGCCCAGGCGCGCGAGGCCGGTCACGATGTCAAGGTCGGCACGTTCCCGCTTCGCGTGCTGGGCAAGGCGCTGGCGCAGAACGAAGCCATCGGTCTGGCCAAGATTGTCACTGACGCCAAGTACGGCGAGATCCTCGGCGCGCACATCGTCGGCCCGAGCGCGACCGAGTTGATCCCCGAGTTGACGCTGGCACGGATGCTGGAGGCGACTGCCGAGGAGGTCGGACGCAACGTCCACCCGCACCCGACGATCAGCGAGGGCGTCATGGAGGCGGCGCTGGGCGCGCTCGGGCACGCAATCCACATCTAGCGGCGGGCGGAGGACAGCGTGAGTACGCACTCAACGGTATTCAAGCGCGCGAGCGTCCATGACTCCGGTGGCCGGCGCTGGTCAATCGTCGTCGACGACCGGCTTGACCCGCGGATGGATCGGCTCGCCCGGGACACGGCCGAGCGCTACGGCCGCTACACGATGACGATCGTCGCGCCCGACGGCCGCACCGCCGAGGTGCTCAAGGACGCCAACAGCGTGCAGGTCGACAGCGAGATGGCGCGCTTCCAGGCCGAGATCGCCGCCGGCGAGTGGGGCGGCGAACTGGCGCCGCTGGCGGCCGAGGCCGTCGCGCCGCCCGCGCCGTCGGCCTAGACGGTCTCACCAGGGCCAGACAGCGCCGGGCAGCAGCAGCGCCACGACGATGCCTAGCGCCAGGCCCACCGCATTGGCGAGGTAAAACGCCGCGTGCCTGGTCTTGTGCCGCCAGATCGCCATGCCCAGGAAGCCGCCCACGAAGCCCCCGGCAGCACTGAGTGTCAGGAGCGCTGCCTCCGGCACTCGTCCACCGCCGCCTCGCGCCTGCACCTTGTCCACACCGTACAGGGCAAACGTGGCTATGCCGGCGCCGGTAATCCAGGCCAGCAGCATCGGCACGCGCAGCCCCAGCACGAGCAGCAGCGTGGCCACCACCGCGGCGCTGGCGGCGACAGGGCCATAGAGCCGGATTGGCAGGCCCATCGGACCAGACGGAACACGGCCACGTGGGGGTTGAGTTCGCCCGATCTGGGCCATGGACCTCACTCCGTCCGAACCGAGGCGCTGGTCAGCTAGCCCGCAAGCACGCTCGCCACAGCGGCGAGGACCGGCGCCGCCCGGCCGCGAACAACGACGTCGGCGCGGGCATCGAGCCAGGTCGGCTCAGGATTGACGATCGCGAGGCGCGCCCCCTGCGTGACAGCGTAGCGTGGGATCGAGGCCGCTGGTTGCACCGTCAGTGACGAGCCAACGACCAGGCAGACATCGCACGCGCGCGCCCGGTCGCTGGCTAGCGCCAAGCGACCGGGCGGCAGCGGCTCACCAAACAGCACCGTCGCCGGCTTGAGCACACCACCGCAGCCTCGGCAGGCGGGCGGCAGGTCGCCGGCCTCAACCCGGGCCTGCACCGCGCCGCGATCGCTGTGCGCGCCACAGGCGAGGCAGCGCACGGCATGGGCGGTGCCGTGCAATTCGATCACCCGATCCGTCGTGACGCCACCGCGCTGATGGAGCTCATCGATATTCTGTGTGACGACGCAGTCCAGCAGGCCGCGCCAGTCGAGCGCGGCCACCGCCTGGTGACCAGCGTGGGGTCTGGCGTCACGCACGACTGGCCAGGTGTGCCGGCTGCGCTGCCAGTACAGCCGCCGCTCAGCAGCGCCGGCCATGAACTGGCGATAAGTCAGCGGCGTGTGGCGGTCCCAGACCGTGCCGGGGCGATCTGCCTCGGCGATGGTCGGCCGCTCGGCAGCGCCTGAGCCGCCGCGGTAGGTTGGGATGCCACTGTCAGCGCTGGCGCCGGCGCCGGTGAAGACCAGCAAGCGCCGCGCGTTGCCGATCAACCGCGCCAGGGCGGTGATGGCGTCCAGATCCGGAGGCGGTGGGTCCAGGTGCTCCGTCGATGCCGCGTCAGCCACGCGGCGTGCCGGCGTCGGCGGCCTCGGCCGGTGCTGCCGAGGTATCCGTCACCCAATCATGAGCCCAATCGGAGATCGCCATGACGATGCCAGCCAGCGCCCGGCCTTTGGCCGTCAGGTGATAGTCAACCCGCACCGGCGTCGACGGCATGACGGTGCGGACGACGATGCCTTCGGCCTCAAGCTCCTTGAGGCGCTCCGACACGAGGCGGTCGGTGACGCCGGGAATGGCGCAGGCCACGTCGACAAAGCGGGTCGCCCCGCTGAGCATAGCCCTCACGATGGCGCCCGTCCAGCGACGGCCGAGCAGCTCGACCGCATGCTGGTAGTTGGGACAGTAGGCGGTGATAGTCGTATCGGTGTCCACCATGGTCGTGCCTCCACCAGGATTATGGCAGCAGCACCAGCCCTTGACAAGTAGTGACTTACTAATGTATAGTGACTTACGAAATGAGCAGAGCGGCGATCACCGGGATGCTGCCGCCGCCATCTCGACACGAGGGGAGACACGCGATCATGGTAGGCACGCAGTCCACGACAACCACGACCTGGACGATCGACCCAAAGCACTCGCTGGTGGAGATGGCGGTCAAGCACATGATGATGACGACCGTGAAGGGCCGGTTCACGGGTGTGACCGGGACATTGACGATCGACGAGCGTGACCCGACCCGGTCGGCGGTCGACGTGACAATCGACGCGACAACGCTGACGACCCATGAGGCGCAGCGCGACGCCCACCTGCGGTCGCCGGACTTCCTGGACGTCGCCACCTATCCAACGATCCAGTTCACCAGCCGGCACGTTGAGGCGCTGGGCAGTGGCGACCTGCGCGTGACCGGCGATCTGACCATTCGCGGCATGACCCGGCCGGTTGACCTCATCGTCACCCACGAGGGGGTAGGCGTGACGCCGTTCGGCGCCAGCATCGTCGCCTACAGCGCCACCACGACGATCAAGCGGAGTGACTTCGGTCTGAACTGGAACGTGGCGCTCGAGGCCGGCGGCATGCTGGTGAGCGACGCCGTCAAGATCAGCCTCGAGATCCAGGCCGTCCGCCAGTAAGGCTCGGCGCATCGATCGGCTTCGGCCCAGCCGCGCTGGCGCGGCTACCCGGGTCCGCATGGTACAGTCGTGGCGGGCGCCCACGCGAGCGCCCGTCACCGTGTCAGACTGATACTTGACAGGAGCAACTCATGGAAGCATCGCCGGTGGTGGTGGTGGGCATCAGTGGCAGTCTCCGACGGGCGTCGCTGAACTCCGCCGCCCTGCGCGCGGCGGCTGGCCTGGCGCCGGCGGGCATGACGATTGCCATCGCTCATCTGGACGGCATTCCGCTCTACTCGGCCGATGTCGAGGCCGACGGTGCGCCGCTGGCGGTCACGGAGTTGGTCGAGCGGCTCGGGGCCGCCGACGCCGTGCTGATCGCTACGCCAGAGTACAACTACTCGGTGCCCGGCGTGCTGAAGAACGCGATCGACTGGGTCTCGCGGCCCCCTTCGACCAATCCACTGCGGGGCAAGCCCGTGGCGATCATGGGCGCTGGTGGGCGCGTTGGCACAGTGCGCGCCCAACTCCACCTGCGCCACATCCTCGGTAGCCTCGATGCCGTGGTGCTGCCGCGCCCGGAGGTACTCATCATTCAGGCGCCGACCAAGTTCGACGCCGACGGCAACTTGACCGACGACAACACGCGCGGCGAGATCGTCGCCCAACTCACCGCGCTCGCCGACCTGACACGCCGCCTGCGCGTTGGCTAACCCTTCAGACCGCTCATAACGACGCCCTGGATGAAGGCACGCTGAGCGAACAGGAAGACGACGATCACCGGAATGACGCTGACGACTGACGCCGCCATCAGCAGGTGCATCGGCGTCTCGGTGCCGGGCACGATGAACAGCCGCAGCGCCACTGACATCACCATCTTCGATTGGGTGTTGAGGTAGATCAGCGGTCCGAAGAAGTCGTTCCAGAAGTTGACGAACGACAGCGCGAAGACGGTGATCAAGATCGGGCGCGACAGCGGCAGCATAATCCGAACAAAGATGTCGAACTGGTTGGCGCCGTCGATAACGGCCGCCTCGTCTAGCTCGCGCGGGATCGTCAGGAAGAACTGGCGCAGCAGGAAGATGTAGAAGGCGCTGCCGAAGAACTGCGGCACGACCAGCGGCAAGATCGAGTCCAGCCAGCCGAACTGCTTGAAGATGAGGAATTGCGGGATGAGCAGAACCTCATATGGGATCATCAGTGTCGACAGCAGCAGCACGAACCAGAAGTTGCGGCCCTTGAACGGAATGCGCGCGAAGCCGTAGGCCGCCAGCGTGTTCGAGAACAACCGCCCGATGATGCCCAGCACCGTGTAGACGAGCGTGTTCCATGCAAACAGCGGGAAGAATTTGGATGGCTGCAGCAATGCCTGAACGTAATTTTGCGGCTGGAACGTGTATGGAATCAGGGTCGGCGGGATCATGTCGAGTTCGCTGGGATGCTTGAGCGACGTGATCACCATCCAGTAGAACGGGAAGGCGAACACGATGCCGAGCGTGATGACGACCGCGTGCAGGAACACCGAGTTGCCCATGCTGCGCCGCCGCGCCGCCGCCTGGGTCGCGGCGGCGGTGGCCGTCTGCTGAATCGCCGGGCTGCTCATCCTCGCTGCTCCCCCTGCTCCCAACCGCTGGCGCGGCGTGGACTAGCGGTCGGTACGCTCGCTATCGCCCTCGTAGTAGACCCAGCGCTTCGACGCAGCCATCTGCACCAGCGTGAAGGTCATGATGACAATGAACAGGAACCAGGCCAGCGCCGAGGCGTAGCCCATCAGCGCATCCTGGAAGGCCGTCCGGTACAGGTACAGGCTGTAGAGTGTCGTGCTGTAGCCGGGACCGCCGTTGGTGATAATCAGCGACTCGGTGAAGCCGCCCTGGAAGGAGCCGATCAAGCTCAGCACGGTGTTGAAGAAGATCGCCGGCGTGATCATCGGGATGGTGATGTTCCAGAAGCGCCGCATGACGCCAGCGCCATCGATCATGGCCGCCTCATGCAAGCTCTCCGGCACGCCTTGCAGCGCCGCTAGATAGATCAGCATCGAGGTGCCGACGTTCCACAGGCTGACGATGATGATCGTCACCGGCGACCATTCGAGGCTGTAGAGCCAGTTCGGCCCGGTGATGCCGAACTCCTTCAGCACATTGTTGACGAAGCCGCCCTGGTTCGAGAAGACGGTCGTCCACATGAAGGCGGTCGCCACGCCGGCCGTCACCGCTGGCAGGTAGAAGATCGTGCGGAAGATCGGCCGGCCCTTGATCGGCTGGTTGAGCAGCGTCGCCAGACCAAGCGCGATGAGCTGGCTCAGCGGCACGCGCACGACCGTGTAGACGACAGTGAAGGTCAGCGCGGCGACGAAGACGTTGTCGCGCCCGCTGAGCATCTTAATGTAGTTGTCGAAACCGACGAATTTCCAGGCGCCGACCACTTTCCAGTTGGTGAAGCTGATGAACAATGATGACACAAACGGGATCAGCGTGAAGACCACGAAACCGATCAGCCAGAGGCTGATGAAGGCGTAGCCGGTCAGGTCGGTTCGGGTCAGAAACGGCCGCCGTCGGCTGACGACGACCGGTGGTGCACTCGTGACGGGCGTGGCGCTCACGCAGCCTCCTCCGAACAACCAGGCGCAGCGATCGCGCGCGAGCCAAGTGACTGGCTCGCGCGCGATCGCCCGGTCTCAGGCCGATCGCCTCAGCCGATGCCCCACTTGGCGAGGTCCTTTTCGGGCGGCTTCGGCACGGTGAACGCGAACGGATCCTTGGCGTTGCCGAAGTCGACGGCCTCGTTGGCCTTGATCTGCGCCGTCTTCAGCGCCTGCTCGAGCGTCTGCTTGCCCAGGTAGGCCAGGTCGAGCTCGGCGTCGATCGCCGTGCCGGCCTTGCTCATGCCAGCGTTGTAGAAGTGGAAGCCGTGCGGGCGGCCGTAGACCCACTTGATGAAGCTCTCCGGATGCTTCTTGGTGTCGCCCGGGTCCTGATAGAGCTTCCACGACTTCTTGTTCGACGGCACCAGCACCCGCGTCTTGGCGAACAGGTCCTGGCCCTCCTGGCTGGCCAGGTGGCGGATCCACTTGTAGCCGGCTTCGGTGTGCTTGCCTGCCTTGGGCACGAAGTTGGGATTGCCCGAGGTGACCGGCACGCCGAGCGTGTTGGCGTCCTTGTTCGGCAAGGGCGCGACGTCCCAGTCGAACTTGCTGCCGACCGCATCACGCGTCGGGTTGAACTCGTAGGCGGCGCGGTGATACATCGCCGACAGGCCGGCGCGGAACGGGACGCCGCCCTGCGGCCCCATCAGGTTGCTCTGGGCCTCTTTCGTCATGAGGAATTTTTCCTCATTGGCCCATTTGTAGAGCATCTTGTGCGTTTCGAGCACCTTCGGGTCATCAAGAGTATACTTCAGCGTCTTCCAGTCGGCGTAGTTGCCACCGAGGGTCCAGGTAATCGGGCTGAATTCCTGGTAGCTGGTGTAGTTCCACTGCAGGCCATAGCGGACGGTCTTGTCGCCCTCTTTCTTGGTCGTCTTGCGGGCGGCGTCGATCATGTCGTCCCAGGTCCAGTTGCCCTTCAGGTCGTCCCACGGATCCTTGGCGCCCGATTCCTTGAAGGCAGTCTTGTTGTAATAGATTGCCCGCGGGTCATTGTCGAACGGCATGTGGAGGACCCTGCCCTGCCAGACCTCCAGCCCCATCAGTGACCAGTCGGACAGGAGGTTGATGCCGTCGGCCTTGGTCGCGTCGGTCATGTCGTAGTGGTAGCCGGCCTCCATGAACTTGACCTGGACGCCATTGTTGCTGATCGAGGCATCGCCCCAGGTGTTCGCGACGAGCGACGCCTCCATCTTGGCGACGAAGTCGGTGCCGGCGACGAACTCCATGGTGACGGTCGTGCCGGGGTTGGCGGCCTCAAACTGCTGCTTGGCCTGATCGATGTACTGTGCCAGTGGCTCCCACCAGGTAGTGAAGCGGATCGCCACCGGCGCGCTGGAGCCGGGCTTGGGCGCGGCCGCTGGCGCGGTCGTCGCGGCCGGCGCAGCGCCGGAGGCCGGCGCAGTCGTCGCTGCGGCCGCCGGCTTGGACTCGGCCGGCTTGGCCGGGGCTGCCGTCGGGCTGGGGGCCGGTGCGCCGCACGCCGCCAGAACGGCGCCAACGCCGCCACCGGCGATGGCGAACGCCGCCGCGCGCAACAGACGACGACGCGCGAGAGTCCGGTCCTCGGTCATGTCCTTTCCTCCTGAGTGTGAAAACGACGATCGGTACTCACCACTACGCCACGCGAGTATGCCTGGATGTCGGGTAGCCTCACGATTCGTAGCACGCCGTCTGCTGGATGTCAAGGTGTCGCCGGCACGGCGGCGGCCTCAGCCAGCGCGACCAGCGTCCGCACGCCGACGCCGGTGCCACCTTTCACGGCCAGCGGCGTGTCTTTATCGGTCCAGGCGGTGCCGGCGATATCGAGGTGGACCCACGGCGTGGCGCCCACGAAATCGCGGATGAACACGGCGCCGACCTGTGCGCCGGCATTGCGCCCGCCGGTGTTGCGCAGGTCGGCCACATCGCTGCGCAGCGCCTCACGGTACTCGTCGTAGAGTGGCAGTTGCCACATGCGCTCGCCGGCCGTCGTCGCCGCCGCCAGCAGCGCGTCGACTGCCACCTGCGGCTGGCCCATCACACCGGTGCAGACGGTGCCGAGCGCGACCACGCAGGCGCCGGTGAGCGTGGCCAGGTCGATCA
>JADLAZ010000049.1 GCA_020849725.1 Chloroflexota bacterium
ACCGGGTCGCCGTCCTGCTCGAAGATCAGCACCGCCTCGGCCGCGCGCGGCAGGCCGATGCCGAGATAGTCCTCGACGACGTTGATCGTCGTGCGGTCCATGATCTCCAGCGTCAGCGGCAGCAGGCCGCTGGTCAGCACGGCCGTGACCGCCTCGCTGGCCGCCTCCAGCGTCGGGAAGATCGCCAGGCCGGTGCCGCGGCCGGCCGCCTTCGGCAGCAGGCGCAGCAGCACCTCGGTGATGATGCCGAAGTGGCCTTCCGAGCCGACGAACAACTGCGTCAGTTGGTAGCCGGTGACGTTCTTGAGCGCCTTGCCGCCGGTCACCAGCACCCGCCCATCGGCCAGCACCGCCGTCAGCCCCAGCACGTAGTCGCGCGTGACGCCGTACTTGAGGCACCGCGGGCCGCCGGCATTGGTGGCGACATTGCCGCCAATCGACGACTGGTTGAGGCTGGACGGATCGGGCGGATAGAAGAGGCCGACCGCCTCAACCGCGCGCTGTAGATCGGCGGTGATGACGCCGGCCTGGACGGTGGCGGTCATGTTGGCGCGGTCGATCTCGAGGATCTCCGTCAGCCGCGTCGTGCTGACGACGATGCCGCCGCCGACGGGCACGGCGCCGCCGGCCAGGCCGCTGGCGCCGCCGCGCGGCACGATCGGCAGACCGTGGGCGTCACAGACCCCGATGATCGCCGCGACCTCGTCGGTCGAAGCCGGCGACACGGCGGCGTCGGGCGGCGACGCTTGCCAGGTGCCGTCATAGGAGTAGGCGATCAGGTCCTCGGGGGTGTGGTGGACGTACCGCTCACCGACGATCGCCTGCAACTGTCGGAGCACGCCCGGCTCGATCATACCCTTTGTCCTTGCCGATCCCGCGGGACCGGCGGCATTGTAGCATCGCTGTCCCGACATGCCTCGGCCGCGTGGCGCGCGCGCCGGCCGCTGCCTATACTGTGGCCGGCGACAGTGGACCGGAGAGGACACAGCATGACCCAGGCGAGCGATCTGGCCCAGTTGCTCCGACAGAAGGGGCAGCGGCCGACCCCCCAGCGGATGATGATCCTGGCGGCGCTGATCGACCACGGCGGCCACGTGACGGCCGAAGTTCTCTTCGAGCAGGTCCGGCGCGCCTACCCCTGTCTCAACCTGTCGACCGTCTACCGCACGCTGGAGATGCTGCGCGACCACGGCCTCGTCAGCGAGACTGACCTGGGCGGTGGCGTGCGCCAGTTCGAGCAACTCACCCAGCCGCACCACCATCTCATCTGCCTGGCCTGCGGTCACATGCAGGACCTCGGCGCGGCGGCGCTGGCGCCCCTGCAAGAGCGATTGCTGGCTGACTATGGCTTCGCCGCCCGGCTCGACCACCTGGCCCTGTTTGGCCTCTGCCGCGCCTGCCAGGCCGTTCCGCCGGCGCCGGCTGACGCCAACTGACCCAACCGACCGGCCATCACCGGGCGCCGCGCGCCGGAGGGACGCTGATGCTGACGACCGATGACGACGGACTGCCGGCCGGCTGGCAGGCAGAGCGCGCGGACCTGGCGCGGCTGGCCACGCCCGACGGCGCGACGGTCGCCTGGCTGGCGCCGGCCATCGGCGGCAACTGCGTTGGCTTCGCCGTGCGGCAGGACGGTGGCTGGCAGGCAGTGCTGCACAGCGAGGGGCCGGTGGCGCTGCGCGAGCGGCCGAGCCGCTTCGGCGTGCCGATCATGTTTCCCTTCCCCGGCCACATGCCGGGCGCGCGCTACGCCTGGCGCGGCGCAACCTACGCGCTGCCGAGCAACGTGCCGGCCGGCGACGTGTTCCTGCACGGCTTCGCCCACACGCGGCCGTGGCGGCTGGTGGCGGCCGGCCCCGACACGGCGACGGTGGAGCTGAGCACGCCGGCCGACCTGACGCCGGCCGAGCGCGCCGGCTTTCCATTCGCCGTGCGGACCCGCCTCGACCTGCGCGTCGAGCCGCGCGCACTCGCCATCACGCTGACGGCCACCAACGAGGGTGACACCGACGCGCCGGTCGGGCTGGGCCTGCACCCCTACTTCGACCCGTCGCTGTTCGGTGGCGACCGCACGGCGGCTCGGCTGACGCTGCCAGGCCGACTAGGGCGCACGGTGAGGCCGCTGCCGACCGGCCCGACGCGCCCGGTGGCCGTGACGGTCGTGACGCCGCCGCCGCTCGGCACGACCAGTCTCGTCTCGCGCACCGACCTGGGCGCGGACGCGGCCGTGACGCTCACCGGCCCGACCGGCCGGCCGCGCGTCGTCATGCACCTGCTGGAGGGCGTCCAGGACCTGCTCGTCTTTGCGCCCGCCGAGCACGCCTCGGTGTCGGTCGAGCCGCTCAGCAGCGCCCCCTCCGGCGCTTCCCAGCCCGACGGTCACCCGGACGGCCTGGTCGGCCTGGCGCCGGGCGCGCAGCGTCGCCTGGCCGTGCGTGTCGCCTTCGAATCTTGATGAGCGGAGGTGACGCAGCGTGGAACCCTGCTTCTTCACGACGCCAGCCGAGTTCCGCGCCTGGCTCGCAGCGAACCACGAGACGGGCCGCGAGCTCTGGGTCGGGTTCTACAAGAAGGGTTCGGGTCGGTCGAGCATCACCTGGCCGGAAGCAGTCGACGAAGCACTCTGCTTCGGCTGGATCGATAGCGTGCGCCGGAGTGTCGACGCCGATAGCTACGCCAACCGGTTCACACCGCGTCAGCCACGCAGCACCTGGAGCGCCGTCAACATCCAGCGTGTCGAGGAACTCACCCGGCTCGGACGGATGCGCCCGGCCGGCCTCACGGCGTTCGCGGCCCGCACGGCGGCGCGCTCGGGCACGTACTCCTTCGAACAGCGAGCGACCGTCGCGCTCGGCGAGGACTACGAGCGGCGCTTTCGCGCCAACCAGGCGGCGTGGGACTTCTTTCAGGCCCAGGCCGCCGGGTATCGTCGGACGGCCAGCTGGTGGGTGATCAGCGCCAAGCGCGAGGAAACCCGGCTGCGGCGCCTCGCCACGCTGATCGACGACTCGGCGCAAGGGCGCGCAATCGCGCTGTTGGCGCGCCGACCCAGGTCCGAGTGACCAGCGCCACAGGCCGTCACCGATCAAGGGCGCGCGTGCAGCATGGCGCCTCACGCCGATGAAGCCTCATCACCATTCGCGGGGGTCTTCAGGCTCGCAGTCGGGGCAGCGCGGCTCCCAGATCGCCAGCGCGTAGCCGAGATCGGCGCGGGAGCGGATCGGCGGGCTGACGTACTGGCGCAGGCCGCACGCGGCGCAGCCGCGCAGCAGGACCAGGTCCTGGTCCTGCAGGCGGAAGATGACGCCATCGATGGCGACCTGCGCCGTGCGCGCAAACCGGTCGACGATGACGGCGGCCGCGTCCGGCGCGCGCCCGATCAGGTCGAGCAGGCGCAGGCGCAGGTCGGCGACCATGGCCGAGAAGGCGTCCGGCTGGTCCTGCCAGTAAGCGGCGATGGCGGCGGAGCGCCAGTCGGTGGTCGGCACGGTCGCGGCCGGCTGCTCGGCTGGCAGGGGTGCGACGGAGCGCAGCGCGCGCACCGGCGCCGGCTGAGGCAGCGTGCGCGGCATCGTCAGGGCGAGGGCGGTGTCCATGGCGGGTTCCTCCTGGTGGTGCGCCGGTTGGCCGTCGTCGAGGAGCGCGCGGCTGTGCGCCGCCAGCATCACCGTGACGACCGACCGCGATTGATCGGTCCCGCTCCCTACCGCCAGAGCAGCGGGAGATGGTCCTACTATGGCCGGCCACGGCGGTCGTCTCATCGGTCGATGGGCCGGGCGCGCGCCGGCCGCCTGGCCAGCCCACGCCCGGCCGACCGGCCGCGACGGACGATCAGCTCGCGATGGCGCGCGCCCGGCGTCGGGTGCGCGCGCCCAGGTCCACCGACTGGCCGTCCTCGGCCACCTCGACCGCCCAGCCGAGGCGCTGGCGCAGGGCGGCGGCCAGCCCGGCGGCGGCCGCCGGCTCGGCGTGGACCAGGTAGGCGCGCTCCGGCGGCTGCGCGATCGCGCCGGCCCAGCGCAGCAACTCGGCCTGGTCGGCGTGGGCTGAGAAGGCGTCCGTCTGCCGGATCTCGGCCCGCACCGGCACGTACTCGCCAAACATTTTGATCGCCTCGGCGCCGTCGAGCAGCGCCCGGCCGCGCGTGCCGGGCGCCTGGTAGCCGGCGAAGAGGATGACGTTGCGCGGGTCGGGCAGCCGGTGGCGCAAGTGGTGCAGCACGCGCCCGCCGGTGGCCATGCCGCTGGCAGAGATGATGATCGCCCGGCTGGTGAGATCGTTGAGCAGCCGCGAGGCGCCCTGGGTGCGAGCGAAGCTCAGTCCCGGCGGGTGGAGCAGGCCGTCGCGGTCGTCGATCAGGTCGGGCCGGTGGTAGGCCGGGTGCTTGAGGAAGATCGCCGTCGCGTCGATGGCCATCGGGCTGTCCACGCAGATTGCCCAATCGCGCAGCCGACCCTGGCGCCCGAGATTGGTCAGCGCGTGCAGCAGGTCCTGGGTGCGGCCGAGCGCGAAGGCCGGGATCAGCAGCACACCGCCCCGCTCGTCAGCAGCAGCGATGGCGGCGGCCAGGTCGTCGAGCGGGTCGCCCATCCGGCGGCGGTCGCCGTAGGTCGCCTCCAGCACCAGCACGTCGGCGCGGGCCACCGGCTCCGGGTCGTGCAGCAGCGGTCCGCCGTAGCGGCCGAGGTCGCCGGAGAAGACGAGCCGCCGGCCGCCGACGTCGAGCGTCAGGCTGGCCGAGCCGAGCAGGTGGCCAGCATCGCGCAGGCGCAGGCCGATGCCGCCCGGCAAGCGCTTGCTCTGATCGTAGCCGACCGGCCGCAGCAGCCGCAGCGCCGCCAGCGCGTCATCGACCGTGAACAGCGGCAGCGCCGGCCGGTGGCGACTGTAGCCCTTGCGGTTGGCGTAGGCGGCCTCCTCCTCCTGCAGGTAGGCCGCGTCCGGCAGCACCAACCCCAGCAGATCGATCGTCGGCGGCGTGGCGTAGATGGGGCCGCGATAGCCCGCCTTGACCAGCCGGGGCAGGTAGCCGCTGTGGTCGAGGTGGGCGTGCGACAGCACGACGGCGTCGACCGTCGCCAGCATCTGCGCGTGGCCGTTCCAGTTGCGCTGACGCAACTCTTTCAGTCCCTGGAAGAGGCCGCAGTCGAGCAGGATGCGCGCCTGGGGCGTCTCAAGCAGATGGCGGGAGCCGGTGACGGCGCCGGCCGCGCCCAGGAAGGTCAGCGTCGGCACGCGGCGCCTCTCAGATCGACCAAACCGGCGTGACCGGTGGCGTTCTCATCTCCTGCATCGCTCACGACATCTCCATCACGGGGGTGGATGCCTGCCGGTGAAACGCGCGCCGCCGGGCGACAGTTGCACGGTTCCTGGCGCGCTCTGGCGCGACTCGCTATCGTTGCATCCATGACGACGCCAGCGGCCGGCCGCCCGCGCGACTGGCTGACCGAGATCAACACCGACGACATGCTGGCAGCCTGGGGGCTAACGCGCCAGCAACGCTGGCGGCCGCTGCGCTGGCTGTGCCGGCCGGCGGCGCGCTGGCTGGCCGATCAGGTGCTGACCTGTGACGCCTATGCCGTCGCGCACGGCCTGCCCGCTGGCGCCGGCTGGCTGCTGCGCCGCCATGCACGCCGCGTGCTGGTCGCCGGCCAGGCGAGTGTGCCCCGCGCCGGACCGTTGCTGATCGCTGCCAACCACCCCGGCATGGTCGATGCGCTGGCCCTCTTCGCCAGCGTGCCGCGCGCCGACCTGCGCATCATCGCCGCCGACCGGCCCTTCCTGCAGGCGCTGCCGCGCGTGCGCCAGGCGCTGCTTTTCCTGCCGGAGCAGCCGGGTGCCCGGCTCGGCGTCGTCCGCGCCGCGACCGCGCACCTGCGCCAGGGTGGCGCGCTGCTGACCTTCCCCGGCGGGGAGATCGAGCCAGACCCGGCGTTGCACGCCGACGCGGTGGCGGCACTGGCCGGCTGGTCCGACAGCATCGGCCTGCTGGCGCGCGCCGTGCCGGCGACGCGCATCGTGCCGGCGATCGTCAGCGGCGTGCTGGCGCCAGCGGCGCAACGGCACCCGCTGACCCGGCTGCGGCGCGACCGCGCCGACCGCGAGCGCTTCGGCGCGATGCTGCAGATTGTCGTCCCGGCCTACCGGCGGGTGGAGGTGCGCGTCGCCTTCGGCCCGCCGCTGCTCGCCGCCGACTTGCTCACCGACGGCGCCGACCAGCGGGCCGTCACTTCGGCGATTCGGGACGCCGCCGCGCGCCTGATCGCCGCGCCGCCAGCCTGCTGGCAGCCGGTCGTTGGCGGGGGGCGGCCGCCGGTCGTCGTGACGGCGCGCCGGGTGTGACGCGGGTCAGGGCGGGGCGGCGGATCCGTCCTCTGGCGCGGGCTCGTAGGTGACGCCCAGCTCGCTCTCCCGCACCATCAGCCGCTCCAGCAGCGCGAAGTCGGGCGGCGCCGCCGGCGGCAAGGTGCGCTCGGGCGCCGGCTCGGAGAACTCCAGGAACGACTGCTCGAACCCGGCCGGGGTCAGGAACACGAGTAGCCGCAGGGGACCGGCATCGGCCTGCCAGGTGTGCGCCAGGCCACGCGGCAGGAAGACGAAATCGCCCTGACCGGCCTGGAACGGCACACCGTCCACGGCGCCGCTCATGGCGCCGTCCAGAATGTAGAAAGCCTCGTCTTCCCGGCTGTGCGTGTGCGCCGGGATCGCCTCGCCGGCGCGGGCGGTGGCCTCGAAGACGGCGAACTGACCACCGGTCTGCTCGCCCATGGCCAGGAATGTCACCAATGCCCCGGTGTACCAGCGCGGCTCCGCGTCCGCGGCGCGGGTGACGAACGGACGGGTGGCGCTGGCCGACGGAACGGCTACCGACGATCGTGCCTCACCAGCCATGTGGGTCCTCCCTTTGATCAGGCGCCACGCAACCCACCACCCGAGTGTGGTAAGGTTACCTGTCTGCTCTGGCGATATAGTAAGGCAACCTGTCGAAAATGTCAAGCGACCCGCTTCAACTCTGGCCGACCATCGATCAGGTCTACCTGGCGGTCAACCGCCATCTGATTCAGCAGTTGCACCTGGCCGGCTTCGTCGATCTGCGCCCGGCGCACAGCAAGGTCTTCGAGCATCTGGGCGCCGATGACGCTACCGTGACCGCGCTGGCCGAGCGCGCGCACATGACGAAGCAGGCGATGGGCGAACTCGTCATCGACCTGGAGCGGCGCGGCTACCTGCGGCGCGTGCCCGACGCGCGCGACCAGCGGGCGAAGCTGGTCGTGCTGACGCCGCGCGGCGAGGCCGCCGTCGCCAGCGCCGTCGCGGCGCTCACCCGAATGCACGCGCTCGTCGACGAGGACGTCGGCAGCTCTGGCCTCACAGTGGCGGCGGACGTCCTGGCGCGCGTCGTTCAGGTACTCTCATCACCGCCGGACGAGGCGGCCGCCGCGCCACCACCTGGCGCCCGCGCCAGCACGTCGAGTTGATGGGCGATGTAGACCAGCTCGCCGCGCGCGATCTGAGCCTGGCGCTCGGCGATCCAGGCGGCGAAGCGGTCCTGGTCGAGCGCCGGCGAGCCGGCCAGCGCGCCGCGCACGGTCTCGACGATGAACGACAGGAAGAATGCCTCGTCGGCCGGGTAGCCATCCGGCCCGGCGACGACGACCCAGTCGGACGCGCCGGCGGCCAGCACCGTCGCCCCGGCCGCCCGCACGTGGCCGATCAGGTGGCGGCCGGCGCGGCTGTCGCCCGACGGCCGGCCGGCAGTGACGCGCTCGTCCATCGTGCGGTGGTAGAGCGCCTCGATCTGGTCGTCCAGCGCCGGGTCAATTGCCGGCTGAAAGATAGTCGCGCCGTCGAAGGTGATCGTCAGGTAGAGCAACCCGCCGGGCCGGACCAGCGCCAGCAGCCCCGGCAGCACGACCGGGATCGGCAGCAGGTCCAGCACCGCATGTGCGACGAGCAGGTCCCAGGCGCGCCGGCCGCGCTCGGCGGCGACGAAGGCGTCGATGTCCGCCGCGATGAGTTCGACGACGAGGTCGTGGTCGGGACCGGTCAGGCGCAGTTCGCCGGCCGTGGCGGTGGCTGCCAGTCCGTGCCCGGCCGCCCAGTGCGGCAGCCGGCGGCTGGCCTCGGCCAGCAGCGTCGGCTCGGCATCAACCGCCGTGATCGTCGCCCGCGTCAGCAGCTCCCACTCGATCAGCCGCTCAATCATCGTGCCGGTGCCGGCGCCGATCTCCAGCACGCGCGGCGCTCGCGCCAGTGCCGGCAGCGCCTGGCGCAGCGTATCCCAGACGTGGCGGTTGAGCGCCCGGTCGTCGACGGTGCGCTTGGCGGCCAGGTAGCGGGTGAAATCCTCAGGGTCAACCATGCGGCTTCTCGCCTGTCGTCGACACGAGCGCCGGCTGGGTGACGTGCGCCCGATCGGCCAGCAGCGTGGCAGCGGCCGCGACGCCGGTCAGCGCCGCCACCATCCCGAAGGCGAGCGCGTAGTTGCCGGTGACATCACGCAGCCCGCCGGCCGCCAGCGGCCCGATCGCCCGCGCCACCGCCAGGATGAGGCCCTGCACCGCCAGGATGCTGCCATAGTTGCGCCGGCCGAAGTAGTCGGCCACCAGCGCCGCCCGCAGCGGCGTGATCGCGCCGAAGCCGGCGCCATACAGCAGCACGAAGGCGAACACCCAGGCCAGATTCTGCTGGCCGATCAGGATCGCCAGCGCCACGACCTGGCTGACCAGCACGCCGGCCAGCACCAGCGCCCGCGACACCCGGTCGCCCAGCGCGTTCAGCGCCAGCCGGCCAGGCAGGCTGGCCGTACCGACCAGCCCGGCCGCCAGCCCGGCCAGCAGCGGGTCGTAGCCGGCCTCGCTCAGATAGGCGATCAGATGCACGGTCACTGCCACCGAGCCAAGCAGCGTCAGCGCCATCGCCAGTGACAGCCAGCCGAAGGTGGCGCTCGTCAGGGCCGGGCGCACCGGCCAGCCGGTCACCGGCGGCGGCGCGGCGCCGGCGGGCGGTGGCTCGCCGTCCGGCCACAGCCCGAGGTCCTCCGGCCGCCGGCGCAGGACCAGCGCGTGCGGCAGGATGGTCAGCAGCGCCAGCAGCAGCGCCAGCACCTCCAGTGCCGCGCGCCAGGTCAGCAGGACCACCAGCCAGCCGATCAGCGGCACGAATAGCACGCTGGCGAAGCCAGCCAGAAAGGTCAGCACCGCCAGCGCCCGGCCGCGCTGGCGCACGAACCAGGCAGCCACGGTCACGAACGCCGGCTCGTAGAGCGTCGCCGCCATCGCCAGCCCCAGCAACCCCCAGACGGCATAGAAGGCCGGCAGCGAGTCGACGCGCGCCAGCGCCAGCAGGCCGACCGTCGCCAGCACCGAGCCGCCGGTCATCAGCCAGCGCGCCCCGTAGCGATCGGCCAGCCGGCCGACCGGCAGGCCGGCGATGCCGCTGATGAGGATCGCCAGCGAGAAGGCGCCGGCCGTCGTCGCGCGCGTCCAGCCAAGCTCCCGCTCCATCGGCACCAGCAGTACGCCGAAGCCATAGTAGAGGATGCCCCAGGAGACGGTTTCCGTCGCCGCCAGCGTGAGGACGATTGCCCAGCCATAGAAGACGCGCCCGCGCGCCGGCACGCCCACGCTAACCGGCCACGCGCGATCGGGCATCTGGCCGAGATGGCTCCCTACCAGGCGACATAGTCGGCTACCTCGCGCGGCGGTCAGATGGTCGGATCGTGCGGCCGTGCCAATCGTCGGTGGTGGCCGAAGCACTGTCAACGCGGCCGGTGTGTGCAGGACGCACCAGACATGTTGACAGACCTGGTGTGGTTGCTATAGAGTGCCACCATCGTTACCCACGAGGTTGCCAGCGCCGCTCAAGCGTCGGCGCTGGATGCCGGCATCGGATAGTGCCGAGGTCTGCTCGGTTAGCCGTTCGGGCATCGTACCGCGCGACGCTGCCAGTTCATCACAGGAGCAATGCATGGCCGACACGATCGCCGCCGCCTCGACGACCTGGACGCCGGACGCGCTGGCCGAGCGACTGGCTACGCTGCCACGCATGTCGATCGCCGCGCTGCCGACACCGCTCGACGAGGCGCCCCGGTTGAGCGCTGCCCTCGGTGGCCCGCGCATCCTCGTCAAGCGCGATGATCTCACCGGGCTGGCGCTCGGCGGCAACAAGGTCCGCCATCTGGAGTTCCGCGTGGCCGACGCACTCGCGCGTGGCGCGACCTGCCTGGTCGCCATGAACGTCGCCCAGTCGAATCATGCCCGGCTGCACGCCGCCGTCGCCGCTCGCTTCGGCCTGAAGATGTACATCCTGCGGCCCGGTCCGGTCGACGCGCCGGTGCAGGGCAACCTGCTGCTCGACCACCTGTTCGGCGCGACGATCATCCCACTCGGTGAGATCGGCACTGCCGAGCGCGAGGCCCGGCTGACCGCATTCCTGGCCGAGTTGACCGCCCGCGGCGAGCGGCCCTACCCGGTCATCCGCGGCGCTAACCCGAGCGGCTACTTCCTCGGTGTAGCGGCCTACCTGAACGCCGGACTCGAATTGCTTGGCCAGCTCCAGGCCCGCCGCCTGACGGCCGACCACATTTTCTTGATCGGCGGCTCGTCGGCGGCCGGGCTGGCGCTGGCCGGCAAGCTGCTCGGCGCACCCTGGCGCGTCCACGCCATCTCCAATGGCGGCAACCGTGACCAGATGTGGCGCTCGATCAGCGACGTCGCCACCGGCGGCGCGGCCGTCGCCAACGTGCCGGTGACGCTGGAGCCAGGCGATCTCGATATCCACGACGACTACGTCGGCCCCGGCTACGGCATCGCCACCGACGCCGCCGTCGAGGCGATGCAGCTGGCGGCCCGCACCGAAGGGCTGATCCTCGACCCGGTCTACACCGGCAAGGCGCTGGCCGGCCTGATCGGCGAGACCCGCGCGGGTCGCATCGGCCCGCACCAGACAGCCATCTTCATCCACTCCGGCGGCATCCCGATCACCTTCGCCTACAGTGAGGAGATCCTGGCGCGCCTGTAACCCCTGCAATGAAGGAGGAGCACCGATGTCCGAGGCACCGACGACCCCGACCCGGCCCTCGCTCACGCGTCGCACCCTGCTCGGCGGCCTGCTGGCGGCCGCTGGCGTCACCGCGCTGGCCGGCTGTGTCGCCGCGCCGCCACCGACGGCTACTCCCGGCGCCGCGCCCAAGGCCGCCGAACCAACCAAGCCGGCCGCCGCGCCGACGACCGCCCCGGCCGCCGCGCCCACCACGGCGCCGGCCGCCGCCGCCACGACCGCGCCCGCGCCCGCCCCAACGACCGCCGCCGCCGCCAAGCCATCCGGCCCGGTGCCCGACGAGCTGGTGCTGGCCTGGGGCACCAATCAACTGCTGACCAAGGGCCTCGACCCGCAGACCCACGTCGGCACCATCGCCGAGAGCCAGCTGCGCCACATGTACGAGCCGCTGGTCGCCATGGACCGCGACCTCAAGACGCACAAGCCGCTGCTGGCGACCGAGTGGAAGCGCCTCGACGACCTGACGGTGCAGTTCAAGCTGCGCCAGGGCGTCAAGTTCCACAACGGTGAGGAGTTCGACGCCGAGGCGGTCAAGTTCAGCGTCATGCGCCCGCTCGACCCGGCCAACAACGCCGACGCCCGCACCAGTTACAACATCATCAACGGCGTCGACGTGATCGACAAGTACACTGTCAACATCAAGACCGCCAAGCCGGACCCGGTGCTGATGACCCGCCTGTCCGGCTTCTCGATGACCCAGGTCGCGCCCAAGTGGGCCGCCGCCAACGGCATCAAGGGCTTCGGCGATGGCAAGGAGTCGGTCGGCACCGGCCCGTACAAGCTGACGCAGTGGACGCGCGGCCAGGACCTGGTGATGGAGGCCAACCCCAACTACTGGGGTGGCGCGCCGCCGATCAAGAAGGTGCGCGTCAAGGTCATCCCCGAGCTCGGCACCCGCGCCGCTGCCGTCCGCTCCGGCGAGGTCCACGTCGCCAAGGACATGCCGCTCGAGGAGGTCGACGCCTTCAACAAGAGCGGCAAGGTGATGGCCAAGATCACCCAGAGCAACCGCGTCCCCTTCTACTTCTTCGAGGTCCGCAAGCCGCCGCTGGACAACGTCAAGGTGCGCCAGGCGATCAACTATGCCTCGAACGTTGACGGCATCATCAAGGCGCTGCTGCTCGGCAATGGCACGCGCGTGCCGACGATAGTCGCTCCCTGGCACGTCGGTTTCCCCAGCAAGCTGACGCCCTACCCCTACGACCCGGCCAAGGCCAAGGCGCTGCTGACCGAGGCCGGCTTCGCCAACGGCATCGACCTGACGATCAACCACCTCCAGGGCCGCTACATGAAGGACAAGGAGGTGGCCGAAGCCATCGCCCAGGAGCTGAACAAGGCCGGCATCCGCGCCAAGACCAACATGCTCGAGGCCGGCGTATTCACCGAGCGCGTCCTGGCCCGCCAACTCGAGGGCCTGGTCTTTGCCAGTTGGGGCAACTGGATGTTCGATGCCGACAACGCGCTCGTGCCGCTCTTCTCCTCGGCGGTGCGCGACACGATCAACCAGGGCAAAGGCCAGTCGGACCGCCCCTACGGCAACCCGGAGCTGGACAAGCTGCTCGACGCCGCCCGCATCGAGCTGGACACTGCCAAGCGCGCCGATCTCTACGAGCAGGCCGGCAAAGTCATGTACGATGACGCCGCCGCGCTCTTCATGTACACGCTCTCCGACATCTACGGCGTCAACAACGTTGTCGACTGGGAGCCGCGCAAGGACGAGATGGTCTGGGCCTACGAGATGAAGTGGAAGTAGGAGCCAGGGGTCGGGGGTCGGGGACCGGGGCTCAGGAACTTAGGCAGGCTACGTCGTACAGGATGCCTTCATGACAGTCGTCACCCCGGCGACAGCCGGGTCCAGCGCATCGCCAACCAGGACGTCGCCTCCTGGCGATGACTGGATGCCGGCGAAAGCCGGCATGACGGTGTGAGCCGCCCCCCCGACCCCTGACCCCCCGACCCCTGACCCCCAACCCCCAACCCCCAACCCCCATGACTGAATACATCATCCGCCGACTCCTCCAATCGATCCTGGTCCTCTTCGGCGTCGTGACGGTCGTCTTCTTCATCCTGCGCCTCACCGGTGATCCCGTGCGGCTGATGGTGTCAGAGGCGGCCTCCGATGAGGACATCCAGAACATCCGGCGCAACCTGGGGCTGGACCGGCCGCTGTGGGAGCAATACCTCACGTATATTGGCAATGTCGCCCGGCTCGACTTCGGCATGTCGCTGCGCCAGACCGGCCAGCCGGCGATGAGCCTCGTGCTGGACCGCTACCCGGCGACGCTGAAGCTGGCGGCGACGGCGCTGGCGATCTCGGTGACGCTGGCGATGATCTTCGGCCTCATCTCGGCCGTTAAACGCTACTCGCTCCTCGACAACGTCGTCATGACGGTGGCGCTGTTCGGCCAGTGCGTGCCCAACTTCTGGCTCGGCCTGATGCTGATTCTCATCTTCGCCGTCCAACTGGCCGTCCTGCCATCGCAAGGGTACGGCGAGGGCAACTCGCGCTACCTGATCCTGCCGGCGATCACGCTGGCGGCGCCGGTGCTGGCCCGCCTGACCCGGCTGGTGCGCTCGGGCATGCTCGACGTGTTGGGCGAGGACTACCTGCGCACTGCTCGCGCCAAGGGGCTGGCCCAGCGCGACCTCGTCTTCGGCCACGCGCTGAAGAACGCCGCCATCCCGCTGGTGACGATCATCGCGCTGGACATCGGCGTGTTGCTCGGCGGCGCGGTCATCACCGAGACGATTTTCGTCTGGCCGGGCGTCGGCGCGCTGGCGATCGAGTCGATCAACGGCCGCGACTTCCCGGTCGTGCAGGCGGCCGTCTTCCTGATCGCCGCCACCTTCGTGCTGGTCAACCTGACCGTCGATCTGATGTACACCTGGCTCGATCCGCGGATCCGGCTGCGATAGGAGGTTCGGATACTAGCGTTGGGTGCTGGGATAGGGGCAGGGGGAATTCCCTCACCCTAACCCTCTCCCAGAGGGAGAGGGGACTGGCGCTGGCGCACCGCAATGTGTTCCCTCTCCCTCTGGGAGAGGGTTAGGGTGAGGGTTCGTCCCCAGCACGCATCACTCACACTCGTGATCCGAGGCACCCATGTCCGACACGCCGCTGACACTCGCCACCGCGCCCACGACGCTGGCGCAGCCCGGCCAGCGCCGGCGGGGCAACCAAGCCTGGCGCCTGCTGCGGCGCAGTCGGCTGGGTATGCTCGGCATCGTCATCCTGGCGCTGGTGGTGCTGGCGGCGCTGACCGCGCCCATCCTGACCGCCTACGACCCCAACGTTGGCAGTCTGACCGACCGACTACGGCCCCCCGTCTTCGCCGGCGGTGATGCCTGGCACCCGCTCGGCACCGACCAGCTCGGGCGCGACATCTTCACCCGCATCGTCTACGGCGCGCGGGTGTCGCTGCTGGTCGGGTTCATGGCGGTGCTGATCGGCGGCGGCCTCGGCATCATCCTCGGCCTGATCGCCGGCTACTATGGTGGCCGCACTGATACGATCATCGGCCGCATCGCCGACATCCAACTGGCTTTCCCCTTCCTGCTGCTGGCGATCGCCGTCGTCGCCGTCGTCGGTGCGGGCCTGATCAACGTCATCCTGGTGCTGGCGATCGGCAGTTGGATGCCCTACACGCGGGTCGTGCGCGGTCAAGTGCTGTCGGCCAAGGAGCGCGAGTTCATCTTCGCCGCCCGCACCATCGGCGCGCGCGACTCGTCGATCATCTTCCGTCACCTGCTGCCGAACACGCTGCAGCCGGCGATCGTGCTGGGCACTTTTGCGGTGGCGGCAACGATCATCGCCGAGGCGTCGCTGTCGTTTCTGGGGCTGGGCGTCGGCTCGCAGATCCCGAGCTGGGGCAGCATGCTCGCCGACGGCCGCGCCTACCTGTCGTCGGCCTGGTGGCTGGCGGCGCTGCCCGGCCTGGCGATCATGGTGACGGTGCTGTCGATCAACATGATCGGCGACTGGGTGCGCGACGTCCTCGACCCGCGCCTGCGCTCCTCCGGCTGATACACTCAGTCTGACGGGATCGACTCGACTGGGAGGCGCGTGATGGCGACCGTGACGCAGCCGGCAACCTACCGCTGGACGCGGCAGGACTTCTTGCGGCTGGGCGAGCTCGGCTTCTTCGACGACGCCAATGTGGAGCTGATCGATGGGGAGATCGTGACCATGGCGCCGATTGGACCACGCCACGCCGCCATGACGTTTCACATTGCCCCACTGCTGGAGCGCATCTTCCCCGACGATCGCTATCATGTTCGTTCGCAGGCGCCGCTGGCGCTCGGACCCAACCAGCAGCCGCAGCCGGACCTGGCCGTCGTCGCGGGCGCGCCGCGCGACTACCTCGACGATCACCCGGCCAGCGCGCTGCTGGTGGTTGAGCTGGCCGACGCGACGCTGGCCTATGACACCAACCGCAAGGCCGACCTGTACGCCACCGGCGGCATTGAGGAGTACTGGGTCGTCGACCTGGCTGGCCGCACGGTAGAGGTCTTCCGCCAGCCTGTGCCGGTGGACCCCGGTCTCCCCGCGCGGCGCTATGCCAGTCGGCAGCGCCTGCGGCCCGGCGACACCATCGCGCCGCTGGCAGCGCCCGACGCCGTCGTGGCTGTCGCCGACCTGCTGCCGTAGCCAGACACACCGCCGGCCCATCTCTGTGGACAAGCGCCGCGCGGCCCCGTACGCTACCGTCGCGGCCGGCCACGCGCCGGAGGCTGACGTCAGGGAGGGGAAGGGCGCATGGACATGGTCCCGGTGAGTGAGGCGCGCTGCACGTTCGTGTCGGCCAACGGCCTGCGGCTGCGCTGCTGGCAGTTGGGCGGCCAAGGGCGGCCGGTCGTGCTGCTGCACGGCTACACCAGCACCGCCTGGCGCACCTGGCAGCACGTCGCGCCGTGGCTGGCGACGCGCTACCGCACCTACTGGTACGACATGCGCGGCCACGGCGAGTCGGACAAGCCGCCGACCGGCTACGCTCACACCGACTACGCCGCCGACGCGCGGGCGCTGTGCGCCGCGCTCGGCCTGGAGCGGCCAATCTTCGCCGGGCACTCGCTCGGCGGGGCGACGGTGCTGACGCTGGCGATCGAGACGCCCGGCCTGCCGGCCGCCATCATCCCGATCGACCCGCCGCTGTGGCGGGAGGGTGGGCAGCCGGCCGAGCGGACGCGCTTTACCGACACGCTCGACCTCAAGTTCCTCTCCCCGGCCGCGCTGGTGGCCTCGCAGCGCGAGCAGAGCCAGGGCCTGAGCGACAGCGAGCTGGCCGACCTGCTGGTCGGGCGGGCGCAGGTCGGCGTCTCGGCGCTGGTCGAGACGTGGCGGGCCGGCAGCGGCATCGACATGCTCGCGCCGCTGGCCGGCCAGGTGACGAAGCCCTACGACCTGATCACGCCGCTGACGCGCATCACCTGCCCGACGCTGCTGGTGCGCGGCGCGGAGACGAGTGGCAATGCCATTCCCGGCATCATCCCGGCCGACGTCTTCGAGCGAGCGCTGGCAACGCTGCCCAACGGACGCGGCCTGAGCGTGGCCGGCGTCGGCCATCAGGTGCCGCAGGAGAAGCCGGCCGAGACGGCCGCCGCCATGCTCGCGTTCCTCGACGCGCTCGGTTGAGTGCCGTCTACTGACCGGAGGACAACCCGTGGACCTCTCCATCCTGATCGGCCTGGTGATCGCGTCGGCCATCGTCTTTGGCCTGTGCCAGCTCAATGCCGGCGCGGATGTCGCGCCGGCCAGCGACCAGGGCCACGGCGACGCCCACAATGACGACCACGCGGCGGGCCACGGCCACGGCGACGGCCACTGACCGTCCAGGTCACGGAGGCAGCCGTGAACGAGGACCACGGCACTGACCGCGCCGGCATCGTCGCCGCGCTGATCGAGCGGCTCGTGCCAGCCGTGCAGCCGGATGAGATCTACCTGTTCGGCTCCCAGGCGCGTGACGACGCCCGCGCCGGCAGTGACTACGACGTACTGCTCATCGTGCCCGCTTCGGACGAGCCGGCCTACCGTCGGCAACAGGCAGCCTACCGAGCGCTCTGGGGTCTGGGCGTGCCGGTCGACGTAGTCGTCCTGACGCGGGCGGAGTTTGAGCGTCAGGCGCGCGTCGTCACGTCGCTGCCGGCGACCATACGGCGGGAGGGCCGGCGTGTCTACGCCGCCTGTGCTGAGGCCGCATCAGTCGTTTCCATGCCGCGCTGACGGCTGCCCTGGGCGTCGGCTGTGACCGCCTACCGCGACAATGACCGACGGAGGACGCCACCATGTCACGGCGGCGCGTGCTGTCCGGTGAGCCAGCCCCGCTGGGCGCGACCTGGGACGGCAAGGGTACGAACTTCGCGCTCTTCTCCGAGCACGCCACCGGCGTTGAGCTGTGCCTCTTCAGCCGCGACGGTCGAACGGAGACGGAGCGCATCCCGCTACGCGAGGTGACGGCTTTCGTCTGGCACGCCTACCTACCCGGCATCCGTCCCGGCCAGCTCTACGGCTACCGCGTCCATGGCCCCTACGCCCCACGTGAGGGCCACCGCTTCAACCCCAACAAGCTGCTGATCGACCCCTACGCCCGCGCGCTGCACGGCCAGGTCGACTGGCGCGCGCCGGTGCTGCCCTACCCGGCCGGCCACCCCGACGCCGACCTGGCCTTCAGCGACGAGGACGACGCTTGGGGCAAACCCAAGAGCGTCGTCATCGACCCGACCTTCGACTGGGAGGGCGATCGACCGCCGAAGATCCCGTTTCACCGCTCGGTCATCTACGAGGTCCACGTCAAGGGCTTCTCGATCCGGCACCCCCGCATCCCCCGCGCCCAGCGCGGCACCTATCGCGGGCTGGCCTCACCGGCGGCGATCGAGCACTTCCAGCGCCTCGGCATCACCGCCGTCGAGTTGCTGCCGGTGCACGCCTTCCTCGATGAGGCTGCCCTCGTCGAGCGGGGCCTGACCAACTTCTGGGGCTACAACAGCCTCAACTTCTTCGCCCCCGAGGCGCGCTACGCCGCTACCGGCGGCCACGATGGCCCAGTGACTGAGTTCAAGGCGATGGTCAAGGGGCTGCACCGCGCCGGCATCGAGGTCATCCTCGATGCCGTCTACAACCACACCGCCGAGGGCGACCACCTCGGGCCGCTGCTGAGCCTGCGCGGCATCGACAACCGCGCCTACTACCGCCTCGTCGAGGGCGACCCGCGCCACTACCTGGACTACACCGGCACCGGCAACAGCCTGAGCATGCACCATCCCGAGGCGCTGCGGCTGGTGATGGATAGCCTGCGCTACTGGGTGACCGAGATGCACGTCGACGGCTTCCGCTTCGACCTGGCCGCGACACTGGCGCGCGAGCTGTACGAGGTCGATCGGCTGTCAGCCTTTTTCGACATCATCTATCAAGATCCAGTGCTGTCGCGCGTCAAACTGATCGCTGAGCCGTGGGACCTCGGCCCCGGCGGCTACCAGGTCGGCAACTTCCCGGTGCTGTGGTCGGAGTGGAACGGCCGCTACCGCGACACCATCCGCCGCTTCTGGCGTGGCGACGAGAACCAGCTCACCGAGCTGGGCGCGCGGCTGACCGGCAGCGCCGACCTCTATCAGGAGGATGGCCGCAAGCCCTGGGCCAGCATCAATTTCGTCGTCGCCCACGATGGCTTCACGCTGCACGACCTGGTCAGCTACAACGGCAAGCACAACGCGGCCAACGGCGAGGACAACCGCGACGGCGCCACCGACAACGACTCCTGGAACCATGGCGTTGAGGGGCCGACGGACGACCCGCTGATCATCGCGCTGCGCGAGCGGCAGAAGCGCAACTTCCTGGCGACGCTGCTCCTCTCTCAAGGCGTGCCGATGCTCTGCGGCGGCGACGAGATCGGCCGCACGCAGGGCGGCAACAACAATGCCTACTGCCAGGACAACGAGATCAGCTGGCTCGACTGGCGCCTGGACGAGCGTGCCGCGGCCTTGCTCGATTTCACCCGCTATCTCGTCCACCTGCGCGACCAGCATCCCAACCTGCGCCGCCGCAACTTCGTCCGTCTGCACGATCATCACGGCGCGGGCCAGGGCATCCGCTGGCTGCGGCCCGATGGCCAGGAACTGGGCGATGCCGAGTGGGAGGCCGACTGGATGCGCTCGCTCGGCCTGCTGCTGTCGGGCGAGCCGCGCGATGGCAGCGACGGCCGGGCCAAGCCGGCGCTGGACAACGCCTTCCTGGTCCTGCTGAACGCCTACTGGGCGGGCGTCAATTTCACGCTGCCGCCCGCGCCCGGCGGTGGTCACTGGGAAGTGCTGATCGATACCGAAGATCCGACGCTGGCGCCGGGGGCGCGCACGCTGGCCGCCGGCGCCGTCGACACGGCCGGCCCTCGCTCGCTGATGCTGCTGCGCGAAGCGTGACCGGTGATGATGTGACGCCGGCTCCAGGGGACCCGCCCCCCGACGCACGGCGCCCGCGCGATCGGAGGCAGCCCGAGGCCGTCCGTCAGCCTCACCGGCCCGGCATCGCCCACGACCCAGCCACGACGGTTGTTCCCCTGGTTGGAGCCGGGGCGGGCCGAATAACGGCCTGTCGGTCCGTTTATCTGGACGACCGTGACGGCCCGCTCGCAGGGAAGCGACCGGGCCGGACGCGGTTCAGCCGGGCAGCGCACCCGGCTCGTCCGCCAGCAGTGCCCGCAGCGCCTCGATGAACTCCTTGACCTGGGCGCGCGCCTCGGCGTTGAGGGGGTAGGCCGGCGGTCGCGCGGTCGACGTCTCGACCAACCCCAGCACCTTCATGGCTTCCTTCAGCACTGCCGGGGCGCCGCCGCGCAGGCTCTCGATGCCGGCCATGCGCAGCAGCAACTGCTGATAGTGCAGCATCTGGGCGGCGTTGCCCTGCTCAAAGGCAGCGTAGAGCCGGGTCGCCGGCAGCGGTGACAGGTTGGCCGTGCCCGACACGCCCCCCTGCCCGCCCAGGAGCAGCACATCGAGCAGTTGCTCGCCGCGACCGGCGATCAGCACGCTGTCCGGCTGCACCTCCTTGATGCGGATGATGCGCTGCCGAAGCTGGCTGAGGCTGTCGGTCACATCGATCAGGCCGACGATGTTGTCCTGCTCGGCCATCAGCCGCACGACGGCCTCAGTGCGGATGTTGACACCGGTCATGCGTGGCAGATTGTAGATGAACAGCGGGATGGCGGCGGCGTTGGCAATGTCGGCGAAGTGGCCGATGAGTTGCTCCTCTTCCAGGTGCCAGGCGGTCGGCGTCAGCACGGCGACGGCGGTTGCCCCGGCGCCGGCGGCATGCTGGGTCAACTCCACCGCCTCGAGAGTATTGGCGGAGCCAGTGCCGACGATCACCGGCACGCGCCCGGCCACGTGGCTGATGACGTCGGCGGCGATATCGCGACGCTCGCGTGTCTTGAGTTGCAAGAATTCGCCGACGCCGCCAAGGACGAACAGGCCATGCACGCCGTAGCTGATCAGTCGATCGATATGCCGCCGCATCGCCGCCGCATCATAGGCGTAGTCGGACTTGAACAGCGTCGGCAGCGCCGGCGTCACGCCACGAAGCATCGCGGTCTCCTTCTGGGTGCTGGGTGCTGGGTGCTGGCAGCGGCTCAGCTCAGCCAACGGCGGGGACTGCGGGCACAGGCTGGGCGGAGACGACGCCAACGAGGGCGTGCGGCGTGCTGAGTGGTGCGGGCTGGGGTTCGGAGGCCGGTTTCGGCTGAACGCGGCTCACGGCGTTGCGCGCCCTGAGCGAAGCCGAAGGGAGCGTGACCGAGGGCTCCCCGCCTCCCGTGCTTCCTCGATTCTATCGCATGGCCTGTGCCCCGGCGTCAGCCGAGCGCGCCAAGCACGAGTACGGTGTTAGCGAGCGTGTGGGCGATCAGCACGGTCGTGGTGTTCGCCCAGCGCCGCAACAAGCCCAGCGCGACAGCCACGACGACCAGCGCCACGTGCGCTGGCGCCAGCGGCGGCAGGAATACCACCGCCAGCAACGCCAGCGCCGTCACCAGCAGGCCAATGCGCGGCTGCAGCGCGCCGTAGAAGAAGAGATCGACGCCGAGGGCGATGCTGACGGCGACGAGCAGACCGCCAGCCACACCGCCACTCTGGCTCAGCAGCGCCTGCGTCAGCACGTCAGGCGGTCCCGTCGCTGGCCACAGCGCCGTCGCTGCCCGCGCCAGCGTGCCCAGCGCCAGGCCAGTCGCCACACCGGCCGCCGCCTGCGCCATGGTGAGCCGCACGAGGCCGAGCCGCTGCGCGGCGGCTGCCCACGTGCGGCGCAGCCACAGCCCGACAGCGAAGAAGGCGATGACGGCCCAGCTCAGCCCCGGCTGCGCCAGGCCGCCGCCCATCGCCTCGATCGCGCCGACCGGCGCCGGCGCCGGCGCCCCGCCCGTGTCCAGCGTCAGCTTGGCCAGGCCAAACAGCAGCATCAGCAGCACGACTGTCAGCGCGATCATGTGGCAGGTCGAGGCCGGGTCGATGGGCATGAGCCGCGCCGCCGCCCGCCGGAAGCCGGGCCAGATCGGCAGGCAGATGGCGATGCCTGGCGCCAGCAGCCACGCCGGCGCCGTGCCGGGAAATACCAGGCCCAGCACACCGATCAGCGCCACCAGCAGCCCGACGAACAGCACCGTCGCGTACAGCGCTGAGCGCATGCCACGGTTGACCGGCGCTCCCTGCGCCCACAGCGCCGCAAACGCGCCGATCACCGCCAGGAGCACGCTCCCCAGCACGGTGCCCCAGTTTGCTCCGACAGCCATCACCGCATGCCTCCGGGCGCCAGTAGGCCGAGTAGAACCAGTTGAACGGGGTAGGCCGAGTCCTGCGTGGACGCTGGAGGGCATGGCGGCGCGAGTAGGTGTCAGCCATGACCGCATCACCCCTCACTCGCCTCATCCCCTGACTCTCCCTGCACCGCCGCCTGGCCTTACTCGGCCTGATTCTCGTCCAGCAGCCAGACGCCTTTGGCGTCGGGGCGGCGGGTGAGGCGCAGGTCGGGGCAGCGGCGGATGGAGATCTCAGAGAGCGTCAGGATCGCGCTGTTTTCGTGCAGATGCCCGCCGTAGTAGCGCTCGGCGCGGTCCCACAGCGAGATGTGGATGTGCGGCTGGTAGTTGGCGATGATGCCGCCGAACTGGACGACCTCCAGCGGCCCCGCCAGGTCGAAATAGCCCTCCTGCGGCGGATAATCAGTAGACATAACAGTGTGAATGCGCGCCGTGGTCAGGCTGCCGATGCCGCTCATGACGACGCCGGTATGAATGTCGGCAGCGCGCGCCACCTGCTCCAGGCTCTCATAGACCAGATCGCCCTGGCGCAAGCTGACGATGATGATGCCGGCAGCGCGGTCTTCCCAGTAGCGCATGACGGGCCTCCCTCGCAGGCGCGGGTCACTCGGCGCGGGTCGCTGCCCGCCCGCGCTCGATGATCGTGACGATGGCCGCGTAGTCCTGGTAGTCCAGGCCGGCGGCGCTGGCCTGCTCGTAGAGATCACGCGCCAGCCGGCCGGCGTCGGCGGTCAGCCCTCGCCGCTCGGCCTCGGCCACGTAGAGGCGCAGGTCCTTCAGCAGCAGCCGGGTGGCGAAGGACGGCGCGAATTGGCGCGGCAGCAGGAACTCCGGCACGTTGCGGCGCAGCATGACGCTGTCGCCGGCGCTGGCCGCCAATGCCTCGTACATCGTCGTCAGATCGATGCCAGCGCGTGCCCCGAGCGTCATCGCCTCCATGACGGCGATGGTCGTCGCGCCGACGAGCAGTTGGTTGGCCAGCTTGACGGTCGAGCCGGCGCCGACCGGTCCGAGATGGACGATGCGGCCGGCAAAGGCGGCCAGCGCCGGCCGCGCCGTCGCCAGCGCCGCCACCTCGCCGCCGACCAGCACCGCCAGCGTGCCGGCCTCGACTCCGCTCGGGCCGCCGGAGACGGGCGCATCCAGGAAGGCGACGCCGGCCGTGGCCAGCCCGGCGGCGACGCGCTGCGCTGTCGCCGGGTCGATCGTCGACAGGTCGACGCCGACCAGGCCCGTCCGGGCTGCCTGCACGACACCGCGCGGTCCCAGGTAGACCTCCTCGACATCGGCCGGCATCGGCACGCTGGAGAGGACGACCTCGGCCTCAGCCGCCACTGCGGCCGGCGAGTCGTGGGCAGTCGCGCCATCGACGCCGGCCACGACTGGGTCGTAAACGTGCAGCGCGTGGCCGGCGGCGAGCAGGCGCCGCGCCATCTGACTACCCATCGTGCCCAACCCCACCAGCCCGACCCGCACGTCAGCGCCCTCCTCATCTGACGGCCACGCCGTCGCGGGGCGCATGGTAGCACAGGCGGCCGGCCGGCGGCGGGCGGCGGCGTGACCCCGCGCTCGCCCGCGCCAGACCACGCTACTCGATCGCGACCCAATCCGGTTGGTACGTGATGACCTGGCCTGGCTCGACGCGGAAGATCGACAGCGTGTTGTCGCAACTGACGATCACCCGCTCCTCTTGCGGTCGCTGCGGCTGGCCGACGCCCATGCGGTAGCCGAAGGCGACGACGAAGCGGATGCCGGGCGGCACGACCCGCCGGAAGACCGGCTCGGCGCCGGGGTCGGCCAGCCACGCCTGATACTCAGGCAGGTAGTGGCGAGCGTGCTGGTAGTAGCCGGCCGCCACCAGCAGCGTTTCTTCCGGCCGCAGGCGCGCGCGCACGACCGCGATGCTCCGCCTGAGTGCTCCATCGCGGCATTTCGTCCAGAGGACAGAATACGGTCGGCCGGTGTGGAACATGTGGTAATCGTGCGCCATTGCCGGGCCGGCCGCCAGCAGCGCCCACACCACCAGCGCCGGCGTGATGGCGCTGCCGCCCGGCAGAGGCAGTCGCCAGCGGTTCCAGCCGGGGCGGTGGGCCACCCAGCGCGCCGCCAGCGCCACGCCTGCCCCCGCGCCGATCAGCAGTGGTGGCGCGATGCTGAAGACGTAGCCGACATCGCCGAGGTGGATCAGGCTGTAGAAGAGGAACGCCGGCGCGGTCCACAGCAGCAGGTGCCGGTCGCGCGGGTCGCGCCAGAGCTGCCCACCGCGCAGCCGGGCGATGGCATAGAGCAGCAGCGGTACGGTCGCCCAGCCCAGCGTCTGCTCGACCAGGAACAGGCGCACGAGATCCAGGTTCCTGACCACGCCAGCCAGCCCGTCGGCCACGAACGACGTGTCACGCTCAACCAGCGTGGTCTGCCGCGTCAGCGCGCCGAGATAGGCGGGGATGCCGCCCGACAGCCAGGCCGACGGCAGGAACCAGGCCAGCCCGCCGGCAGCCAGCGCCGCGCCGGCGGCCAGGTAGGCGCGCACCGGCCGCCGGCTGAGGCTGACCAGCAGCAGCGGCCCCAGGAACAGCAGCAGGTCCTGACGGAAGCCGCTTGCCAGTCCCAGCGCCAGCCCGGCTGCCCACGGCGCGACGCGTCCCTGCCGCAGTCCCCAGGCCAGTCCGCCCAGCACGGCGCTGCCCAGCCCCAGCACGGTGTACGGATAGGCGACGCCGGCGTAGGCCCAGGGCGCGACCGCCGTCAGCGCCAGCAGCGCCGTTGCCAGCCCGGCCGACCGGCCATAGAGCGCCGTTGCCACCAGACAGAGCGCGGCGACGAGACCAGCGGCGGCGACCATGCTGACGGCGACGTAGGCCGCGTTGGCGTCACCGCCGGCGAGCCAGCGCGCCAGCCGCGCCGCCAGCACGTAGAAGAGGTAACCCGGCGGCTGGGGCTGGTGAGCGACGACGGTGAACTCCGTCAGGGCACGGGCGTAGAGAATGCTGTCCCAGTAGGCCAGCATGCGGGTGCGCAGCGGCCAGCGCGTCACCAGTGTCGCCAGCCCGAAGCCAGCGGCGATGGCCCAGTCGGCCCGGCCGAGACCGCCGGTCATGGAGACAATTCCACCAGCGGCGGCCGCACAACGATCGTATCGCCCGGTGCAACGGCGAACGCTGCCAGCGCGTGGCCGCACGGGAGGGCGGTCAGGCGCCGGCGCGCGTGCGGCGCCGTCTCGAGTAGCCAGTCGACGATGACGACGGCGGTCGTGCCTGGCGGCACGTCGCGCCGCATGACCGGCTCCTTAAGTGGGTCCTGGAACCAGACCGGGTACTCCGGCAATTCGTAGCGCACCTGCTGGTAGTGACCCGAGGTCAGCAGCACCGTCGTCGCGGGCGTATACGTTGCCCGCACGTGCGTGACGGCTTCGGCCCACTGCCGGTCGCGACAGCGCAGCCAGGCTGCCGACAGCGGCTGGGCACTGAAGGCGAGCCATCCGATATTGACCGCGATCGGTAGCGCCGCCAGCAGCGCCAGCGCCAGTGCTGGCGCGCGCCGGGCGTCCGGTCCGGCCAGCAGCGTTGCTAGCCAGCGCGCCGCCAGTGCCAGACCGGCCGCCGCCGCCAGCCAGGCGGCCGGCATGAGCGAGAAGACGTAGCCGATATCCCCAATGTGGATAACGCTGTAGAAGAGCGCCGCCGGCCCGGCCCACAGCGCCAGGTGCCAGGCGCGCCGGTCGCGCCGGCCGGCCGGCGTCAGCAGCGCGACGGCGGCGTACAGCCCGGCCGGCAGCGCCGCCAGCGAGAGCGTGTTCAGGCTATAGCGCGCGACTGAGCGGACGTTGGCGATCAGCCCGGCCAGCCCGTGGCTGGTCACCGAGGTGTCGCGCTCGATGCGCTGGCTCTGCGCCGTCAGCGCCGTCAGGTAAGCCGGCACGCCGCCGGAGAGGATCGACGACGGCACGAACCAGGCCAGGACCCCGACAGCGCCGGCCAGCGCCGCCGCCAGCAGGCGGCGCGGCGCGCGCACGCCGACGCTGACCAGCGCCAGCGGCCCCAGGAACAGCAGCAGGTCCTGGCGAAAGCCGCTCAGCAGCCCCAGCGTCAGCCCGGCCAGCCACGCCGGCGCGCGACCATCCGCCACCCGCCAGCACAGCCAGCCGAGCAGCGTGCTGCCGAGCGCCAGCACTGTGTAGGGGTAGGCGACGGCGCTGTAGATGCTGAACGCGACCGATGTCGCCGCCAGCAGCGCCGCCACCAGCCCGACGGGCCGGTCGAACAGGTCGCACCCGGCCAGGTACAGCACGCCGACCGTCGCCGCCGCCGCCACGTGGCTGACGACGACGTAGGCGTCGTTAGGCGGCAGGCCGGTCAGATCGCGCACGAGCCGCGCCGCCAGCACATAGAACAGGTAGCCAGGCGGCTGGGGACGGTGCTGGCCGACATCGAAGTGATCCAGCGCCTGGGCGTAGAGGACGCTGTCCCAGGCGTAGAGCATCGTCGTCCACAGCGGCCAGTGCGCCAGCAGCGACCCGGCCGCCAGCGCCAGCGCCACCACACCGTCGATGATCAACGGCATGGCACCGCGCATGGATGTGGATGGAGGGGCATGCGCGCCGGGATGGACGTGATACGTGCTCATTCTTATGCGCGCCTACTCGCGATGGCCGACTTCCGTCCGTGGCCAGTCAGCCAGGTCGGCGCTGCGGATGAGCGTGACGCCAGCGTTCTGGAGGGCGATCGAGAGGGCCGGGTTGGTGAGCAGGGCGACCTCGCGCTCGCGGGCCGGCGCGTTCGGGTCGAGCGCGGCCAGGGCGGCGTCGCCGTAGCCGGGATGGCACATCAGCTCGGTCGTGCCAGCGGGCAGGTGAGCGGCGAGGGTGGCCAGGTCGCCAGCGTCGAGGCCGCGACCGACCAGCGGCAGGCCGCCGAAGTAGTCGGCGTGGGCGAAGGCGGCCAGCGCCGCCGCTGATCGCCGGCTGGCCTGGGTGAGCAGCCAGCGCCGGCGCCAGGCCGCGCCGGGTGGGCGCACGGCCAGCAGTCGGCTGGCAACCGGGCTGACGCGCAGCAGCGGCTGCTCGTCACTGCGGCGCACGACGCGCAGGCCGAAGCGCCGGGCGATGCCGGCGGCGACGGCCCGCGCGGGAGCGAATAGATGCACGTGGTGATGGCCGTCGATGTGACTGAATGGCAGGCCCGTGTCTATTGCCCGCTCGGCTTGTGTCGTCAGTTCGGCGGCGGTTTCGGCCGAGTCGAGGCGGCCGGCCCAGGCCAGCGCCAGCCAGCGATCGAGCGGGTGGAAGCGGCCAGCGCGGTCGACCAGCGACGGGATCGTCGCCGGCGGCAGGCAAGGCGCGCCGGTCGTCAGGTTGAGGTGCAGGCCCAGGTCCAGGCAGGGGTGGCGCCGTGCCAGCGTCACTGCGTCGTCGAAACCCGGCGTCGTCATCATCAACGAGGCACTATGGACGACCCCGGCCTGGTGCGCCGCCAGGATGCCGGCGTTCACGCCCGGCGACAGCCCGAAGTCATCGGCGTGGAATAGGCACGCCACTGGTCGCACGCTGGCCACCCCGGCGCCTGGCTCAGCCATGGTCAGTCATGCATCCGCCGTCCGTCGGTAGACGCCGCGTGCCTCGTTGAGCCGGATCAGCAGCAGGTCGCGCACCATCATGATGGCGTGGCGAACCGGGCGGACGGTGCTGGCCGGCGAGTGGGTCAGCTCGAACGGCACTTCGCGCACGCGGTAGCCGGCGCGGTAGGCCAGGAAGAGCACTTCGGCGTCGAAGGTGAAGCCATCGACGACCTGCCGGCGGAACAAATCACGCGCCACTGGCCGCCGGTAGGCCTTGCAGCCGCACTGTGTGTCACGCACGCCGCCGACCGGCAGCACCAGGTTGACGATGGCGCGAAAGACACGGGTCATGAACCGGCGCGCCCGTGGCGGATGAACGCGCTCGGTCGAGGCTGGGTGGGCGCGCGAGGCGATGACGATGTCGACATCGGCACGCAGCGCCGCCAGGAAAGTGTCGACGATGTCGATCGGGATCGACAGGTCGGCATCAGTGAACATAATGACATCGCCGCGAGCGGCCAGCGCACCGGTGCGCACGGCATGCCCCTTGCCGCGGTTGGGCGAGGTCGGCATGACCCGCAGTGCGCCATTGAGATGTGCCCGCGCGGCGACCAGATCGACGGTGCCGTCGGTGCTGCCGTCGTCGACGACAAGCAACTCGTAGGCCACGTCACCGCCGGCAAAGTGGCGCTCGATCTCGGCCAGCGTCGCGCCGATGCGCTGCTCCTCGTTGTAGCAGGGGATGATCACCGACAGCACCGGCCGGTTGTCCCGGTCGGCGCCCGTGTCGGCGTTGACCAGCACCTCACGACGTACAGACGCGACAGCGGCGAGATCCACGGCGCAGCCTCGCG
>JADLAZ010000050.1 GCA_020849725.1 Chloroflexota bacterium
GCCCATGCCGACCAGATCATTGGGGGTGCGCAGCGTGCCGCCGTGCAGGTCCTGCCATGAGGTGGCGCGGGCCGCCGGGTTGGCCAGGTAGCCGAAGGGGGTGTAGTCGTCGGCGGGGAAGGGCATGCTCAGTCTCCGGGCGATAGGGCGCGACCGGTACATCGCCTTTACAGTTGGTCAAATGCCTCGGGTGTCAGATCGGCCTGGCGCAGAATGCTGCGCAGCGTACCGACAGCCACCTCGCGATGGCGCGGGACGATGGCAGTCCGTAGCCCGGCCTCCGTCTGTCTGGCGAACTTGACATGGCTGCCGCGCTGGCTCACTTCGCGGAAGCCCGCTGCCTCCAGCCGCCGCTTCACCTCGGCGAAGGGCAGCGGCCTAAGCGGCGCCAACCTCGACCTCAATGGTCGCCAGGTGCGGCGCCGCCGTCGCCACCGGCTCGTCGAAGTGCAGCGCCAGCGCCTCAGCCAGGTTCGCCAGTGCCGCCGCTTCCGTCTCGCCCTGGCTGGCGACATCCACCTCCAGGCACTGGGCGATCACCCAGTCGCCCTCCTGCCACAGGCTGGCCGTGAATTGCTGCTTCATCGTCCCCCCCTGCCTGCTCCACCATCGCTCTGCTGCCGATCCTACCATCGCTGACGCCGAAGGCCGGCAGCACCCGTGCCCTGGACGACGGCGGCGCGCCGAGACTGAAGTAGAACTCGCCGGCACTCTGGCCCTGACCTTCGGCGAACTTGCGCAGCAGGTACTCGTAGGCCCGCCCCAGCACGTCGGGCTCGACATCGTCCAGCCCCAGCCGGTGGCGGCCCAGCACCTGGACCAGGCCGGTGAGGTGGCCGTCGTCGATGATGCGCTGGCCGGCGGTGGTGGCGTTGAAATCGACGACGTCGATCACGCCATGCAGCTGGGGGTTCTCCCGCGCCACGGCCCGGACCGCGTCGGTCAGGTGCTCGCCCAGTTCCATCGTCCTCGTGACGATGGCCGACCAGCGCGCCGCCACCGGCATGAAGAAGCGCACTACCTGGTGGTCCTCCCCGACGATGGCGGCGGCCTCCTCGCGACTGCCGAACTCCTCGCCGAGGTGGCTGACCTCGTCATCGAAGACATCCGACAGGCGCTTGAGGAAGATCAAGGGCAGGATGTAGTCCTTGTACTTCGGCGCGTCGATGGGACCGCGGATCTGGCAGGCCACCTCCCACAGCCAGCTCTCCAGCGCCGGCACATCCAGGCGACGACCCTCGGCCACGGCGTTCTCCCTCGCGTCACACAGCACTGACTGTCCAGCTGGCACCGGCACTGGCCTGGCGCGGGGCGAGGCCGCCCCTGTCGGGCCGCGTGCTCGTGGTCTGGTGGGTCAGTATAGCCAGCCAGGCCCCGGTGGCCAACTGATTGTTGGCAGCGGTGTCGGTCCGAGGTTGTGAGCATGACCGTTACAGGAACACGAACCACGCAACAGTCGCGCCCAGCGCACCGATCATGCGTTCTAGGAATGGATGGCGACGAATGACGTCCCATCGCCACGAGGCGCCAAGGGCTGCTGCAGGCTCGGCTGACGCCTCAGGCCTTCGTCAGGACGGAGGACGACGGTGGCACTTGCCAATCTCAGACCCGACGCGATCTCCAAGCAGGACCTGCAGGCGCTGATCGATGATCAGGTCAGCGAAGGGACCACCATCGACTACAAGGCCGCACCGTATGGCACCTCCGACGAGGACCGGCGCGAGTTTCTGTTCGACGTGTCGTCTTTCGCCAACGCTGCCGGCGGCCACCTGATACTCGGCATGAGGGCCGCGGAGGGTATCCCTACGGACCTGTGCGGCCTGGACAACCTCAACGTTGATGAGACGAAGCTGCGCTACGAGAACATGCTGCGCGACAACATCAAGCCGCGCCTCCCCGGCGTGGGCATGGGCGCTGTGCTCTTGGGGAACGGGAAGCACGCCTTCGTCATCCACATCCCGCGCAGCTTCGCGACGCCACACATGGTGGAGTTCAGGCAGCATACTTGGTTCTACTCCCGCAACTCCGCCGGCAAGTACCGTCTTGACGTGGACCAACTGCGTACCACCTTCCTCCAATCGGCAACCCTGCCGGAGCGAGTGCATCGCTTCCGCTTGGACAGGCTGACGAAGATCGCCGACGACGATACGCCGGTGCGGCTTGCTGCTCATCCGAAAGTCGTCGTCCACCTGGTGCCACTGGCTGGCCCTGAATGGGGGCCACGTCTGGACCCTGCAGCGATAGCCAGACAGAGCGATTCTCTCCTTCCCCTCAACGCCCCAGGATCACGCCATCGCTTCAACTTCGATGGCTACCTCACCTACCTCGACGGTAGTCAGGGAGCCGCCGAAGCATACGTGCAGGTCTTCCGCGACGGCGCCATTGAGGCTGTGGAGGCTGATCTGCTTCGGCCCGATCCATCGGGGCACCGGCACATACCTATCCTTGTTCTCGAACACGAGCTTATCGATAAGTTGCCCCGCTACCTCGCTGCCCAGCAGGCCCTTGGCATCGAGCCACCCATCCTCATCATGGTCAGCCTGCTGGCCGTCGAGGGACGGACTATCCCGCGCATGTCAAGGACTGAACGAGTGACTCACCCGATTGACCGGCCCACGCTCAACGTGCCGGCGATTTCAGTTGACACTTACGACGGCGACATGGGCATGGCGCTGCGACCTGCGTTTGACACGATCTGGAATGCCGGCGGTTATCCACGGTGTCCACACTATGACGAAGCTGGGCAATGGACGGCCAACCGCCGATAGGACCAAGGATAGACATGCCAGTCTTCGACGACGCATTCATCGCCAATCTCCGGGCACAGCAGGAGCGGCTGCCGCCCTACCAGCGTGATTTGATCTATCGGGTGGCAACAAGTGCGCGGCTCGCTTGGGTGCGCGCCGAGGTCGAGGCATGGGTGGCCGAGTTAGCGCCAGCGACACAGACCCAAGTCATGCCGCGGCTGCGGACCTCAGACCTGTTCGCGTCGACCTACCACGAACTGGCGGTGGGGCATCTCCTGCGCCAGCGTGGCTACCTGCTGGACTACGAGAGGCATGTCCCTGGCGGCGCCCCGGACTGGTATGCCTGGCGCGAGGGGCACGGTCCGGTGTTCCTGGTGGAGGTGCTCACGCGAGAGTCCCCTACCGAGGACGTCAGACAGCAGCACGCGGTGGCCGATTTGGTAGGTCGCCTTCAGGCCATCCCGCTGGACGTCGCCATCGGCATCGACACGCTCCATGGCCAGGCCGAACTCACACCGCGCCGGAACAAGCAAGTGGTTCGTGAGGTACGGCGCTGGCTGGAGGCCGACCAGACCGATGTCGGTGCGCACCTCGCCCTCAACGACATCCGGTTCGAGGTCGTCTTGCGCGACAGGGGCTACTCAATGGTCCAGTGCATCGGCCCTGTCGAGATCTTCTTCGTCAACCCGGCACCGCTCCGAGGGGTCATCGAGGCCAAGGTCAGCAAGTACAAGGCCGCGGGCATCCCGCTGGTGGTGGCGGTGGTGGCCGATCCGCGGACTGGCTACGGGCTCGACAGCGTGATGGACGTCGTTCTCGGGCAGGAGAGCGTGACGCTCACGGTACGCGAGCCTGACAGTAAGATCATTGGGCAGCGGTTAGGCCGTTCTCCCGATGGACTGTTCAGCGACGAGGGCCGCCGGGCCTTGAGCGCGGTTGTCTGGGTATGGCGCGGGGATAGCGAGTGGCAAATGCAGGCCCTTCACAATCCCACGGCCCAGCACCCGCTACCACCAGACGCCTTGGGTCCAGGGAGCATCGGACCTGAGAAGCCATAAGGTCCTCCACCGTACCCCAGTGGGCCACAGGCCGCCAGTCCGTGGCGATGTGTCATGCCAGGCCGACGCCGCCATGAACCCAGGCGTCAGCGGTGGGCCAGTCCTCAACCCCGCCGGCGACGTCGTCGGCGTGGCCGCCGCCGGCATCCGCAACGCCGGTGGGCTGACCATCGAGGGGGTCAACCTGGCCATCCCGGCGGAGCGCGTCCAGGAGGTGTTGAGCCGGGTGGGCGGGTGACCCCAAGCCACGTGGGTCCGTCACCTCCACAGCAACGGGCACAGCAATCGCACAGCAACGCCACAGCAACGGGTCACGGGGCCGAGGTCGGCTTGCGCTATCGCCAGGCGCAACGCACACTCTTAAGAGTCTTGTCACGTCGATAAGGCGCACATTTACAGTTCCGAACACCGTTGCTGGGTGCGCTCACCGACGGTCAGCCGCAGCGCCAGGTCGACGATGGCCGTGGGCCGGCGGTCCCAGGGGTAGTGCCAGCCCATGCCGACCAGATCATTGGGGGTGCGCAGCGTGCCGCCGTGCAGGTCCTGCCATGAGGTGGCGCGGGCCGCCGGGTTGGCCAGGTAGCC
>JADLAZ010000051.1 GCA_020849725.1 Chloroflexota bacterium
GCCCATGCCGACCAGATCATTGGGGGTGCGCAGCGTGCCGCCGTGCAGGTCCTGCCATGAGGTGGCGCGGGCCGCCGGGTTGGCCAGGTAGCCGAAGGGGGTGTAGTCGTCGGCGGGGAAGGGCATGAATGCCTCCTGGCTTCGCGGGCATGGCCGCACGCATGCCAACTCCATCATCGCACCCGCGGCCACACTACGGCACGGGCGGCTCGATCGTCAGCGGCACGCCCGCGTCGCGGATGAGGACGGTGAACTCGCCGGCCGGCTGCCCGGCGCGGCGCAGGCGCACCGTCTGGGCGCACACCGCGCCATCCGGCTCGTGCCAGAGCGTGGCCTCGGCGGTCAGATCCGCCGCGGCCTGGCCGGGCCAGTCGGCGATCCGCGCCGGGTCGAAGGCGTAGGTCCAGCCCTGGCAGCGGCGGCCGTCGGTCTCGCGGCGCTCGCCGGCGGCGGTGGCCGGGCGGGCGGCGGCCAGCGTGCCTAGCAGAAGCGCCAGCGGCTGGGCTGGACGGGCCGCGCCGCGCGTCTCCTCCCAGGCGGCGCCCAGCCCGACGCGCCGCACCCAGGCGCGTGGCCCGACGACGACGACCTCGCTGCTCTCCTCGCCCGCCGGCGTGCGAGCGCGCAGCGTCAGCCGCTGTCGGTCGGGCCGCTGCACCTCACCCGCCTCCTGCACCAGCGTCGTGTCGCCATCCGGGCGGGGCGTCAGCGTCGTGCGCTCGTAGCGGTAGCTCGGCGCCGCCTCAGCCCAGCGCTGGACGGCGCGCAGTGGCGGCTCTGGCGCGGCGGCGCAGCCCAACAGGCTGACGGCAAGAAGGATGCATCCAAAGTGACGCATGCAGCCAGCATACGCCGAATAGACAGCGGCTGTCCGCTCTTCAGGACCGACCGTCACCGCGACTGTGGCCTCGCCGACCACCTGTATCGCGCGCTTACATCGCAGAAAATCACGTCCTAACGATGCGCTCGTGCCTCTCTCGCCCGATCATGCTGGTGGTCAGCCAAGCGCCATCCGCAAGAGCATACGAGACGGAGGGGCACTCCTGGTGGATGCCCGGCCGGCCGCATCAGAACACCGTGGATGAGCCAACCAGGACACTCACCAGAGGCGCCTCTACCATACGCTTCACGCCTGACAAAACATGAGCCGCTAACCAGACTTGCTACTGCCACCGGCGCTCCCGACCCCAGCTGCACCCCGCCAGTATCACCTATCCGAGGCCACTCCAACGATGTCAGGCGCGATCCTACTTGTACTGAATTCCAACTAGATTAATGTTGACAAAATCAGAGATAGGTGCTACTATTTGATTAGACATCCGGACAGCATTCTTTGTCTATTTTCGACGATGAGAGTGTGCCAGCATCGGCATACCCTCACATCAACCGATGGTAGCAGCGATCGTATTGCTGCCCGCCGGTTGCACCTGTCTTGGCGCCCCAGCCGGAACGCGAGTGAGACCTGGCCAGAGGTCAGAGTAGCCTTGAAAGGAGGCCGACACGCATGGCCTGATAGACCCGCTGCATCGTCCACCTCGCACGCCCGCGCTGGTTCGGGGCGGGCGACCACGCTCTCGCACCTCATGAAGGAGTATGAGACCAATGTCATCCCGCCTGCGGATCGTCGTCTCATGGCTCATCGCGCTGAGCTTGCTGGTGTCGCTGGCGCCACCGGCGCACGCGGCCAGTGACAGCAAGGGCGTCGAGTTCTGGCTCACCTTTCCACAGAATTATAGTGATTCACCAACACCGCCGACTCTCAGTCTCTTTATTACCGGTGACACCAACACCACCGGTACGGTCGACGTACCAGGCCTGAGCATCTCACTTCCCTTCATTGTCACTGCGGGCGCCGTGACCACTGTGACGCTGCCAGCAACGGTCGATCTGGACACGAATGACACGGTTGAGAACAAGGGTATCCATGTCACCGCCCTGGCTGAGGTGACCGTGTATGGCCTGACGCGGATCCAGTACACCACCGACGCCTACCTCGGCCTGCCCGTCGACATCCTGGGCACCGAGCACATCGTGCTTGGGTACCCGGGCGTCGGCGGCCTTTCGGCCCAGTTCGCCCTCGTCGGCACACAGAATGGGACGACCGTGACGATCACGCCATCGGTCACCGCTGGCGGGCATCCGGCCGGTGTCCCGTTCAACATTGCGCTGAACCAGGGCCAGACCTACCAATTGCAGGCGGACGATGTGAGCGGGACGATCATCACTTCCGACAAGCCAATCTCGGTCTTCGGCGGCACGCGCTGCGCCAACATTCCACCGGGGTATTACGCGTGCGACACCGTCGTCGAGCAACTGCCTCCTACCGCCACCTGGGGCAAGAACTTCGTGACGATGCCACTGGCCACCCGCCTCAAGGGTGACACGTTCCGCTTCCTGGCCTCGACCAACGGTACCGAGGTCAAGGTCAACGGCGCGACCGTCGCCACACTCAACCGCGGCCAACTGCACGAGCAGATCGTCGCAGGGCCGGCACAGATCGTGGCGACCGAGCCGATTCTGGTCGCCCAGTACTCGAACGGTTCACAATTCGACGGCGTGACCTCTGATCCCTTCATGATGCTGATCCCGCCCTACGAGCAGTTCCTGGGCGGCTACACGGTCAGCACCCCGGCCAGCGGCTTCGCCACGAACTTCATCAACGTCGTCGCGCCCAATGCCGCCGTCGGCACGATCGCGCTGGACAGCGTGCCGATTCCCGCTGGCAGCTTCACCGCTATCGGCAGCAGCGGTTTCTCCGGCGCACAGCTGCCGGTGAGCCTCGGCACCCACACCCTCGCCGGTGGTGGCCTACCCTTCGGGGCTTTCGTCTACGGCTTCGACACCTACGACTCGTACGGCTATCCCGGTGGCCTGTCTCTGGCGCCGGTCGCTCGCGTCGACAGCGTGACGGTTGCACCGAAGACGGGCACCAATCCGGTGGGCACACAGCATTGCGTCACCGCGACCGTACTCGACCAGAACGACGCGCCGCTGGAGGGCATCCGCGTCGACTTTGCCGTCACCGGCGTCAATCCGACCGCCGGCTTCGCCAACACGGCCGCCAATGGCCAGGCGCAGTTCTGCTACACCGGCACGAATCCCGGCGGTGACTCAATCGTCGCTTCGGTCGGCACGCTGTCCGACACTGCCGCCAAGACCTGGACCCAGACCGCCGGCGCTGGCATCAGCGGCGTCAAGTTCAATGACGTCAACCGCAGCGGCGTCCGGGAACCGAGCGAAGGCGGCGTGAAGGATGTCGTCATCTTCCTCGATACCGACGGCGACGGCCTGCTCGACAGCACTGAGACCAGCACCACGACTGCTGCCGACGGCGGCTATCTCTTCGCCGACCTGAGCGCTGGTAGCTATCGCGTCTGCGAGGTCGTCGTGGCGCCACGCGTGGCGACCAGCCCGCGCTGCACGACGGTGCAGGTGGCAGCCGACACGATCACCAGTGGCGTCAACTTCGGCAACGTGGAACGCCTGCCCGGCTGCACCGGCGGCACACTGGTCGACACGATCGCCGCCCTCAACCCGGTCGAGCCGGTCGGCGACCCAGTGGCCAGCGTGTTCTACCGCCCCACGTCGCTGAAGCGGCAGGGCACGCCATTGCCGTTCAAGGATACTCGCCTGCTGGTGCAGCCCACCGGCAACAACCCGATCGTCTACGTCCGCACCGGCGAGGAAGTCTCCAACGCGCTGCTGGTCTCCGGCGTCAACGCCACCACCCACAGCAATCTGGTGCTCAAGTTCAACTACCTGCCATCGCGCCAGGCGGTCGTCGAGGTCGTGGCGGCCGACGGCACCGCCGCCGCCCCTGCTAGCCCGCCCAGCGGCACCACCCTGCCCAATCCGCTGCCGACCAGCTTCACCGTCTTCGACAAAGGCGGCGAGCTGTACATCTTCGGCGTGCCGAAGACGGCCGATGGCGCTGGCTTCCAGGATGTCTTCGTCATCACCAAAGTGGCGGCGACGACGGGCTTCATCACGACGACGGCGGCCATCGCCGGCAAGGTGTCAAACAACCGCATCATCACCATCGGCAACACCTGCGGCGACAAGGCCGAGAGCAGCATCTTCGGCGGCACGCCTCAGACGACCGGCCCGCTGCCCGGCGCCACACCGGTCGACGACGTGCCAGACAAGGGGGCGAACCTGAACCCGTTCTAGAACGCGCGACGTCCAGGCGGACGACAACTGGCCGGGCCGGGGACATCCCTCGGTCCGGCTTTCACGTGTCCCGCGCTACCTCATGCTACCGGCCCGATGGCGGCTGATACAATCTGGCTCAGACGTGGATACACCGGGAGCATGCTCATGGCCGCTCTGCCCGCCTATCCGCGCAGCTGGACAGTCGATGAGTATCTGACCATGGAACGAGACAGCCCCTGCCGGCACGAGTATGTCCATGGCCACGTCTACGCGCTGGCTGGTGGGACCCGGGCGCACATCGTGATCATGCTCAACATGGCGACGCTGTTGCGGCAGGTGGTGCCGCGTGATCGATGCACCGTGTTCACGTCCGACATCAAGGTCCATGTTGGACCCGAGATCTACTTCTATCCGGATGTCAGCGTCAGCTGTGACCCGGCCGATCAACGTGATCGGATCGTGTCCCTGACGGCGCCCCAGCTGGTGGTCGAGGTGCTGTCAGACAGCACGACCACCTACGGCCGGGGCGACAAGTTCACCCTCTACCAGCAGCATGCCGCGTTGCAGGACTACCTGCTGGTCGAGACACGCTGGCAGGCGGTCGAGGTCCGCAGCCGGGTCGCCGGTGGCGACTGGACCAGCCGCGTCTACATCGCCGGCGAGACAGCCGTGTTGCCGAGCCTCGACGCGACGCTACCGGTGGCCGCAGTCTACGAGGACGTGGACGTACCGGCGATCGAGCCAGCCGACTGATCGCCGCCGGCTACGCCCCCAGCCGCGTCGCCAGATCGAGGAAGTCCGTCGCCGTCACGTCGAAGGCGGCCGGGTCGACCGGCTCGGCGGCACGGGCGGGGCCGAACTCGCGTGGCCGGGCGACGTAGGCGGTGCGGAAGCCGGCGCGGCCCGCCGCGCGCAGATCACCGGGATGAGCAGCGACCATCAGGACTTGCGGCGGGGCCAGGTCGAGCAGCGCGGCCGCTGTCTGGTAGATCTCCGGGTCGGGCTTGTAGTGGCGCGCCAGCTCGGCCGACAGGATGCAGTCCCAGGGCAGGCCGCTGTACTTCGCCATCGCCGTCAGCAGCGCAACGTTGCCGTTGGAGAGCGTGGCGATGGTGTAGCGGCGCTTGAGCCGGCGCAGGCCGCGCACGGCGTCGGGCCAGGGGCGCAGCCGGCGCCAGACGTGGTTCAGATCGACGCGCTCCGCCTCGGTCAGGCTGCCCAGGCCATACGGCTCGATCAGGCTGTCGAGGATCAGCCGGTGCAGGCGGTCGAGCGTCTGCCAGGGCAGGTCGCCACGGCGGACGCGGTCCATCGCCGGCGCGTAGCCGGCGCGCCAGGCGTCGGCGAAGGCGGGCCAGTCGACGCGCAGCCCGCGCTCGCGGCTCAGCCGCCGGCCCTCACGGATGATGCTGCCACGCCAGTCGACGACCGTGCCGAAGACATCGAAGGTGAGCGCCGTGACGCCGTCGAGTTGCACCATGTTGTCACCTCTGCGCCGCCTACGCCGCGCGCGGCGGTCTACGCATCAGGCGCCTCCCGGTCGAGCGCGAGGTGCTCCGTCCTGGTGCGCCCGCGATCAGCCTCGCTCCGCGTCCAGCACGGCCAGAAACTGGCGCATTGTCATGGTGGCGATGCCATGCCGCGCCAGCGCCGCCGACACGTCGGGCGCACGGGTAAGATCGTCGTCGCGCGAGACGAGCGTATCGGCGCCGCCACGTATCGCTGTCTCCAGGACAATGTCGTCATCCGGGTCACGGCAGAGCCGGAGCGTGCCCAGCACCGGCACGTGGTCAGGGCTGTCCAGCAGGGCAACACGAACTCGCTCCACCCACGACGCATCAAGGGCACGCCGTTCGCTGATGCGTGGCCGCGTCATCACCTCGACGTACTCGTCCACGAGCGGTTGGCTGGTGACAGAGGTGAACCGACCTTCGATGAGCGCGGCGACCACCGCTGCCGGCGCACCCTGAGGATTGAGTGTGGCTGAGACGAGCACGTTGGTGTCAAGCACGACGCGCCGCACGCCGCTCCTCGCGCGCCTCGGCGGCGGCCGCTGAGATGTCTGCCTCCGTCTCGTCCGGCGTGATGTCGGGCGGCAGCCGGCGGTGGATCTCGGCAATCGCCGACGCCAGCTCAGCGCGCCAGGCGGTATCGTCGACGCGGGCGCGAGCCAGATAGTCCCGCACCGCCGTACCGGCGACACTATCCGGTGTCGTGCCGCTCGCGGCCGCCTGGTGTCGCAGGCGCTCCATCTCGTCCCTGGTCAGTGTGATCGTCACCTGGGGCATCAGCGTCACCTGTCGCGGTGTCATGCGTGGCGCCAGCGCATCCTCAGTGTAGCCGGCAGCACCGGTCTTAGCCACACCGGCTCAATACTCCAGCACGATCTTGATCGCCTGGTCGGGGTGCTCATCGTAAAGGGCGTAGGCCTCGGGGGCGCGGGCGTAGGGCAGGCGCTGCGTCACCATCTCGCTGACGCGCAGCGTGCCGCGCTGCAGCAGGCGCTCGACGGTGTCGACGACGCGCGTCTCGTCCCACAGTGGGGCGTCGCGGTGGGCGTTGCCCCAGACGATCATGCTGGAGAGCAACTGCACACGGTTGTGGTGCCACTCCTCGCCCAGCCGCAACGCCTCGCCGCCCGTGCCTGGGTAGTAGCCGAGCGTGACGACCGTGCCGCCGGCCTGCACCGACCGGATGGCTGCCTGCAGCGCGGCGTAGCTGCCGGAGATCTCCAGCGCCACGTCGACGCCGGCGCGGGGCGTCATCTCCTTGATCGCCAGCCCCGGGTCAGCGACGTCCGGCCCCAGCACGTGCGTCGCGCCGTAGGTCGTCGCCAGCGCCAGCCGCTCCGGCACGAGGTCGACGGCGATAATCGGGTCGGCGCCCTGCAGCCGGGCGCTCTGGACGGCCAGCAGCCCGATCGCGCCCATGCCGAAGACGGCGACGGCGTCGCCGACCTTGATGCGGGCGTCGTGGACGGCCGACAGCGCGAACATGGCCGGATCGCAGAAGAGCGCCGTCACCGGGTCCAGGCCGGGCGGCAACGGCCGAAGGTGCCGGCCACCGACGGGGCCGATGCGCTCGCCGGCCGCGTCAAGCGCGTAGGTGACGGTCGGCCGGTGGCGGCTGTTGCCGTGAACCAGGTCGCCGGCGCGGTAGCGCGTCACCGCCCGGCCGACCGCGATCACTTCGCCAACGCCCCAGGAGCCGAGGCCGCGCGGGTATGGCGGCGGGCCGCCAGTCGTCTCGACCATCGCTCGCCGGTCCAGATCAAAGGTCTTGGTGTGCATCGGGCCGACGCCGCGGTAGAGCGTCATCTCCGTGCCGCGCTTGACGCCGGTGACGAGCGAGCGCACGCGGACCTCGTTGTCGGCCAGCGGCGGGTCGTCGTATTCGACCAACTCCAGCCGCCGCGGCCCGGTCAGCAACCACTCCCGCATCGTCGCTCCTCCTCGTTGTGGGCGCCCACCAGTTCCCTGGTGGGCGCTATCCTGACGAGCGGTGGCTCCTACAGACCCAGGTTCCGCAGGTAGGCCCGGCTGATCGTCACGCTCTCGCGGGCGGTCGGTTTGGTGGTCTTGTCGGTCTCGGCGATCAGCCAGCCGTCGAAGCCAGCGCCGCGCAGCGCCGCCAGCACCGCCGGGAAGTCGATGCAGCCCTCGCCCAGCTCGGCGAACAGCCCGGCGTTGACCATCGGGTGGTAGCCGAGCCGCTCGGCCCGCCCGCGCGCCAGCACCGCCGGGTCGATGTCCTTCAGGTGGACGGAGCGGACGCGATCGGCGTGGCGCTCGAAGAACGGCACGACCTCGCCGCCGCCGATCAGGTGGTGGCCGGTGTCCGGCCCGAGCCAGACGCGGGCTGGATCGATGCGCTCGATCAGCGCCTCGTACTCGGCCTCCGTCTCAACGTAGGAGCCGGCGTGGTTGTGGAAGCAGACGGCGACGCCCTCGGCCAGGGTCGCCGCGCCCATCGCGTCGAGCGTGGCGGCCATGATGTCGAAGCCAGCATCGTCCAGGCCGGCGGCGCGGCGACCGGTCGCCTGGGCGGTGATGGCGAACAACTCCGGCAGGCAGTGGCAGGCGACGAACAGCTCGGTCACGTCGAGCGCCCGCGAGAAGCGCGCCCGCGCCCGCGCCGACGCGACCAGCGCCGCCCGCTGGTCGGCCTCCCACAGCCGGCCGCTCAGATAGCCCGGCGCGGCGGCCAGCCCATGCGCTGCCAGCCGCGCCAGCGTTGCCTGCGGCGGTGCGACCGGCTCACCCCGATCGTCGAACTCGGGGAAGCGCAGCGTCCAGCCGGCGTAGCCGGCGGCGGCGATCTCGGCCAGCTTCTGCTCCTCCGGATAGCCAGGCCAGGCGTTCCAGGTGATCGGTTCGCAGGCGATGCGGATGGGCATGATTACCTCCGGGGAGTAGGGGTCAGGGATCGGGGATCGGGGATCGGGGATCGGAGGACGGGGTGGACCGTGTGGACGCGGCACTCCGGCCCCTGATCCCCGATCCCTGACTCCTAGACCCGAGTCAGCACTGGCGCGAGCGCCTGGTGCGCCCGCCGAGCCGCCTCGGCCGGGTCGAGGGCGCGCAGCTCCTCGTTGAACAGCTCCAGCGAGACGTAGCCGTCGTAACCGGTGGCGTCACGGATGGCGTGCAGCCAGGCCGGCAGGTCCATGACGCCGGCGCCAGGTAGGACGCGCATGGCGTCGGTCAGCCCGCGCACGTCGCCGGGCGGCGCGTCGTTGATGTGCAGCAGCAGCGGCATGCCGGGTCGGATGCGGGCCAGGTCCTCAGTCCGCGAGCCGCCCAGGTGCCAGTGATACGTGTCGATCAGCGGGCCGACGTTCGGCAGGCCAACCTCGTCAATGATGTCGAGCGTGTCGCCGAGCGTCTTGGTCCAGGTGAAGTCGTCGGGGAAGTGCAGGCCGAGGAACTCGATGTAGACGGCCAGGTCGTGACCGGCGGCCAGCCGCGCCAGCCGGCCGATGCGCTCGACCGTCTCGGCGCGGGTGACGGTGTAGCCCTCGCCCTGACGCGGCGGCAGCACGACCGCGCCGCCGGGCGCGCCGAGGTCGGTCATCAGCGCGCAGGTGGCCGGCGCGGCCACCAGCGCGCGCTCGAACTCGTCGGCCGGCGCGCGCAGCGGCACGCCGTAGCCGGCGGCGGCGATGCCCAGGCCGGCCGCCGCCAGCCGCTGCCGCAGCGCGGCCAGGCCGTGGGCGGCCAGGTACTCCTGCACGCCCGGCACACGCGCTTCGATGCCGGCGAAGCCGGCGGCGGCGGCCGCGTCGACGAACGTCTCGAAGTTGATCCCCTGGCGCAGCGTCGCGCCGTTGAGACAGGTCTGCACGCCATCCTCCCTGCTGCCACCGGTCGCGCGTCCGCCCCGAGTATAGGCGGCGCGATTCGGCCTGTCTATGCGCCCCCTCCGTACGTAACTGTTCAGAGTAGGCCGGGTGAGGTAGGCTGGGCGACATGGACCTCTACCACGCCAGCCGCGACGACCTGATCCGGCTCGTGCTCCAGCAGCGCGACCAGATCATCGACCTGGGGCAGCACC
>JADLAZ010000052.1 GCA_020849725.1 Chloroflexota bacterium
CGTGTCGAGCGCCAGCATGATCTCCATCGACTCGTCGGTGAAGGCCGGGACCAGCATCAGCCGGTCGGCGCGCAGCCAGAGCGCGACCACCAGGATCGCCGCCAGGACGACAAGCTCCACGGCCAGCGCGCGCTGGCCCGGCGCCGGAGGCGCGGCAGCCGGGAGATGCCCGCGGCTGGCGCCGCGCCTGGGGGGAGCCGGGATGCCACCAGGTTCGTCTTCGCGGCCTGCGCTTGGCCCGGGGGAACCCGCGCCGACGAGTTTCTTGGCCGTCAGGCCCCCCCGGCGCGATGTCAACCGCCAGCCTCCCCGCCCCCGACTTCCGGCAGATCCAGCCGGTACACGCGCGCCGCCGTCCCGCTGAACAGGGCGGTGCGCTCGCTCGCGCTGGCGCCGGCGGTCAGGCGCTTGCAGGCGTTCCAGTAGGCGGCGTAGCCGTAGGCGGACTTGTCGACCGGGAAATTGCTCTCGAACATGCAGCGCGCCGTGCCGAAAGCATCGATGGTCGTGTCCATGAATGGCCGCCAGGCATCGGCCAACCGCTGCGACGACGGCGGCTCCGGCGACTTGTCGAAGTCGAAGCCGTTGACCGGCATGCCCAGCCCACCGAGCTTGACCAACACATTCGGGCACGTCGCCAGCTCGCGGATGCTGCGTGACCAGTCGGCGAAGACCTCATCGCGCCGACCGGCGTAGGCAGCCGCACCGAGCGGCCCGCCGAAATGGTTCAGCACGATGCGTGTATCGGGGAAGGCGCGCGCCAGCGCCGTCAACTCCGGGATCTGCGGGTGGTAGAGCCAGGCGTCGAACGTCAGGCTGTTCGGCGCCAGCCGGGCGAAACCGCGCCGAAATGCCGCATCGCCAAGCAGGCCGGCGTCGCCGGTGTTCGCCGACCGGCGCACGCTGGCGTCCCAGGCGCTGATGTGCCGGATGCCGCGGAAGCGGCCGCCACCGGCGCGCTCGTGCGCGTCCAGCACCTCCTGGACGGCGTCGCCCAGCCGCAGGTCGGCGTGACCGACGATGCCGGCGCAGATGCGCGTCGGCCCGTAGCCGTCGCTGGCGCTCATCGCGGCGATGCCGTTGACGAACTCCGTCTCACCGACCGGCCGCAGCGCCTCGGGGCCACTGGCGCGGTACATCGCCCGGCACTGCAGGAAGACGGTCGCGACGATACGGTGGCCGGTATTCAGGTCGGCCAGGAGATCGGGCAGCAGATACGGCCAGCCGCGCCCCCGATGGTCCCACAGGTGGTGGTGCGGGTCGACGATCGGCAGGTCCGGGTCGAGGATCTCCTCCTGCCAGCGGTTCAGCCAATCCTGGCGGATCGGCGGGTCGGCGACCACTGGCCACTCCTGCTGCCCCGGCGAACTGCTCACGTGACACCTCCTCGCTCCCAATTGTGTTGCCACACCCTGACCGAGCCAACGACCAACCTTGACGCTGGTGCGGCGGCTCAGCATCATAGTGACACATTCGCGATGCCGGTCAAGGACGCCGTCCATGAGCACGCCTGCCCCGTCACGCCCCGCATGGTGGCGCACACCGGCCTATGCCGGGTGCGTTGGGCGCGAGCGCGAGCAGCAAGTCCTCCAGGCAGCGTTGGACCAGGCGGTGACTGGTGTCGGCCGGTTGGCGCTGGTCGCTGGCGAAGCCGGCATCGGCAAGTCGACGCTGGTCGGCGATGTGGCTGGCCGGGCGGTGGTCGCTGGCGCGCTGGCGCTAACTGGCGCCTGCGATGATGTGACACGCGCCACCCCCTACGCGCCCTGGCTGGCGCTGTGGCGCGGCTACGGTGACGCCGCCAGCGACCTGCCGCCAATGCCGGCAGCGCTGACCAGCGTGGCCGGCATCACGGCGCTGCCCAGCCAGGAGGCCCATTTTGACGTCGTCACCAGTTTCGTTCGGGCTGTAACGGCGCGCCGACCGCTGGTGCTGGTGCTGGAGGATATCCACTGGGCCGATCCGGCCAGCCTGGAGCTGCTGCGCCGCCTTGCCCGTGACGCCTCCTCCCAACGGTTGCTGCTGATCGTCACTTATCGCGACGACAGCCTTGGCCCACGCCACCAGCTCTTCACCCTACTCCCCGGCTTGGTGCGCGAAACCCGCGCTGAGCGCATCGACCTGCGCGCGTTCGATGCGGTTGAGACGCGGACGCTGGTCGCCGAACGATACGCCCTGTCGCCGACCGACGAGGCCCGCCTGGTCGCGTACCTGCAGGCGCGCGGTGACGGCATCCCGTTCTTTCTCGACGAGGTCTTGAGGACGCTCGCGGTCGAGCGCTTCCTCACCCGTGCCGGCAATGGTTGGCAGCTGGGCGACCTGCTCCAGGCGCCCGTGCCGACACTCGCGCGTCAGGTCATCGAGGGTCGGCTGACGACGCTCGACCGTGATGCGCGAGCGTTGCTCGCGGTGGCCGCAGTCATTGGCCAGGATGCACCGATCGACCTGTGGCAGGCGACCACCGCTGCGAGTTTCGCCCAGCTGGACGAGGTGACGCAGCGGTCGCTCGACGCGGGTCTCCTGCGCGAAGCACTGGATGGGACCAGCGTTCGCTTCCGCCATGCCCTGGTGCGCGACACGCTCTACTACCACCAGCCTCTGGCGACGCGGCGCAGCACCCATGGACGCGTGGCGGAACTCCTGGCTGCTCGGCCCGAGCCACGGGCCAGCCCGGTCGCGGCGCACTTTGAGGCCGCCGGCGACCAGCGCGCCATCGAGTGGCTGGTGCGCGCCGGTGAGCAGGCGCTGGCGATCTACGCGGCGGACGAAGCCATCGCGGCGCTGGACCGCGCGCAGGCGCTGGCCTGGCAGTTCGGTCGCGAGTTGCCACTGCCGGCGTTCCGCGCCCGCGCCGCTGCGCACGCCATGCGCGGCGCGTTCGACGCCGCCCGCCGTGACTACGAAGCAGTGCTGGCGCGCGCTCAAACGTTGGGTGACCAGCGCGCCGAGGTGCAGGCGCTGCTCGACCTCGGCTTGCACTGGGCCGAACGGGATTACGACCTGTGTGGCCACTATTGCCAGGCTGCACTGGCCCTGGCGCGTCGATTGGACGACGGCCCGCTGACTGCGCAGAGCCTGAACCGCGTCGGCAACTGGCACTCCAACCGTGATGAGCCGGCGCGGGCTGTGCTCCTGCATCAGGAGGCGCTGGCGCTGTTCGAAGCGGCCGGCGACGAGCGCGGTGTCGCCGATACACTCGACCACCTGGCGATGCCGAGCTTTATGGGCAGCGACGTTTCGCTGGCGGTCACCTACTGCGAGCGGGCGATTGCGTCCTGGCGACGCCTGGGCGATCAGTCTCGCCTATCCAATTGCCTGGCGATGCTGGCGGCCTGCTGCTTCGGCGGCGAGCTCGACATGGCCACAACCGGCGTGATCGACCGGCCCGCGAGCTACGGCCAGGCGTGCGGTCATGAAGCGCTGCGGTTGGCTCGTGCCATCGACTGGCCCGCCGGCGAGGCATTCGCCCTCCACTGCCAGAGCTCCTTCACGTTGGCGCAGGGCGATCTTGGCGCCGCGGCTCGCCAGGCGGCGGCCGGTCTGGTTGCGGCCAGCAAGGCCAGTCATCGGCAGTGGCTGGTCGGCCTCCACGCCGTGCGGGGCCTGCTCCGTGGCGAGATCGGCGATACGCGTGGCGGCATCGCCGCGCTTGAAACGGCGCTGGCGCTCGCCCGGCCGACCGGGTCGGCCTTCTGGGTCAGCACTACCACCGCGTCGCTCGCGCGCGCCCACATCGCGGCCAGTGACCTGAGCTACGCCGCGACGCTCCTCTCCGACACGATGCGCACGACCATTCCTGGCGGCACGATCGGCGACCGCCTGGCCTGGCTGGCTTGCGCCGAACTGGCACTGGCGCGCGACGACCCGCGCCAGTGCCTGACGCTGCTCGACACGCTCGTGGAAAGCGGCCCATCGTCAGCGACGGAGGACCGTCTGCCCCGCGTCCAATTGCTGCGTGGCCGAGCGCTCAGGCGCCTGCAGCACGACGATGCGGCGGAGCAGTGCCTGCTGGCGGCCCGCGCCACGGCCACGCGCCTCGGCTTCCGCCTGTTGTACTGGCAGTCCAGCGCAGACCTCGCCATGCTCTATCACGCCCAGGGTCGTGACGCCGACGCCGGAGCCGCCGCGCGGGACGCTCGCGCCACCATCGCCACGATCGCCGCGACCATCGACGACGGTGACGATCGAGCGCTGTTCGAGCGAACGGCCCTGGCGCAGGTGCCGACGATAGGCGCGCCCACGCGGCCACCCGCGCCCGCCAGCCCACTGTCGCCACGCGAGCTGGAGGTGTTGCGCTTGATCGTCGACGGCAAGACCGACCGCGAGATCGCCGCCGCCCTGGCGATCAGCCACCGCACCGTCATGCGCCACGTCACCGGCATCCTCAACAAGCTGGGCGTCTCCTCACGCACCGCCGCCGCCACGCTGGCGCTGCGCCAGCAGATCGTGTAAGCCAGCGTGTCAGCCTGACCACCGTGCCCAGCCTGACCTAGTCGCCAGCCAGGCGCCGTAGCCCACCCAGGGAGTCACACCAATCGTCACCCGGTGAGCGCCAGGGTCCAGGCCGCTGACTGAGCAGAGCCGAAGCCACCGTCGGCTGGGCGCAGTCGAAGCCCGCGTCTCCTTCGGCTCCGCTCAGAGAACGGTCCTCCGCCAGCGAAACCGCCCTTGCCACCCCAGGCATATCGGACGGAGGCAGCAGCTGGTGGGCTGGCACGGCCAGTCCCCTCGCCCACCGCCGTGGGAGTGGGTTAGGGTGAAGGCACCCCTGTCCCGAGCCTACTTCAGGGCAACAGTGTACGGAGCAGGACTTTGGGTGATCTCACTCATGTCGCGAAATGGGTGATGTGCCGGATTACGGCACACGCGGTCGAGCCTAGACTGCACGCATCAGGCGCCCGTTCGTGATAGAGGCTCGCACCTCGCCGGCGCGCCACGGAGGACGATTATGGCCACGACTGCCCTCGCCACCACGCTCTCCGGCGACCAGATCGGTCTCGACGCGGACACCGTCGCCGCGTTCGCCGCTTCCGTGCGCGGTCAGGTCATCGACCCCAACCACGCCGATTACGAGACAGCCCGTCGCGTCTGGAACGGCCTGATTGACAAGCGGCCGGCACTGATCGTGCGCTGCACCGGCACGGCCGACGTCGTTGCCTGCGTCACGTTCGCCCGCGCCCACAACCTGCTTGTCACCGCGCGCGGTGGCGGCCACAATGTCGCCGGCAACGCCGTCGTCGATGGCGGCCTGGTCATCGACCTGTCGCCGATGAAGGGCATCCAGGTCGACCCGCTCAAGCGCACCGCACGGGTGCAGGGTGGCGCGACCTGGGGCGATCTCGACCATGAGACGCAGCTCCACGGCCTGGTCACGCCCGGCGGCGTCGTGTCGACGACCGGTGTCGCCGGCTTCACGCTGGCCGGTGGCATGGCTGCCACCAGTCGCAAGTGGGGGCTCGCCTGCGACAACCTGCTGGCGGTCGAGATCGTCACCGCTGACGGACAGGTGCGCCGCGCCAGCCAGACGGAGAACCCCGACCTGTTCTGGGGCGTGCGCGGTGGCGGCGGCAACTTCGGCATCGTCACCTGGTTCGAGTTCCAGTTGCACGCGCTCGGCCCGGAGGTACTCTCCACCACGGCTGTCTACCACCTGTCGGATGCCCGGCGGGTGATGCGCGCCTGGCGTGATTACACGCGGCAGGCACCGAACGAGGTCACCAGCCTCCTCGTCTTCTGGAGTCTGCCGCCAGTGGCCGAACTGCCGGCGGATCTGCACGGCGCGCCAATCGTGGCGATCGACGGTCTTTATGCGGGGCCGGTCGATGAGGCCGAGGTGGCACTCGCGCCTCTGCGCGCCCTGGGCGACCTCGTTGTTGACCTCGGCGGCCACGCGCGCTATGCGCAGTTGCAGAGCGCCTTCGACTGGGTCTTTCCGACGAGCGCTGGGTGGCCGGCGCCTACAACATCACCGTCTAACGTTGCAGAGCGCCTTCGACTGGGTCTTTCCGACGAGTCAGTACTATTATTGGAAATCTATCTTCATTGATGATTTGACCGATTCCACGATCGACGCGATGGTCGCCCTGGGTGCCGAGCGCCCTACACCGGAGACAATCCTTGGCCTTCGCCACCTCGGCGGCGCCACCAGCCAGGTGCCGGAAGACGCGACCGCCTACGGCAACCGCCGGTCGGAATACAACCTCAGCCTGGACACCATCTGGCAGGACCCGAGCCAGTCCGACGCGGCGATCGACTGGACGCGGCGAGCCTGGTCGGACATGCGCGCCCGCACCGGCGGCGGTGTCTATCTGAACTTCGCTGGCCTGGGCGAGGACAACGCGCTGCTGGCCCGCGCCGGCCACGCCGGCAACTACGAGCGACTGCGCGAGGTCAAGCGGCGCTACGACCCGACCAACTTCTTCCGCAGCAACATCAACATCGCGCCATGAGGCGTGGTGTCAGCTGGACGACACAGCCGTGGCGTGCGCGGCAAGGCGACGGTGCGTCGGCCGATTCCCCTGGTAGGAGGGACGAAGGGGTTCCGCCTTGTCGCACTGCACCGTCACACCGGCGCACCGTCACTGACCCAGATAGGCCTTGCGCACCGTCTCGTTGATCTTCAGCTCAGCAGCGGTATCCGCCAGCACAACCTCACCGGTCTGCAGCACGTAGCCGCGGTTGGCGATGCCCAGCGCCATCAGCGCGTTCTGCTCGACCAGCAGGATCGTCACGCCAGACTTGTTGATCTCGACGACCGTGGCGAAAATCTGCTCTACCAGGATCGGCGCCAGCCCCATGCTCGGCTCATCCAGCAGCAGGAGCGTGGGCCGGGCCATCATCGCCCGCCCGATGGCCAGCATCTGCTGCTCGCCGCCCGACATCGTGCCGGCGACCTGCTTGGTGCGCTCCTTGAGGCGCGGAAAGAGCGTGAAGACGCGGGCCATGTCCTCGCGCATGCCGGCGGCATCCTTGCGGGCAAAGGCGCCCATCTCCAGGTTCTCCTGGACGGTCATGCGCGGGAAGATGCGCCGCCCCTCCGGTGACTGGGCCACGCCCATCGTCACGATCTTGTGCGCCGGCGTGCCGTCGATGCGCTCGCCGCGCAGGCGCACCTCGCCCGCCCGCGGCCGCATCAGCCCGACGATCGTCTTCAGCGTCGTCGATTTGCCGGCGCCGTTCGAGCCGATCAGCGTGACGATCTCGCCCTCGTCCACCATCAGCGACACGCCCTTGAGCGCGTGGATGTTGCCGTAGTAGGCGTGGACGTCGCGCAGCTCGAGAAGTGCCATCTCTCTATCCAGTGATGAGTGATAGGTGAGGAGTGAGGAGTCGGTTCGAGGACTCCTCACTCCTCACCTACCACTTCGTCATGCGGTCGCCTCGCGTCCGAGATAGGCTTCGATCACCTGCTTGTTGCGCACGATCTCGGCCGGCGTGCCTTCAGCGATTTTGACGCCGTAGTCGAGCACGCTGACCCGGTCGGAGATGCCCATGACGACGCGCATGTCGTGCTCGATCAGCAGCACCGTCAGCCCGCGCTCGGAGCGCAGCCGGCTGATGAAGCCGGTCATGTCGGCCGTCTCCAGCGGGTTCATGCCAGCGGTCGGCTCGTCCAGCAGCAGCAGCTTCGGGTCGGTCGCCAGCGCCCGCGCGATCTCCAGCCGGCGCTGGTCGCCGTAGGGCAGGTTCTTGGCGACCGTGTCGGCGCGCCGGGTCAGCCCGACGAAGGCCAGCAACTCGCGGCCGAGCGCGAAGGCGGCTTCCTCCTCGCGCCGCACTGACGGTGGGCGGAAGAGCGCGCCGACCGGGCCGGCCTTCATGCGGCAGTGCTGCCCGACGACGACGTTCTCCAGCGCCGTCATGTTGGCGAACAAACGGATATTCTGGAAGGTGCGCGCGATGCCCGCCACCGTCACCTCGTGCGGCTTGAGGCCGGTGATCGTGCGGCCATCGAAGGCGATCGTGCCGGCGGTCGGCGCGTAGAGGCCGGTCAGGATATTGAAGAAGGTCGTCTTGCCGGCGCCGTTCGGACCGATCAGGCTGACGATGCCGCGCTCGGGGATGGCAAAATCGACCTTGTTGACGGCGACCAGGCCGCCGAAGGTCTTGGTGATGCCGGTCGCCTGCAGCAGCGGGGGCGCGTCCGCCATGACTATGCCTCCAGCCCTTCCGGCCGGCCACGCTCCGGCGACTCGTCGGCCATCGTGTACAGCCCGTCTTCCTGGGTCCGGATGTCGTCTGACTCCGGGTGCAACTCGGCGGCGCGGTGGGCGCTGGGCAGCAGCCCCTCCGGCCGCACCAGCATCAGCAGCACCAGCGCCAGGCCGAAGATGCCGAACTTGTACACCTCGAGGTTGAATTCCTGCAGCGGCACGCTGCCGGTGAGCTTGCCGAACCCCTTGATCCAATCGCTGATCGTCCTGACCAGCACGTTGTCGAAGAAGCCGATGATGAAGCCCCCCAGAATCACGCCCCAGACGTTGCCCATGCCGCCCAGGATGACCATCACCAGCACCATGATCGAGATGCTGAATGAGAACTGATCCGGGCTGACGACCTGGATATAGGAAGCGTAGGCCGCGCCGGCGAAGCCGGCGAACGACGCGCCCAGCGAAAAGGCCAGCAGCTTGGTGCGCACCAGATTGACGCCCATGCTCGCCGCCGCCAACTCATCCTCACGCATGGCCATCCAGGCGCGGCCGAGACGCGAGTGTTTCAGGCGCAGCGTGGCGGAGATGCACACGACGAGGATCACCAGGATCAGGAAATACCAGTAGATGTTGACGCGCGCATCGGACGAGAACTGCAAGCCAAAGAAGTTGGGGTAGGCGATCGGGTTGATGCCCTGCGCGCCGCGCGTCACCTTGTCTAGATTGAGGAAGACGCGCGGCACGATCTCGCCGAAGGCGAGCGTCACCACCGCCAGGTAGTCGCCGCGCAGGCGCAGCGTCGGGGCGCCGAGCAGGACGCCCGAGCCACCGGCCACGATGACGCTCAGCACTAGTGCCAACCAGAAGCTGGACAGCGGCGTGTGCTGCAAGACGTCGTACCAGGGGCTTTGCGGCGAGGTCAGCAGCGCGGCCGTGTAGGCGCCGATGACGTAGAAGGCGGCGTAGCCCACATC